>SBAS01000066.1 GCA_005240145.1 Nitrosomonadales bacterium | reverse complement strand
GCGCGCCGCTCGGTGTCCTTCGAGCCGCTGAAGGCGCTGCTGGTGGACTACGTGAAGGTGGACGGCACCATCGTGCGCAACAGCCAGCGCAACGCCGCCGCCGCGGCCAAGCTCAAGGCGATCGTGCGCGTGGGCGTGATCGCCGAGTGCGTGGAAGAGGAGGCGATCCTGCAGAACCTCGGCGTGCTCAAGGTCGGCTACGCGCAGGGATTCGGCGTGCGCAAGCCCCAACCGATCGAAGAATTATTCAAAACCTGACCGGCGGCACGACATCAAAGTTGCACGGATTCAGGTTATGGAGTATTAATCGTCTCCGTGATGACTACCAAAACACGCAGCGTTGCCTAGTTCAAGGCCAATCGTCGCGTTCCAGTTTTCTTCTTTTGCAATTTCCCGCTTTCCGAATTCAAAGCGCCGCGGCTTGCTCCGGTGCCTGAATCGCGCGTGCACCCAATCTGGAATGCGCGCGCGTGATTGTCTCTCCAACCCATAAAGGAGTTCCCATGGCGAAGAAAAAAGCCAAGAAAAAAGGCCAAAAAAAGAAGTAGTTAGCTCTGTGGACAGCCCGGGAGACCGGGCTGTCCGCAGGTTCTGCCGCGTTTAGTTCACGCGCCTCGTCCTGCCAATCCAGTACGGCTCCCGCAACACTCGCTTCAAGATTTTTCCGGTCGGGTTGCGCGGAATCGTTGCCATGAAGTTCACCGTGCTCGGGCATTTGAAGTGCGCGATGCGCTGGCGCATGAACGCGATGATCTCCTGCGCGGTTGCGCTGGCGCCGCTTTTCAGCACCACGCAGGCCTTCACCGCCTCGCCCCACTTCTCGTCCGGCACCCCGATCACGGCGCCGTCGGCCACCGCCGGGTGCTGCATCAGCGCGTTCTCGACTTCGGCCGGGTAGATGTTCTCCCCGCCCGAGACGATCATGTCCTTGATGCGGTCGTGCAGGAAGAGGTAGCCGCCCCGCAGGTAGCCCGCATCCCCCGAACGGAACCAGCCTGTGACAAAAGCCTCAGCCGTGGCCTTGCTGTTCGACCAATAGCCTTTCATGTTCTGGGCCGAGCGGATCCAGACTTCGCCCACGTCGCCCTCCGCGCAGTCGCGCCCGGCAGCGTCCACCACCCGCAGCTCGACGCCGTCGATCGCCTTGCCCGCCGAGCGCAGCAGTTCGCGCTTCGGCCCCTCCGGGTCGTGGTCCTCGGGCGGCAGGCAGGTGATGGCGCCGGTGGTCTCGGTCAGGCCGTAGACCTGCATGAAGTGACACTTGAAGGTGCGCATGGCCTCGAGCAGCACCTTTTCCGAGATCGGCGAGGCGCCGTAGGAGATACCCTTCAGCGACGCGTAATCGGCCCGGTCCGCGCCGGGTACCTGCAGCATGAACTGGATCATGGCCGGCACCAGGAAGGAATGCGTGATGCGGTGCTCGGCGATCGAGGCCACCACCGTCGCCGGATCGAAATCGGGATAGAGCACGCTCATGCCGCCCTTGGACGCGGTCAGGAGCGCCACCCCGACCCCCGCGATGTGATACGTGGGCAGTGCATTCAGCATCACGTCCGGCGCGCCGTGATAGCCGATCGCCGCCGGAACCGCGTCCATCATGCCGGCGCTCAGGTTGCGGTGCGTCAATTCGACGCCCTTCGGCAGCCCGGTCGTCCCTGAAGAGTAGAGCTGGAGGGCGGTTTCGTCCGGCTCCGGCCGATAGCCCGCGTCTTCCGGCGCGAACTTGCCGTACCAGGATGAGAATTCTTCCGTCACGAAGGTTTGAATCTTCCGATACGGGAAAGCGGCATCCGCCATCATCAGCTTCGCCTTGCCGTTCTCCACGATGTAGTCGATTTCAGGCGGCGCGAGCCGCCAGTTGACCGGCATGCAGACCGCGCCAACCTTGTTCGCACCCAGCACCAGCGCGACGCAATCGGCGGTGCGCTTGGTAAGGCAGGCGACGCGGTCGCCCGGGCCGATGCCGAGGCTTTTCAGGCCCTGCGCGATGCGGCTCGAGGCTTCGTCGAGCTGGGCGAAGCTCCAGGTGCGCCCGGGCGTCCAGTAGGCGATGCGCTCGCCGTGCTCGCGCGCGTGGCGCCGAATCGTCTCGGGGATGGTCTGGGCCTTGCGCACCATCGCTTCGGCGCCGGTCATCTGGCTCATCAGTCGGAGGTGATGCCCTTCGCCTTGATGAGTTTCGCGTAGCGCTCGACTTCGGCGGCGAGGAACTTCCCCGCCTCCTCCGGCGTGGTCTGGAAAGGCTCGAAGCCCTGCGGCTGGAATCTGCCGCGCATCTCCTGGCCGTTGAGGATGCTGCGCAACGCGGTACTGAGCCGGGAGACGACGGGCTGGGGCGTGCCGGCGGGCGCGAGCAGCGCGAGCCACTGCGTGAACTGGAAGTCCTTGACGCCCGCTTCGCGCAGCGTCGGCACATCGGGCAGCAATGAAGTGCGTGTCGTATCGGTGACCGCGAGCGCCCGCAACGTGCCTGCTTTCACATGCGGCAAGGCCGCCGAGAGCGTTGGAAAGCTCAATTCGACCTGCCCGGCGAGCGTGTCGAGCAGGGCCGGGCCGCCGCCGCGATAGGGAATGTGCAGGATGAACGTGCCGGTCGCGTCCTTGAACATTTCGGCGCAGAAATGGAACGTCGTGCCCACGCCCGCCGAGGCGTAGCTCAGCTTGCCCGGGCGCGCGCGCGCCAGCCGCACCAGGTCTGCCACCTTCGCTGCCGGCACCTTGGGGTGGACCACCAGGACGTGCGGCCCGGTCGCGACCATCCCGACCGGCGCGAAATCCCTGATCGGGTCCCAGCTGAGCTTGGCGAACAGGCTCTTGTTGGTGACCAGCGGTATGGTATTCAGCACCACCGTGTAGCCATCGGGCGCGGCGCGCGCCGCGGCCTCCATGCCGATGTTGCCCGAAGCGCCCGAGCGGTTGTCGATGACGATGCGGGTATTCAGCTCCTTGCCGAGCGGCTCGGCGATGAGGCGCGCCATGATGTCCACGCTGCCGCCAGGCGGGAAGGGGGCGATGAGGCGAATTGGTTGGCTCGGAAACGTCTGGGCGGCCACCGGGAACGTCAGCACCGCGCCGGCTAGAGCGATTAGCATTCTCAGGATGTTCGGCAAGTTATCCCCCATGGAACAATGCGCATCAACGATCGATGGCGCATATGCTTTGAATGGTCGCACCGCTCGCCGGGGCCGGTCAATGTCGAGATCGTCGATTATCACTGAGGAACACGGTATGCCACGCAGCGCGATTCACCCAGGGGAACATCTGGCCGAGCAACTCAAGGAACTTGGCATGAGCGCGGCCGAACTCGGACGGCAGTTGCGCGTTCCGACCAACAGGATTACCGGAATACTGAATGGCCAGCGGGCCATTACCGGTGACAGTGGCCTGCGGCTGGCGCATTTTTTCGGCACCAGCGCCGAGTTCTGGCTCAACTTGCAAAAGTTGTACGAACTCCGTCTGGCTGAGCAAAAGGCCGGTGCGGTTATCCGCCGTCTGCCGAAATTGGCGGACCGATCGGAATCTGAAGGCCGCAAGGGACTGCGTCGCGCTGCCTGAAATGAATTCCATTCCCCGCGCGGCCTGCAATTTCTTCTAGTATTGCCGCGAGCGCTTCGGGCGCGGTGATGTGAGGGTTGTGGCTGGCATCGATTTCGTAGTGGCCCCAGCCTTCCTTTTTGGCGCGCTTGTTGATTGCGCGACGCGTATTGACCAGACCTGCGCGCCTAGATTGACCAGGGCGGCGCACCTACAAGTGCTTGGCGAGAAAAGGAAATTAACCAATATCGGGTGATCAGTGCAATTCGCGCACGATGGTCAATTCTGCTTGCGCAGCAACAGCCTGGAGGTCTGCGAGCGCATCAAGTCGAATCCGGCAACGCGCGGCACCGCGGTGCTGATGCTCTCGAAGCTCACCGGCTATCCCCACTGCCCGACCAAATTACTTCTCGCACCCGCTGCCCGCCAAGCCCCGTAAACACTGGAGTCGACCTCTTGAACGCTCAAGAGACCGACTGATAACAGAGAGAGGAATTCCCGGGTTTGGCGTTGAAAACGGCGGCGACGGCGCGGCGGCGCTCAAGAGCAAAAAACCGTTTTCACTGGGGGAACGGGCAAAAAAAATCCCAACTGATAAGAGTCGGGATTTTGGTAAATGGTGGAGGTGGCGAGAATCGAACTCGCGTCCGCAAGTCATCCACAGTCAGGACTACATGCTTAGCCTGGTTGTTTGAGCTTCGCCTTGGACCCGCCAACCGGCAGGCTGATCCTCGACTAGCCGCTTCGACGGATCCCCCGGGCCAAGCGGCCAAACCCGGAGGAGAGGCTGGTGAAAATGACGCTGCACCTCTTTCGAGGCCTAACCCACCAGCAGGTTAGTGCAGCGTCTAGCCGGTATTAGGCGGCTAGAGCGAAACGCGTGTCGTTGGCGTTTGAAGTGTTTCCAGATGGATTTACGAGGGCTCTGGTCCTCGGCATGCCCTGTGCTGCTTCAATACCTGCGTCGAAACCAGGTCACCCCCGTTTCGGACAGTACGACTTAAGACCATTATCCCATATCGGGGTTCAGAGCCGCAGGATCAAGTCCATCGGCCGCGCGATGATGTCGTCGGCGAGCCAGGCTGACAGGTTGCTGCCGTAACCCCACTCGACCGCCACGGTGCGCATGCCCGCGGCGCGCGCGGCGTCGATGTCGCGCTTGTCGTCGCCCAGATAGATGCACTCGGCCGGCGCAAGCTTGAGCTCATTCGCGGCGTGGAGGAGGGATGCGGGGTGCGGCTTCAGGTGCGCTGTGGTGTCGCCGCAGACGACGCAGGCGGAGCGCGCCTCGAGATCCAGCTCCTGGACGAGAAGGCGCGTGAGTTGGGTGGATTTGTTGGTGACGATGCCCCAGCGCAGGCCGCGCGCTTCGATGGCGGCGAGCAACTCGTCCATGCCGGGAAAGAGCCGCGTGTCGACGCAGATGGCTGCGGCGTAGTGGCGCAGGAACGCATCGCGCAGCGCGTTGAACTCCGGATGCTCGGGCAGGATGCCGAGGCCGGCGCCGATCAGCCCGCGCGCGCCGGAAGAGGCGTACGGCCGGAGTGCTTCGAGCGGCAATTCGGCCTCGCTGCGTGCTCTACGTAGTTGGTTGAGTGCACGAGAAAGGTCAGCTGCGGTGTCCGCGAGCGTCCCATCGAAGTCAAACAGGACGGCACGCGTGCCGTGATCGAGCGCCTTAGCGCGCATCTTTGGCGCAGCACAGGGCGTAATTGACGTCGCAGTCCTCGCCCAGGCTGTAGACGTTCGTGAGCGGGTTGTAGGTCATGCCTTTGAGCTCCAGCGAGCGCAGCCCCGCTGCGCGGCACCAGCGCGAGAGTTCGGAGGGCTTGATGAAACGCGCATAGTCGTGCGTGCCCCTGGGCAGCATCTTCAGCACGTATTCCGCGCCGAGCACGGCGAAGAGGTACGACTTCGGATTGCGGTTGATGGTGGAGAAGAACAAGCGTCCGCCCGGCTTCGCGAGCCTCGCGCAGGCGGCGACGGTGCTGGCGGGATCCGGCACGTGCTCGAGCAGTTCCATGCAGGTGACGAGGTCAAAGGTTTCGGGTTGTGTTTTGGAAAGGTCTTCGGCGGATATTTTTTGATACGAAACCGAAAGACCAGACTCGAGCAAATGCAATTCGGCAACCCTGAGCGGCTTCTCCGACAGATCGATTCCCGTCACGTTCGCGCCGAGCCTGGCCATCGCCTCGGACAGGATGCCGCCGCCGCAGCCGACGTCGAGCACGCACTTGCCCGCCAGCCCGGCGAGGCCGTCGATCCACGCCAGGCGCAGCGCATTGAGTTCGTGCAGTGGCCGGAACTCGCCCTGCGGGTCCCACCAGCGGTGCGCGAGCTCGCCGAATTTCGCGAGCTCGTCCGGATCGGCGTTCTGTGGCGTGGCTGCCATAAACAAAAAGCCCCGCCTAGGCGGGGCTTTTTGCGGTACCTGCCGGCTTACTTGCGCGTGCCGATGACTTCGATCTCGACGCGGCGGTTCTTCTGGCGGCCGTCCGCGGTCTTGTTGCTCGCCACGGGCTGCTTCTCGCCCTTGCCTTCGGTGTAGATCCGGTTCGGCTCCACGCCCCTCGACACCAGGTAGGCCTTGACCGACTCGGCGCGGCGCACCGACAGCTTCTGGTTGTAGGCATCGGCGCCGATCGAATCGGTGTGGCCGATCGCGATCACGACTTCGAGGTTGATGGCCTTCACCTTGGTCGCGAGGTCATCGAGCTTGTTCTTGCCCTCGTTCTTCAGGATCGACTTGTCGAAGTCGAACAGCACGTCGGCCGCGAGCGTCACCTTCTCGGCGACGGGCGCGGGCTTGGGCTTGGGCTTGGGCGTCGCCGCAGGCTTCGCAGCCGGCTTCGTGGGCGGCGGCGGGGGAGGCGTGACGGCCGGTTTCGGCAACAGGTCGGGATCGCACTCGGCGATCGCCATCGCGGGCGTCCAGTACCCGGCGCGCCAGCACTGGCCGAACGGGTTCTTCCAGACAGGACCACCGGCGCCCTGCCTCCAGTACCCATCCACCGTTTGGGCGGCAACGTTGACCGAGGCCGTCGACAACACGGCACCGGCGGCGATCAGCAGCGACATCCAAGATTTTTTGCTCATGCTTTCCCCTCGCTGGATTCCCGGAACGCTCCCGCATTCCGGAAAGATTATTGGAATCAAGACTCTGTATTGGTCCCTAAACTATTCTGCCACAACTTGTAGCGGGTGTCCAAGCCCCGGAAGGGAGAATCAGGCGCGGAATCAGGGAATTGTCCGCCCTGCAACAGGTGCTGCCCGGCGACCCAGACATCGGAAACGTTGTGGCGGCCTGCGGCATAGACCAAATGCGACAGGGGGTCGTAACACGGCGACAGTTCCGGCCCGGCCAGACGCACCGCAGCAAGGTCCGCGCTCTTGCCGGGGGCGATGGAACCGATGCGCCCCTCAAGCCCGAGCGCAACGGCGCCGCCCAGCGTCGCCGCGCGCAGCGCCGCGTGCGCCGGCAACGCTTCGGCATCCTGCGCCACCGCCTTGGCGAGGAGGGCGCCCAGGCGCATTTCCTCGAACATGTCGAGGCGGTTGTTGCTCGCCGCGCCGTCGGTGCCGAACGCGATATTGATTCCCGCCGCCGCCATTTTCGCCACCGGCGCGAAGCCGCTGGCGAGCTTCAGGTTGGACGAAGGGCAGTGCGCCACCGAAGCGCCGTGCTTGGCGAGCAGCGCAATCTCGGCGTCGTTCAGGTGCACGGCGTGAACCGCGATCAGGCCGGGCCCGAGCAGGCCGAGGCGCTCCAGGCGCTCGATCGGCCGCACGCCGTGCTCGCCGAGCGAGCGCGCGATTTCGTCCGCGGTCTCGTGCAGGTGGATGTGCACCGGCACGTCCACCTCGCCGGCGAGCTTGGCGATTTTGCCGAAAGTGGCATCCGACACTGTGTAGGGGGCGTGCGGCGCGAGGCAGAACGACACCAGCGGGTGCTCGCGCCAGCGGTCGCGCAGCGCGAGGCCCTTGGCCAGGTAGTCGTCCGGGTCGGCGGCGTAGGCCGAGGGGAAATCGAGCACGATCATGCCTATCGAGACCCGCATGCCGGCCCGCAGCGCGGCCTCCAGGGCCGCGCCGGGGAAGAAATACATGTCGTTGAAGCAGGTGATCCCGCCGCGCAGCATCTCGGCGCAGGCGAGCAGCGTGCCGTCCTGCACGTATTGCGCCGACACGTGCTTCATTTCCGCGGGCCAGATGTGCTCCTCCAGCCAGCGCATCAGCGCCAGGTCGTCGGCGAGGCCGCGCATCAGGGTCATCGCCGCGTGCGTATGCGCGTTGACCAGCCCCGGCATCAGGGCGTGCTCGTCGAGCAGCACGTTTGCATAGGAGGAAAAGCGCTTTTCCGCCGCGGCGCGCGGCAGCACGGCTTCGATCAAGCCGTCGCGCAGGGCGACGCAATGGTCTTCCAGCACGGTACCCGCGGGCTCCACGGGGACGATCCAGCGCGGACGGAGAAGGCTAGCTTGGGGCACGGATTTGCAGTCAATTTTAACCGTCCCGCGTGATAAAATTTGAACTGAAATTTCTGCCGCAAAACGGCCCCTCCAAGCTTCCCAAAACAAGAGCCGAAATGGAACCCTTCGCCAAGGAAACGCTCCCGGTCAGTCTCGAGGAGGAGATGCGGCGCTCCTACCTCGACTACGCCATGAGCGTGATCGTGGGCCGCGCGCTGCCCGATGTGCGCGACGGCCTGAAGCCGGTGCACCGCCGGGTGCTCTACGCGATGCACGAGTCGAACAACGTCTGGAACCGCGCCTACGTCAAGTGCGCGCGGGTGGTGGGCGAAGTGCTGGGCAAATACCACCCGCACGGCGATACCGCCACCTACGAGGCCCTGGTGCGCATGGCGCAGGACTTTTCGATGCGCTACATGCTGGTCGACGGGCAGGGCAACTTCGGCTCAGTGGACGGCGATAACGCGGCGGCCTACCGCTACACCGAGTGCCGGCTGGAACGCCTCTCGGCCGAGCTGCTCGCCGACATCGACAAGGAAACGGTCGATTTCGTCGACAACTACGACGGCAAGGAGCGCGAGCCTACCGTCCTGCCCTCGCGCATCCCGAACCTGCTGCTGAACGGCTCTTCGGGCATCGCCGTGGGCATGGCGACCAACATCCCGCCGCACAACCTCTCCGAGGTCATCGACGCCTGCCTCAAGGTGCTGGCGGAACCGGGTTGCGCCATCGAGGAGCTGATCAAGCTCATGCCGGCGCCGGATTTCCCGACCGCGGGGATCATTTACGGCATTGCCGGGGTGCACGAGGGCTACCGCACCGGCCGCGGCCGCGTGGTGATGCGCGCGCGCACCCATTTCGAAGAGATCGCGGGCAAGAACGACAGGCACGCCATCATCGTCGATGAGCTGCCCTACCAGGTGAACAAGAAGGCGCTGCTCGAGCGCATCGCCGAGCAGGTCACGGAGAAGAAGCTCGAAGGCATCTCCGACATCCGCGACGAATCCGACAAGCAGGGCATCCGCGTCGTGATCGAGCTGAAGCGCGGCGAACTGCCCGAGGTGGTGCTGAACAACCTCTACAAGCAGACGCAGCTGCAGGACACCTTCGGCATGAACATGGTCGCGCTGGTGGACAACCAGCCGCGCGTGCTGAACCTGAAGGACCTGCTCGAAGCGTTCATCTCCCACCGCCGCGAGGTGGTGACGCGCCGCACGGTATACGAGCTGAAAAAAGCGCGCGAGCGCGGCCACATACTGGAAGGCCTGGCGGTCGCGCTCTCCAACGTGGACGAAGTGATCGAGCTCATCAAGAAGGCGCCTTCGCCCGCCGACGCCAAGCGCGGGCTGCTGGACAGGGCCTGGGGTTCGGAACTGGTGAAAAGTCTTCTGCAAGACAGTGATTTCAACAAATTCAGGCCCGAGGGACTTGCCGCCGAGTTCGGCCTCAAGCCGGAGGGCTACAGGCTCTCCGAAGAGCAGGCCCAGGCGATCCTGGAACTGCGCCTGCAGCGGCTCACCGGACTGGAACAGGACAAGATCCGCGACGAGTACCGCGAAGTCATGACCACGATCGCCGACCTGCTCGACATGCTCGACAAGCCGGCGCGCATCGCCGGGGTCATCGGCGACGAGCTGAAGCACATCAAGGAAGAGTTCGGCGACCGCCGTCGCAGCGAGATCGTGACGGTGGCCGAGGACATCTCGCTCGAGGACCTGATCGCGCCGCAGGACATGGTGGTGACCTTCTCGCACGGCGGCTACGTCAAGTCGCAGCCGTTGGCGGATTACAGGGCGCAAAGGCGGGGAGGGCGCGGGCGCACCGCGGCCACCACCAAGGACGATGATTTCATCGAGCGCATGTTCGTCGCCCATTCGCACGACCACCTGCTGTGCTTCTCCAACCGCGGGCGCCTGTACTGGCTCAAGGTGTTCGAAGTGCCGCAGGGCGGCAGCACCTCGCGCGGCAAGCCGATCGTCAACATGTTCCCGCTCGAAGAGGGCGAGAAGATCACCGCGGTCGTGCCGGTGAAGGAATTCGACGAGCA
Source organism: Nitrosomonadales bacterium (assembly GCA_005240145.1). Classification (GTDB taxonomy): domain Bacteria; phylum Pseudomonadota; class Gammaproteobacteria; order Burkholderiales; family SG8-39; genus RBG-16-66-20. Next base: position 26,930 of record SBAS01000066.1, on the reverse strand, counting down.
CCATTTCGTCTTCATGGCGACCGCGCAGGGCACGGTGAAGAAGACGCCGCTGGCGGATTTCTCCCGCCCGCGGCCCTCGGGGATCATCGCCGTCGGCCTGGACGAGGGCGACTACCTGATCGGCGTGGCGGTGACCGACGGCAGCTACGACGTCATGCTCTTCTCCTCCGAAGGCAAGGCCGTGCGCTTCGTCGAGGACGACGTGCGCCCGATGGGCCGCACCGCGACCGGCGTGCGCGGCATGCGCCTGCCCGAAGGCGGCGGCTGGACGGTGGTCTGCATGCTGGCGGCGAAGGACGAGAAGCAGACCGTGCTCACCGCCACCGAGAACGGCTTCGGCAAGCGCACGCCGATCTCCGAGTACACGCGCCATGGCCGCGGCGGCCAGGGCATGATCGCGATCCAGGCCTCGGACCGCAACGGCGCCCTCGTCGGCGCCGTCCTGGTCGACGACCACGACGAGGTGATGCTGATATCAACCGGCGGAGTGCTGATCCGCACCGCGGTTTCCCAGATCCGGGAAATGGGCCGCTCGACGCAGGGCGTGACGCTGATCGCGCTCTCGCAAGGCGAGAAGCTCGCGGGCATCGCCCGCATCGAGGATCGCGACGAGGATGGCAATGGTGGCAACGGTTCTGGAGAAGGCGGCGAGCCGCCGCTGCCGCCGGCGGATCCGGGCGCGCAGGGCCAGACCCTGCATTAAGATGGCGCGGATTTTCAATTTCAGCGCGGGACCGGCGGTCCTGCCCGAGGAGGTCCTGGCGCGCGCGGGCGACGAAATGCTCGACTGGCGCGGCACGGGCATGTGCGTGATGGAGATGAGCCATCGCGGCAAGGAATTCATGTCGATCGCCGCCGACGCGGAAGCAGACCTGCGCGAGCTGCTCGCGGTGCCGGCGAACTACAAGGTCCTGTTTCTGCAGGGCGGCGCGACGCTGCAGTTCGCGCAGATCCCGATGAACCTGCTCGACGGCAAGGGCAAGGCCGACTACGTCGTGACCGGCGAGTGGTCGGGCAGGGCAGTCAAGGAGGCCCGGGCCTACTGCGACGTCCACATCGCCGCGTCCTCCGAGGACAGGAAATTCACGTATGCGCCTTCGCCATGGAATGTCAGACCAGACACTGCCTACGTGCACTATTGTTCGAATGAAACCATTGGCGGCGTTGAATTCCATGAAATTCCAAAAATTGAAAAGAATATCCCGCTGATCGCTGATGCCTCATCGCACATCCTGTCGCGGCCGCTCGAGCTTGCGAAGTTCGGCCTGATCTACGCCGGGGCGCAGAAGAACATCGGCCCGGCCGGGCTCACCATCGTGATCGTGCGTGACGACCTGCTTGGCAAGGCCGCCAAGGGCACGCCCTCGGTGATGGATTACAAGCTGCAGGCTGCCGCCGATTCGATGCTTAACACCCCGGCGACCTACGCGATGTACGTCGCCGGCCTGGTGTTCAAGTGGCTGAAGACGCAGGGCGGGCTGGCGGAGATGGAAAAGCGCAACATCGCCAAGGCGCAGCTGCTCTACGACTATCTCGACAGAAGCGCTTTCTTCCGCAATCCCGTCGCGCCGGCGGACCGTTCGCGCATGAACGTGCCGTTCGTCCTGAACAGCGCGGCGCTGGATGCGGCGTTCCTCAAGGGGGCCGAAGAGCGCGGCATGGTGCAATTGAAGGGCCACCGCCTGGTGGGCGGCATGCGCGCCTCGATCTACAACGCGATGCCGCTCGAAGGCGTGCGCCAGCTGGTCGCATACATGAAGGAGTTCGAGGCGCAGCATGGTTAAGGCAGGCAGGAAACTCGAAGTGCTGATCCTGAATCCGATCGCGCAGGTGGGCTTGAAGCGCCTGCCCGCCGAACGCTACGAGGTGGTGAAGGAATCGAAAGCGCCCGATGTCATCCTCGTGCGCTCGCACGACATGCATGGCATGAAATTCGCCGACAACCTGAAGGCGGTCGCGCGCGCCGGCGCCGGCGTCAACAACGTTCCCGTCGCCGAGCTCTCGAAGCGCGGCGTGCCGGTGTTCAACGCGCCCGGCGCCAACGCCAACGCGGTGAAGGAGCTGGTGGTCGCCGGCATGCTGATCGCGGCGCGGAACCTGGCGCCCGCTTTGGAATTCGTCAGAGGTCTGGATTCGAAAGATCTGGAAAAAAAAGTAGAAGCAGGCAAAAAAACCTATGCCGGGGTGGAACTCCCCGGCCATACGCTGGGCGTGATCGGCCTGGGAAAGATCGGCAGCCTGGTCGCCGACGCCGCGATCCGCCTCGGCATGAATGTGCTGGGCTACGATCCGGAGATCACGGTGGAGGCGGCCTGGAGCCTCCCCGCGCAGGTGCGCAAGGCGAATTCGGTCGACGAGCTGCTCAAGGCGAGCGATTTCGTCAGCTTGCACGTGCCGCTGGTGGAGAAGACGCGATACCTGGTGAACGGAAAGAACTTGGCCCAGATGAAACCGGGCGCGGTGCTGCTCAATTTCTCGCGCGATGGCGTAGCCGACGATGCGGCGGTGCTCAAGGCTCTTGCCGCCAAGCGCCTGCGCTGCTACGTCACCGATTTCCCCTCCGCGCAACTGATCGGCCGGCCCGGCGTGGTGGCGCTGCCGCACCTGGGCGCTTCGACGAGCGAGGCCGAGGACAACTGCGCGGTGATGGTCGCCGACCAGCTGCGCGAGTACCTCGAGCACGGCAACCTGCAGAACGCGGTGAATTTCCCCGATGCGCAGATGCCGCGCGAGTCGCCTTACCGCCTCGCGATCGCCAACGCCAACGTGCCGAACATGCTGGCAAGCATTTCCAACGCCATGGGCAGCCGCCACATCAACATCCACAACATGCTCAACAAATCGAAGGGCGAGATGGCCTACACGCTCGTCGACGTCGACAGCCCGGTGCCGGATGCCGTGATCCGGGAGTTGTGCTCGATCAAGGGCGTCCTCGCGGTACGCTACCTGCCGGTCGAGCCATGAGCGAAAAAGACCTGAAAAAGCTGCGCCAGGAGATCGACGCGCTCGATGCGGAGTTGCTCGCGCTGCTCAATCGCCGCGCGGCGGTGGTGCGCAGGGTCGGCGCCTTGAAAGGCGGCGCGCCGGCGTACCGTCCCGACCGCGAAAGCGAGATCCTGCGCCGCATCGCGGCCGATGCGGATGCGGCCGGCGGCATGCCAGCGGCGGGCGCGCTGAGCGTGTTCCGCGAGGTCATCTCCGCCTGCCGCGCGCTGGAACAGGACATCCGGGTTTCCTACCTGGGGCCGCAGGGCACTTTCAGCGAGCAGGCGGTGCGCCGGCATTTCGGCCAGGCAGTGCAGGCGCTGCCGGTGGCCTCGATCGACGAGGTTTTTCGCAGCGCCGAATCGGGAGCCGCCCAGTTCGCGGTGGCGCCGGCGGAGAATTCGACCGACGGCGTCGTCGGCCGCACGCTCGACCTGCTGCTCACCACGTCGCTGCGCATCTGCGGCGAGATCGACCTGAGGGTCAAGCAGAACCTGCTCGCGAAGATGAAAGGCCTGAAGGAGATCAGGAAAATCTACTCCCATGCCCAGTCGCTCGCGCAGTGCAACGGCTGGCTCGGGCAGAACCTGCCGAACGCGGAGCGCATTCCGGTCGGCTCGAACGCGGAGGCCGCGCGCCTCGCGGCGAAGGAGAAAGGCGCGGCGGCGATCGCGGGCGAAGCCGCCGCGAAGCTGTACAAGCTCAGGATCCTCGCCGGCGGCATCGAGGACGATCCCAACAACACGACGCGTTTCCTGGTGCTGGGCCAGATCGACCCGGCGGCGACCGGCAGGGACCGCACGTCGCTCGTCATGTCGGCGGAGAACAAACCCGGCGCGGTGCACGCGCTGCTCTCGCCGATAGCCGCCAACGGCGTGAGCATGTCGCGCATCGAGTCGCGCCCCGCCAGGGCGCGCTCGGCGCGCTGGGAATACGTGTTCTTCATCGACATCGAAGGCCACCAATCGGACGCCAGGCTCGCCGCCGCCATCGGCGAACTCAAAACACGCGCGCCGTTCTTCAAGATCCTGGGGTCCTACCCCATCGCCGCGAACTAGAGGCTGCGCCATGAAAATGGATCCCTGCGAACTCTCGCCCTCGTACGTGCGCTCGATCGCGCCGTACCAGCCCGGCAAGCCGATCTCCGAACTCGCGCGCGAGCTCGGGCTCAAGGTGGAGAGCATCGTCAAGCTCGCCTCGAACGAAAACCCGCGCGGCATCGGCCCGCGCACGCGTGCGGCGATCGAGGCCGCGCTCGCCGACATCGCGCGCTATCCCGACGGCAACGGCCACGACCTCAAGACCGCGCTTGCGCGGCGCTACGGCGTCGACATGGGCGCGCTCGTGCTTGGCAACGGCTCGAATGACGTGCTCGAACTCATCGCGCTCGCCTTCCTCGGGCCGGGGCGCGCCGCGGTCTATTCGCAGCACTGCTTCGCGGTGTATCCGCTCGCGACGCAGGCGCGCGGCGCGCGTGGCATCGCGGTGGCGGCGAAGAACTACGGCCACGACCTGGAGGCGATGCTCGCGGCGATCGACGACGAGACCTACGTCGTCTGGGTGGCGAACCCGAACAACCCCACCGGCACCATGCTGCGGCCGGAGGCAATCGAAGCCTTCCTCAAGCGCGTTCCGGAGCGCGTGATCGTGGTGATCGACGAGGCCTACAACGAGTACCTGTCGCCGGAATTGAAGGGCGAGACCGTGAAGTGGCTCAAGCGCCACCCCAACCTGGTCGTCACGCGCACGTTCTCGAAGGCCTACGGCCTGGCGGGCCTGCGGGTGGGCTATGCGCTGGCGCACCCGTCGGTGGCGGACATCATGAACCGCGTGCGCCAGCCCTTCAACGTCAACAGCATCGCGCTCGCCGCCGCCAGCGCCGCGCTGGACGACATGGAATTCGTCGCGCGCAGCTTCGCCGAGAACCTGCAGGGGCTGCGCCAGATCGAGGAGGGCGCGACCCGGCTCGGCCTGGACTGGATCGCGTCGCACGGCAACTTCATCGCCGTGCGCGTCGGCAAGGCGAACGAGATCTTCCGGCGCCTGCTCAAGCGCGGGGTCATCGTGCGCCCGGTGGGCGGCCCCTACCAGCTGCCCGAGCACCTGCGCGTCACCATCGGCACGGCCGCGGAGAACGAGCGGTTCCTCTCCGCGCTGGCCGCCAGCCTGAAGGACTAATGTTCTTCCAACGGGTCGCGGTCATCGGAGTCGGCCTGATCGGCGGTTCTTTTTCTCTGGCCTTGAAGGAGAAGAAGCTCTGCGGGCACGTCGTCGGCGCGGGACGCGGCCGCGCCAACATGAAGGTCGCGCTCAAGCGCGGCGTGATCGATTCCGCGGCGCCCGATGCCGCGGCCGCGGCCCGGAATTCGGACCTCGTAATGATCTCGACGCCCGTCTCGCAATTCGAAGGGATTTTTCGGGAGATAAAGGGCAATCTCAAACCCGGCTCGCTCGTCATGGACGCCGGCAGCACCAAGCGCGACGTGGTCGCCGCGGCGCGCAGAGCACTGGGCAGCAGGCTTGCCCGCTTCGTGCCGGCGCATCCGATCGCCGGCGCGGAGCACAGCGGCGCGGCGGCAGCGAATCCGGCGCTGTTCCGGGACCGTCGCGTCGTGCTCACCCCGCTGAAGGAAAACCGCAAGCAGGACCTCGACGCCATCGCCGCGCTCTGGAGCCGGATCGGCGCACGCGTCTCGCGCATGACGCCGGCGGCCCACGACCAGGTGTTCGCCGCGGTGAGCCACCTGCCGCACCTGCTCGCCTACGCGCTGGTGAACGACGTCAGCAGACGGCGCAACGCGGCGCAGCTCTTTGGCTACGCTGCCGGCGGTTTCCGCGATTTCACGCGCATCGCCTCGAGCCACCCGGAGATGTGGCGCGACATCTGCGTGGCGAACGGCGACCAGTTGCTGGCGGAGGTTGCTCGCTTTTCCGCTGAGCTTGGAAAAATCAGGAAATTCCTTGTACGCAAAGACGCCAAATCGCTCGAAAGGCTCTTTGCGAGGGCGCGCGCGGCGCGCGAGCGCTGGCTGAACGGCGAATACGCATGAAGTCCCTGCGCCTGGCGCCGATCAGCCGCGCCGCCGGCACGGTGCGGCTGCCGGGATCGAAGAGCATTTCCAACCGCGTCCTGCTGCTCGCGGCCCTGTCGGCGGGCGTGACGCGGGTCAAGGGCCTGCTCGAGGCCGACGACACGCGCGTGATGCTGGATGCGCTGCAGAAGCTCGACATCTCGATCAACACGCGCAATTTCGCCGACATCGCGGTGAGCGGCGCGCGGGTGATACCGAAGCGCAAGCAGGAGCTTTTCCTCGGCAACGCGGGCACCGCCTTGCGGCCACTCACCGCGGTGCTGGCGCTTTCGGGCGGCGAATACCGCCTCTCGGGTGTGCCGCGCATGCACCAGCGTCCGATCGGCGACCTGGTGGCGCCCCTGCGTTGCATCGGCGCACAGATCGACTACATCGGCAAGGACGGCTTTCCGCCGCTCGCGATCCATCCGGGCAACATTCACATCGGCGGGGAGATCAAGGTGCGCGGCAACGTGTCCTCGCAGTACCTGAGCGCACTGCTGATCGCGCTGCCGCTGGCGCGCGGCGGCATCGTAGAGGTCGAGGGCGAGCTCATTTCCAAGCCTTACGTGACCATCACGCTGAACATGATGCGCAAGTTCGGCGTCGAGGTGAAGGTCGCCGGCTGGCGCTCTTTCGCCGTGCCCGGCGATCCCTACCTCGCGCCGCCGGAGGTCTACGTCGAAGGCGACGCGTCCTCGGCTTCGTATTTCCTCGCCGCGGGCGCGATCGCGGGCGGGCCGGTGCGCGTGATCGGCGTCGGCCGCGACAGCATCCAGGGCGATACCCGCTTTGCCGAGGTGCTGGAGAAGATGGGCGCGCGCGTCGAATTCGGGCCCGACTGGATTGAGGTTTCCTCGTCCGGAAATCTCAAGCCCATCGACATGGACCTGAACCACATTCCGGACGCCGCCATGACCGCGGCGGTGGCAGCGCTGTTCGCCGACGGACCGAGCACCATCCGCAACATCGGCAGCTGGCAGGTGAAGGAAACCGACCGCATCACCGCCATGGCCACCGAGTTACGCAAGCTCGGCGCGAGCGTGGTGGAGGGACCGGACTACCTGAAAATCACGCCGCCCACGAAACTGAAGCCCGACATCGCGATCGACACCTACGACGACCACCGCATCGCGATGTGCTTCTCGCTCGCCGCGCTGGGTGGCGTGCCGGTGACGATCAACGATCCGGAGTGCGTCGCCAAGACTTTTCCCGATTACTTCACGGCGCTGGATTCGATCGCCAAGCTATAATGGCGCCATGCAGAAAGTAGTTGCCCGCACCACTCTCAAGGCGCCGCAGCATGATCGCGCGTATTGGCTTTCCAGATCCCCTGAAGAGCGCTTCGCCGCCGTCGAGCAGCTGCGCCAGGAAGCGGCGGGCCGGGGTCCGGATGCTGAACAAAGACTTCAAAGAGTTTGCCGAGTTACTCAACTCCACCGGCGTTGAGTACCTGATCGTCGGCGGCTACGCGCTTGCAGCGCACGGCCATCCTCGCTATACGGGCGACCTCGACGTCTGGATCCGGCCTAGCGAGGACAACGTTCGGCAATTGCTCGACGTACTTTCCCGATTCGGTTTCGGCAGCCTCGGACTGACGCGGAACGACTTCCTGCAGCCCGGCGCCATCGTGCAGCTCGGCTATCCGCCCGCACGGATCGACCTCCTGACTGCCATCGACGGCGTCGAATTCGATGCCTGTCTGGCACGCAGGGTCGTCATGAGTATCTCCGGCGTTGATCTGCCTATCATCGGTCTCGACGAATTCCGCGTCAACAAGCGCGCCTCCGGGCGCGCCAAGGATCTGGCAGATCTGGAAAGCCTGGAGAGCCCGAAGGACGCCAAGCCGTAACGACTTTCGCTCCGCCTACTCGATCAAACGGTCGGCGCGCAGGAGTACCGACGGCGGGATCGTGATGCCGAGTGCCTTGGCGGTTTTCATGTTGATCAGCAGTTCCACATTCGTCGGCTGCTCGATCGGGAGATCGGCGGGTTTCGCCCCCTTGAGGATCTTGTCAACGTACGTCGCGGCGCTGCGATACAGCCCTTCAAAGTTGGGACCGTATGACATCAAGCCTCCGGCGCCTACGAAGTCTCGGTGCTCGTAGACCGCGACCAGCTGGTGCTGCGCGGCGAGATCGACCACCTTCCGGTGATGGGCAGTGAAGAGTGCCGAGGCGAGAACGATGAGAGCCTCGGAATGAGCGTTTGCGGTTGCACGGAAGGTACCGTCCAGATCCTCTACGCGGCGTGCGGTGAACGTTTACAGTTTGAGTCCCAACGCGCGGGCGGCGCTCTCCATGGCGTCCCTCTGTGCCGGGGTCTCGACTGAGCTGAGCACGGCCACCCTTTCCAGCTTCGGTACGATTGCTCTCAGGAGTTCCATCCGCTTCACGGTAGTCTCGGTATCCAGTTGCGATAGCCCTGTAATGTTGCCGCCGGCTCGAGCCAGACTCGCGACCAGGCCACGGGCTACAGGATCAGTGACGGCAGGCAAGACGATGGGTATGGTGCTCGTCGCCCGCTTGGCCGCGTCCGCAGAGCCTCCAGCGACGATGAGTTCCACCTCCAGGCCGATGAGCTCCGCCAACATGGTTGGAAAGCGGTCCATCCGACCCTCTGCGTAACGGACCTCGATCAGGATGTTCCGGCCCTCAATCCAGCCGAGATCGGCCAGACCGCGACGCAGGGATTCGACGTACGGATTCGGCGCGAAACCCGCGACCGTCACCCCGATCCGCCGCACCTTCTGCATCTGCTGGGCAAAGGAAGCGACCGGCGAAATGAGAAAGCCCAGGCCGAGCGTAGCGAGGAGCTTGCGGCGCGTCGTCATTCGATCAAACGCCTTCTACCGCCAGGAATTTCAATCCCGGCACGTCCTTGAAATCCCTCGCATTGGCCGTCAGTAACGTGAACTTGCGCTCGATCGCCTGCGCGGCCAGCCAGAGGTCCTGGACGCGGAAGTCCGGACCGCGGCCGGACTTTGCCAACCGCGCCGCGAGTGCGCCGAACACCTCCGCGGTTTCGGCGCCGATGCGCAGCAGCGGCTTGCGCCGCATCCGGCGCAGCATCGCCATTGCCTTGGTTTTCTGCTTTGCATCGGCCATCAGGTCGATGCCGAAGCGGATCTCCGCGAGGTTGACCGGCGAAAGGTAGACCGGCGACTGGCGGGTGACGGCGTGAATGTCAGCGGCGCTCAAGCGGCCCCGCTCGATGGCGATCCAGATGTTGGTATCGATCAGGAAGCCCACGGATCACGCAACTCACCGAGCGTGCCCGCCTTTCCCTTCCTCCCCCTGGCAATCGCCGCGGCGAGAGCGTCGGCGGTACCTTCATCGAGCGTGCGGTACAGATCACCGAGGACTTCGAGGGCGGTCTGCGCCGGCGGCTCCGGGATCAGGCGCGCGATCTGCCGGCGGTTGCGCACCAGCATGACCTCCTCCTGCTCGCGCTCGACGCCGTCGAGCACGGCGCTGAAGTTCCGCGCAACCTCCGTGACGCTCAGGGTTTTCATGGGTGCAGGATATCAGATCGTATCTGATTCTGCCGGCGACCAGCCGAATGTGTACTATGGGATGCTGTTACATGGCGGAGGCGCATCAGTGCACACGACTATCGATGTAGACGAGCGGCTCCTGTCGGCGGCGATGCGCGCGAGCGGCTGCAAGACCAAGCGCGCCACGGTGGAGGAGGGTTTGCGACTGCTTGTCCGAAACAGGACTCATGGAAGCATCATGGCGCTGCGCGGAACGATCCACTGGGAAGGTGATCCCGACGCGTTGCGCATGCAAAAGCGCAGGTAATTCCCGCCCGAAGGTAGCCAACACTGGCTGATACTCAAGTCCCGGTCATCGCCATCGACGGCCCGTCGGCCTCCGGCAAAGGCACGATCGCGAGCCGCGTCGCCGCGGCGCTGGGCTTCCACTATCTGGAAAGCGGGGCGCTCTACAGGTTGGTCGCACTGGCTGGAGGGGTCGATCCGGTGGCAACGGCCGCAAATCTCCAGGTCGAATTTCTGGGTGGTTTTATATATCTTAATAAACAGGATGTTACGAATAAACTGCGCGAGGAGTCGGTGGGCATCCGGGCCTCCGAAGTGGCCTCGATACCGGCGGTGCGGGGTGCACTGCTCGATCGGCAAAGGTCGTTCCGGAAGCCTCCCGGCCTGGTCGCGGAAGGACGAGACATGGGGACGGTCGTCTTCCCGGACGCGGTGCTGAAGGTCTTCTATCTGGCCAGTCCCGAAGTGCGCGCCCAGCGCAGGCATAAGCAGTTGAATGACAAGGGAAACCATGCTAATCTCGCGGCCCTTTCCCGTGCTCTAGAGGAGCGGGACAAGCGAGACGCCGCCCGAGCGGTGGCGCCGCTCAAGCCGGCAGTGGATGCGGTGTCCCTGGACTCCTCTGAGATGACGATCGACGAAGCGGTCGACTGGGTGCTGAAGAAGTACCGGGAAAGAACGCAATCGGAAAGACCAGGCGGGACGGCCTGAGAAGGTTGTCCTATTTTGCAACTTGACCCGCGCGGCGGATCGCAAGCCCGCGGATATGAAGGTAATTACAACTTACTACATGGCAAGCGTTTCCCCCGCAGTTTCCAAAGCCGCACCCAAGTCCGCCCCCGCCCCCGAATCTTTCGAGGCCCTGTTCGAAGAAAGCCTGACGCGCAAGGAAATGCGCATCGGCGAAGTCATCACCGCCGAAGTGGTGCGCCTCGACCAGAACTTCGTCGTCGTGAATGCCGGACTCAAGTCCGAGAGCTTCATCGCGCTGGAGGAATTCCGCGATGACGCCGGCGCGCTCACGGTCAAGGCGGGCGATTTCGTCAGCGTCTCGATCGAAGCGCTCGAAGACGGCTACGGCGAAACGCGCCTGTCGCGCGAAAAGGCCAAGCGCATGGCGGCCTGGCTCGACCTGGAAAAAGCGCTCGAGACCGGCGAGAAAATCGAAGGCGTCATCACCGGCAAGGTGAAAGGCGGCCTCACGGTCATGGCGAAGAGCATCCGCGCCTTCCTGCCCGGCTCGCTCGTCGACCTGCGTCCGGTCAAGGACACCACGCCCTACGAGGGCAAGACCATGCTGTTCAAGGTCATCAAGCTCGACCGCAAGAGGAACAACGTGGTCGTGTCGCGCCGCGCCGTGCTCGAGGAAACCGCGGGCGCCGAGCGCGAACAGCTCCTTTCCACGCTCGCCGAAGGCGCGGTGGTGAAGGGCATCGTCAAGAACATCACCGACTACGGCGCGTTCGTCGACCTGGGCGGCATCGACGGCCTGCTGCACATCACCGACCTCGCCTGGCGGCGCGTCAAGCATCCGACCGGGGTGGTCAACGTCGGCGACGAGGTCACCGCCAAGGTGCTCAAGTTCGACGCCGAGAAGAACCGCGTGTCGCTGGGCCTGAAGCAGCTGGGCGAAGATCCCTGGGTCGGCATTTCGCGCCGCTATCCGCAGGGCACGCGCCTCTTTGGCAATGTCACCAACCTCACCGACTACGGCGCCTTCGTCGAAGTCGAGGCCGGCATCGAGGGCCTGGTGCACGTTTCCGAGATGGACTGGACCAACAAGAACGTGCATCCCTCGAAGGTGGTGCAGGTGGGCGACGAGGTCGAAGTCATGATCCTCGAGATCGACGAGGAGCGCCGCCGCATATCGCTCGGCATGAAGCAGTGCCTGCCGAATCCCTGGGACGATTTCGCGCGCGAATTCAAGAAGGGCGACCGCGTCAAGGGCCAGATCAAGTCGATCACCGATTTCGGCGTCTTCGTCGGCCTCGCGGGCGGCATCGACGGCCTGGTGCACCTTTCCGACCTGTCCTGGAGCCTGACCGGCGAGGAAGCGGTGAAGAATTTCAAGAAGGGCGACGACGTCGAGACCGTGGTGCTGTCGATCGACGTCGAGCGCGAGCGCATTTCGCTCGGCATCAAGCAGCTCGAGGGCGACCCCTTCACCAACTTCGTCGCCGGCCACGAGAAGAACAGCGTGGTGACGGGCGCGGTGAAGTCGGTGGATGCCAAGGGCGCGGTGATCGACATCGGCGGCGCCGAGGGCTATCTGCGCGCTTCCGAATTCTCGCGCGACCGCGTCGAAGACCTCTCCAAGGTACTCAAGGAGGGCGACAAGGTAACCGCGATGATCATCAACGTCGACCGCAAGAACCGCTCGATCAACCTTTCCGTGAAGGCCAAGGACATGGCCGAGGAGACCGACTCGATGAAGCAACTGCGCAGCGAGAATGCGGCCAGCGCCGCGGGCAGCACCAACCTTGGCGCACTGTTGCGGGCCAAGCTCGACAAGACCGGTTCCGAAACTCCGGAATAACCGGGCCGTCCTGACGATATATGGAGGGGGTCGCCATGACGAAGTCGGAACTGATCGCGCGGCTGGCGCAGCGCTACCCGCAGCTGGTGGCGAAGGACGCCGAGTACGCGGTGAAGATGATTCTGGACGCGATGGCGCATGCGCTGCTCAACGGGCATCGCATCGAAATCCGCGGCTTCGGCAGCTTCGGCCTGAACTACCGGCCGCCGCGCGTCGGGCGCAATCCGAAGTCCGGCGAGAAGGTGCACGTGCCGGAGAAGTACGTGCCGCACTTCAAGGCCGGCAAGGAACTGCGCGAGCGCGTCGACGCGCTCGATCCCGACGCGACCATGGTCATGCCGCCGCGCCGGCAGGCGTCCTAACAGCCGCGCTCTCGCGGCGGTGACATGAGATACCTTGCCTGGGCGATCCGTTTCGCCCTGTTCGTCGTCCTGCTCGCCCTCGCGGCGCGCAACACCGACCCGGTCACGCTGCGCTTCTATTTCGACCTCGCCTGGCAGGCGCCGCTCGCGGCGCTGCTGCTCGCGTTTTTCGCCGCCGGCGCGGTGCTGGGCCTCGTCGCCATGCTCGGCAGCTTTCTTGCGCAGCGCCGGGAGATCGCGCGGCTGCGGCGCGCCGAGTCCTCCCGGGCGGGGGTCGACAGCGGGGTCGCCTCGCAACCCCCGGCGGCGGAAGGCTGATGGAGCTCGAGTACTGGTGGCTGCTCGGCTTGCCGATTTTCTTCGGCCTGGGCTGGCTCGCCGCGCGCATCGACATCAAGCACCTGGTGAAGGATTCTCGCGCGCTGCCGACGTCCTACTTCAAGGGGCTCAACTTCCTGCTCAACGAGCAGCCCGACAAGGCGATCGAGGCCTTCATCGAGGTGGTCAAGGTGGACCCGGAAACGGTCGAGCTGCATTTCGCTCTCGGCAGCCTGTTCCGGCGGCGCGGCGAGTATGACCGCGCCATCCGCATGCACCAGCACCTGCTCGAGCGCGCCGACCTCGCCCCCGAGCAGCGCGCCGCGGCGGTGTTCGAACTTGGCCAGGATTACCTGAAGGCCGGCATCCTCGATCGCGCGGAGGAGGTTTTCCAGAAGCTCGCCGAGGCACCGCCGCAGGCGGCGGGCGGCCCGCAGGCAGGCGAGGCGCGACGTTTCCTGCTCGACATCTTCCAGCAGGAAAAGGAATGGAACAAGGCGGTCGCCATGGCCAAACGGCTGGAAACCGAAACCGGGCAGTCGCACGCGCGCCAGAGTTCGCATTTCCTCTGCGAGCTTGCCGTGACAGAGGCGACGCATTCGCGTCCCGATACGGCGCGCCGCCACCTCGAAGCGGCGCTCGAGGCGAACCGCAAGAGCGTGCGTGCCAGCCTGCAGCTGGGCGACCTGGAGCGCGCCCACGGCAGCGTGGACCGCGCCATCGGGCACTGGAAGCGCATCGAGGCGCAGAACCCCGCGTTCCTCGCGCTCGTGGCGCAGCGCCTGCTCGAGGCGCACCGCGAGGCGGGGCGGCTCGAGGAGGGCCTCACGCTGCTCACCGGCTACCTCGAGCGCTATCCGTCGCTCGACCTGCTCGACGCGGTGTTCCAGTCGACGCTCGAATCCAAGGGCGCCGAGGCCGCCTACAAGCTGGTGCGCGACGAATTGCGCCGCAATCCGACGCTGCTGGGCCTGGACCGCCTGCTCGAGGCGCAGATCGTCGGCGCGGCCAACCCGGAGCGCCGGCGCGACCTCGAACTGGTGCGCAACCTCGTACACAGTCACACGCGGCGCCTCGCGCGCTACCGCTGCGAGAACTGCGGTTTCAAGGCGCGCCAGTTCCACTGGCTGTGCCCGGCCTGCGGCGGCTGGGAAACCTACCCGCCGCGGCGCAGCGAAGAGTTCGACCTGGCGCCATGAATATAACGGTCATCGGCACGGGCTACGTGGGCCTGGTTTCCGGCGCCTGCCTTGCGGACATGGGCAACCAGGTGCTGTGCCTGGACGTCGATGCCGCCAAAGTGCGCTCGCTCGAGGCCGGGAAAATCCCGATCTACGAACCGGGCCTGGAACCGATCGTGCGGCGCAATCGCGAATCGGGGCGCCTGCGCTTTTCGACCGATATCGCTGCGGGCGTGGCGCATGGCGTGCTGCAGCTGATCGCAGTCGGCACGCCGCCCGGAGAAGACGGCTCGGCGGACCTGAAGCACGTGCTGGATGCGGCGCGCTCCATTGGCCGGCACATGGACGACTACCGGGTCGTGGTCAATAAGTCCACGGTTCCTGTAGGGACGGCAGATAAAGTTAAGGAAGAAATACAAAAAGAACTTAAAAAACGGGACAAGCAGATCCCTTTCAGCGTGGTCTCGAATCCCGAGTTCCTCAAGGAAGGCGCGGCGGTGGAGGACTTCATGCGGCCCGACCGCATCATCGTCGGCTCGGGCGAGGAGCGCGCGAGCGCATTGCTGCGCGAGCTCTACGCGCCGTTCCAGCGCAACCATGACCGGCTGATGCTCATGAGCGTGCGCTCGGCCGAACTGGCCAAGTACGCCGCCAACGCCATGCTCGCGACGCGCATCTCGTTCATGAACGAACTGGCCAACCTCGCCGAGGCCCTCGACGCCGATATCGAGGAAGTGCGCCGCGGCATCGGCGCGGATCCGCGCATCGGCACGCATTTCCTCTACCCCGGCGCCGGTTTCGGCGGCTCCTGCTTTCCGAAGGACGTGACGGCGCTGCAGCGCATCGGGGCGGAGGCCGGGCAGCCGCTGCGCGTGATGGCCGCGGTGGCGCAGGCCAACGAAGCGCAGAAGCACGTCCTCGGCGACAAGATCAAGGCGCGCTTCGGCAAGGACCTGAAGGGGCGCCGCTTCGCCGTCTGGGGCCTCGCCTTCAAGCCCAATACCGACGACATGCGCGAGGCGCCCAGCCTGACCCTGATCGCCGATCTCCTCGCAGCGGGGGCGCAGGTTTGCGCCTACGACCCCGTGGCAAGGCCTGAACTTGCCGGCGTCGAAATGGCGAGTTCGGCGGCGCAGTCCCTGAAAGACTGCGACGCGCTCGCCATCGTTACCGAGTGGGCTGAATTCAGGTCGCCTGATTTTTCCGCCCTGAAGCAAACCCTGAAGACGGCAGCGATATTCGACGGCAGGAACCTGTACGATCCGGCGATGGTGCGCGCGCTCGGATTCGAGTATTTCCCCATCGGCAGGAAGCAGTGAAAACCCTCCCAACGCGCAAGCGCGTTCCTGACACGAAGAAGGCGCGCGTGCTCGTGGTCGGCGACGTCATGCTCGATCGTTACTGGTTCGGCGATGCCTCGCGCATTTCGCCCGAGGCGCCGGTGCCGGTGGTGCTGATCGTCCGGGAAGAGGCGCGCCTTGGCGCCGCCGCCAACGTCGCGCACAACTGCGCGGCGCTGGGCGCGCGCACCCAGTTGCTGTCGGTCATCGGCCGCGACGAGAACGGCGAGCTGCTGGTGAAGCTGGTGCGCGAGAAGGGCATCCAGGGGAGCTTTCACCGCGACCCGAAAATCCGCACCACGGTGAAACTGCGCGTCGTCGCGCGCCAGCAGCAGCTGCTGCGGCTGGATTTCGAAACGCAGCCCTCGCGCGAGGTGCTCGCTTCCAAGCTCGCCGACTTCAGCCAGGCGCTGCCGGCCTGCGAGGTGGTGATCCTGTCGGACTACGGCAAGGGCGGGCTGACGCACATCGCGCGCATGATCCGGCTCGCGCGCGAAGCCGGAAAGCAGGTGCTGGTCGATCCCAAGGGCGACGACTACTCGCGCTACAAGGGCGCCCACGTCGTGACGCCGAACCAGGCCGAGCTGCGCGAAGTGGTCGGCCGCTGGAAAAGCGAGGCCGACCTCGAGCGCCGGGCGCAGCGGCTGCGCAAGAAGCTCGCGTTGCAGGCGCTGCTGCTGACGCGCGGCAAGGATGGGGTGACGCTCTACACGGCGGGTGGCGCAGTACACGTCAAGAGCGAGGAACGGGAAGTCTACGATGTGAGCGGTGCCGGCGACACCGTGATCGCCACGCTCGGCACCATGCTGGCGGCAGGCGCGCGGCTGGAGCAGGCGGTGCGGCTGGCCAACCGCGCCGGCGGCATCGTGGTGGGGAAGGTCGGCACCGCGGCGATCAGCAGGAAAGAACTCTTCGCCTGACCATGTCCTACGTCGTCACAGGTGCGGCAGGATTCATCGGTTCGCGGCTGGTCGCGGGGCTCAACCACGCCGGCATCAGCGAGGTCCTGGCGGTGGACGACCTCGAGAACGGCGCCAAGGCGAAGAACCTCGCCGGCATCGAGATCGAGGACTACCTCGACAAGCGCGAGTTCCTCTCCCAGCTCGAAACCGGCCGGCTCGACGGCGGCATCGAGGCGATCCTGCACCAGGGCGCCTGCTCGGACACGATGGAAACCGACGGCCGCTACATGATGGAGAACAACTACGCGTACTCCAAGGCGCTGTTCGACTGGTGCCAGGACGAGGCAGTGCCGTTTATCTATGCATCGTCTGCGGCGGTATACGGTCCCGGCAAGGAATTCGGCGAGGCGCGCGAGAACGAAGACCCGCTGAACGTCTACGCGTACTCGAAATTCCTGTTTGACCAGTATGTAAGGAAAAGAATCGAAGGCGGCACCGCCCAGGTCGCCGGCCTGCGTTACTTCAACGTTTACGGGCCAAACGAGGCGCACAAGGGGCGCATGGCCTCGGTCGCCTTCCACGCCTTCGAGCAATTCCGCGCCGAGGGCCGCGTCAAGCTCTTCGTCGGTTCGGACGGTTATGAGGACGGCGCGCAGCAGCGCGATTTTGTGCACGTCGACGACGCCATGAGCGTGAACCTCTGGCTGCTGGAAAACCGCGCCGTTTCGGGAATTTTCAACTGCGGCACCGGGCGCGCGCAGACCTTCAACGACGTCGCCGCCGCCGTGATCAACACGGTGAACGGTTCGGAATTCTCCGTCGCGGAACTGGTCGAGAAGAATTTCATCGAATACATCCCGTTCCCTCCCCAGCTGGTCGGCAAGTACCAGAGCTATACCCAGGCCGACCTCTCGCGGCTGCGCGAGGCGGGTTACGAGGGCGGCTTCCGCGCGGTCGAAGCGGGCGTCGCCGACTACGTGCGCGAACTTCTCAAATCATGAACAAAACGATCGAAGATTTCATCGGCAACACGCCCCTGGTGCGGCTGCAGCGCCTGGTTGACGGAAAGAACGGCAACGTCATCCTCGTAAAGCTCGAAGGCGACAACCCGGCAGGCTCGGTCAAGGACCGGCCTGCGATCTCGATGATCCGGCGCGCGCTGGAGCGCGGCACGATCAAGCCCGGCGACACCCTCATCGAGCCCACTTCCGGCAACACCGGTATCGGCCTTGCCATGGCGGCGGCGATCAAGGGGCTGCGCATGGTGCTGATCATGCCGGAGCACCTGTCGGTCGAGCGCCGCCAGACCATGCGCGCCTTCGGCGCCGAAATCATCCTCACGCCGCAAAAGGGCGGCATGGAAGCGGCGCGCGACCTGGCCGAGAAGATGGTGAAGGAAAAGAAAGGCATCATGCTCGACCAGTTCGCCAATCCGGACAATCCGCTCGCGCACTACGAGACCACCGGCCCGGAGATCTGGCGCGACACCGGCGGCAGGATCACGCACTTCGTCTCTTCCATGGGCACCACCGGCACCATCATGGGCTGCTCGCGCTTCTTCAAGGAGAAGAACCCGAAGATCCAGATCATCGGCTGCCAGCCCGAAGAGGGCTCGCAGATTCCGGGCATCCGCAAATGGCCCGAGGCCTACCTGCCGAAGATCTACGACAAGGCCCGCGTTGACCGGCTCGAATACGTCAACCAGGCCGACGCCGAGGAAATGGCGCGGCGCCTCGCGCGCGAGGAGGGCATCTTCGCCGGCATTTCCTCCGGCGGCGCCACCGCAGTGGCGCTGCGCATTGCGGGCGAGCTGAAAGACGCGGTCATCGTCACCATCATCTGCGACCGCGGCGACCGCTACCTCTCCACCGGTGTCTTCCCGGATTAAAACAGGGACAGTCCACGTTTTCCACGGGAAAACGTGGACTGTCCCTGATTTCAGATGACATCAATACTCGCTTTTGACATAGAAACGATTCCAGACGTTGCGGGCATCCGGCGGCTGCACGACCTGCCCAAGGACCTGCCCGACCGCGAGGTCGCCGAGATCGCGTTCCAGCGGCGCCGCACGCAGACCGGCAGCGACTTCCTGCCGCCGCAGTTGCACAAGGTCGCGGTCATCTCCTGCGTGTTTCGCAGCGACGACGGCATCAAGGTGTTTTCGCTGGAAGGGGAGGAAGCGGATGTGATCCAGCGCTTCTACGAAGGGATAGAGAAATTCGTGCCGCAGCTCGTTTCCTGGAACGGCGGCGGGTTCGATCTGCCGGTATTGAATTACCGTGCACTGTTTCACGGATTGAGTGCGACGAGGTTCTGGGAACCTGAGAGGAACAACTACTACAACCGGTACCACGACAGGCATCTGGATTTGATGGACGTTCTCGCCATGTATCAGCCCCGAAACAACGCGCCTCTGGACGAAGTCGCCCAGCTCGCCGGTCTGCCGGGCAAGATTGGCATTGGCGGTGCGAAGGTGTGGGAGACCTGGCTCGGCGGCGAGCGCGCGAAGATCCGCGACTACTGCGAGGCCGACACCGCGAATACCTACCTGCTCTACCTGCGCTACCAGCTGCTGAGGGGGGTCTTTTCGAAAAGTATTTATGAGAAAGAGGCAAAGATTCTAAGAAGTTACTTGCAAGAACTGAATAAGCCCCACTGGCGGGAATTCCTGCAGCTCTGGAATGAAGCTTGAGATCGACGCGCTCGACGCCGCCGGCCGCGGCGTCGCGCGCAATGCCGGCAAGGTCGTGTTCGTCGAAGGCGCGCTCGCGGGCGAACTGGTCGAGGCGCGGCTGCTGGAAACGAAGCCGAAGTTCGACCGCGCGCGCGTAACGCAGATCCTGCGCGCCTCGGCTTCGCGGCGCGAACCGCCTTGCCCCCACTTCGGCGTCTGCGGCGGCTGCGTCACCCAGCACGTCGACCTGCGCACCCAGGTCGCCGCCAAGCAGCGCTGGCTGGAGGACAACCTGGCCCGCATCGGCAAGGTCACGGTCGATGCGATGCTGCCGCCGATTTATGGCGAAGAGTGGGGTTACCGCTACCGCGCGCGGCTCTCGGTGCGCTTCGTCGAAGGCAAGGGCGGCGCGCTGGTGGGTTTTCGCGAAAGGAAATCCACCTATGTCGCCGACATGCACGCCTGCGGCGTCCTGCCGCCGCGCATCTCGGCCCTGATCGATCCGCTCCGGCAGTTGATCAGCTCGCTGTCGATACGCGACCGCGTGCCGCAGGTCGAGATCGCGGCGGGCGAGGCGGCGACGGTCCTGCTGTTCCGCAACCTGCTGCCGCTAGCCGCAGGCGACAACGCGCTGCTGCGCGCATTCGCCGACGCCCACGCGATCCACGCCTGGCTGCAGCCCGCGGGGCCCGAGACCGCGGCGCCGTTCCATCCCGTCGTGCGCAACGCGCTCTATTACGACCTGCCGGAATTCGGCGTACGCATCGCCTTCCAGCCTGCCGATTTCACGCAGGTGAACCCGGCGATCAACCGCCTGCTGGTCGCGCGCGCCCTGCGCCTGCTCGACCCGCAGCCGGGAGAGCGGATCGCGGATCTTTTCTGCGGCATCGGCAACTTTTCGCTGCCGATCGCGCGCCGCGGCGCCGACGTCATCGGTTTCGAAGGCAACGAGCTGCTGGTGGCGCGCGCGCGGCAGAACGCCGCCGCCAACGACCTCGTCGCGCAGTTCGAGGTCGCCGACCTGTTCAAGCCGAACCTCGCTGCCTTCGGCCGTTTCGACAAGTTCCTCATCGATCCGCCGCGCGAAGGCGCGATCAGCCTCGTGCACTCACTGCCGGAAACCTGGCCACGTCGCATCGTCTATGTCTCCTGCGACCCCGCGACGCTGGCGCGCGACGCCGACGTCCTTGTGCACCAGAAAGGCTTTCGACTATCCGCGGCGGGGGTGGTCAACATGTTCCCCCACACAGCGCACGTCGAATCCATCGCGCTCTTCGAACGCGTTTGATACTGAACCATGGCCGTTGTTCCACAGCACATCCTGGTCTTTTGGCATGCCTTCCTCGAGTCCCGCGCAGCGCCGGGCGATGCTAGCGAGCGGTTTTACGAATCGTTTCGAATCGGAATCGAGGACGAAGACGCAGACGCTGGCGCCAAACTCATTCTCGGCGGACAGAAGACCGCCACCAGTTCGCTTTTGTGGCAGTACGAATCCAGCGGCAAGGCGTTGCCCCCTCTGGGGAACCTCTCAGTGGTGGAAAACGGACGGCGCGAGCCGGTTTGCGTCGTGCAGACGACGTGGATCGAGGTGATGCGGTTCGGCGACGTCGATGCGCAGTTTGCACGCGAATATGGCGAAGGGGACCGGACGCTGGAGGGCTGGCGGAAAATGTTCCGGCCCTATTACGCGAAGGCATGTGCGGCGCTCGGCCGCGAGATGTCAGATGACGCCCCGATGGTGTGCGAGCGGTTTCGCGTGATCTACCCCTAACAAAAAAGGCGCCCGGAGGCGCCTTTTTAACGTGCAGGTAGAGGCCTCAGTCTTTCTCGCCGAATAGCGAGAGCAGGATCTGCACCAGGCTGGTGAAGATGTTGAAAAGGCTCAGGTACACGCCCGTGGTCGCCATGACGTAGTTGGTCTCGCCGCCGGTGACGATCCGCGACAGGTCATGCAGCAGGTAGAGCGAGAAGATCACCAGCACCAGGGACGAGATCACGAGCCCGAACAGCGGCATCTGCAGGAACAGGTTCGCCACCGCCGCGCACAGCACCGCGATCATGCCGACGAAGAGGAACTTGCCCATGAATCCGAAATCGCGCTTGGTGACCGTGGCGATGGTGCCCATGGTGAAGAAAATCACCCCGGTGCCCGCCGCGGCGTAGCCGACCAGCTGCATGCCGTTCTTCATCGTCAGCGCGTAGTTGAGCAGCGGGCCGAGGAACCAGCCCAGCAGCCCCGTCATCAGCAGGAGCAGGCCGATGCCGATGACGCTGTTGCGGAAGCGGACGATGCCGAATTGCAGGCCGATCACGGCGCCCAGCATGAGGAAAAAGCTCAGGATCGGGCTGCCGGTGATGATCGAAGCCGACGCCATGCCGAGCCATGCGCCGGCAATGGTGGGCACCATCGTCAGAGCGAGCAGCAGGTAGGTATTGCGCAGGACTTTCTGCGACTCCGGTGCGGCGGTTATGTCGCCGTAGCCTGCATTGACCGATTGCAGTTCTGGTTGCATCCATGTCTCCTTGAGTTGGTGCAAGTATAAGACCATTGCGTGCATTTAAAGTTTCATGCAAAAACCCATGTTCTACAACGGGTTACAATGGAGGCGTCAGGACCGGATTTCAAGGAGAGTTGGCAGAGCGGTCGAATGCGGCGGTCTTGAAAACCGTTAGCCCGCAAGGGCTCGGGGGTTCGAATCCCTCACTCTCCGCCAATATAGTATGCAACTGCTGGGGGCGATGGCGGCGCCCATGCGGCGCGCCGCTGTAGCTCACCCCCGCCGCGGCGCCTTCCAGTTCTTGCGCCACTCGGCCAACTGCTCCACCGGCACGGGCCGCGAGACGAAGTAGCCTTGCGCCAGTTCGCAGCCCGCGTCGCGCAGCCAATGCCAATGCCACTCGGTCTCCACGCCCTCGGCGAGCACCGTCAGGCCAAGGTCACGGCCGAGCTGGATCGAGCGCTCGACGATCGCGCGCGACTTGGGATCGGTCTGCGCCGCGCGCACGAAGTTCAGGTCGATCTTCAGCTCGGAGAACGGCAAAACGCGCAGCTGCTCAAGCGACGAGTGGCCGGTGCCGAAATCGTCGATTGAAAGTGCGAAGCCTTTGAGCCGCAGGCGCGCCAGGATCTCCAGCGCCGCCACCGGATCGGGCGGCACGGAATTCTCGGTGACCTCAACCTGGAGCTTCACCGATGAGCGCAGTTTACTTACCAAGTCGACAACCTGCTCCGGGATGCTGCGGTCGGTCATCGCGATCGGCGGCAGATTGATGGAGAGCGTGCCGCTGAAGTCGAACCCGCCGGTGGTGGGCGCGCATGTGGCGAGTGCGGACTGGATCACCCACAGCGTCAGCGGCAGGCCCAGCTCGCTGCGCTCGGCGAGCGAAACGAAGCGGTCCGGGTACAGCAGGCCGTGCCGCGGATGCTGCCAGCGCACCAGCGCTTCGGCTCCTACCCAGGCGCCGTCGGCGAGCGCGACCTGCGGCTGGTAATGCAGCACGAGTTCCGATTTTTCGATCGCGCGGCGCAGCTCTACGAGCGAGACCTCGGCGCCGGCATTGGGGCGACTCGCCGCCGGGGCGCCATGCTGGGCGAGCAGCGCGGCGAGCTGGGCGGCGCGGATCGGCTTGGTGAGCGTGCCGAGCACCTTCAGGCCCTGGGCCTTCGCGAGGCTGCGCGCCGCGCCGAGCACCCCCGCGTCGTAGCCGCTCACGAGCACGATGCCCGCCTGGCTGCCGCGCGCGGCGAGCTCGCGCAGCACTTCGATCCCGTCCTTGCCCGGCATGTTGAGATCGAGCACCAACACTGCGGGGTCGGGCGCAAGCACGGTCTCGAGCGCGCTTGGATCAGACAAGGTGACCGGCGCGAATCCGGCGTCTTCGGCCACCTCGGCCATGAACTCGCAGAGGTCGCGCTCGTCATCGACGATCAGGGCACGGGGGCGTCCGGCGGTTTCGCTCATGGCTTGTCCTTCGGTTGCGCAGCTTGCGCCGCACCAGTTTTATCGAGCGCGCGGCGTGCCGCGCGCGCGAGATAGGCTTTGGTGTAGGGTTTTTGCAGCAGCTCCGCATGCTCGATCGATATGCCCGCCTGCGACTCGTCGGCAAAACCCGAAACGTAGAGCAACGCAAGTCCCGGCTGGCGCTTGCGCGCGCGCGCGGCAAGTTCGAAACCGCTCAGCTTCGGCATGACCACGTCGGTGACGAGCAGCTCGTAGGCGCCTGCTGCCAGGGCCGCGAGGGCTTCCTGCGGATCGGCGTAGGCGCCCACCACATAACCCAGATCCTGCAGCCACTCCCGGTTCACTTCGAGAAGTTCGATCTCGTCATCCACGAGCAGCACGCGCTCGGTGCCGCGCGGCGGGGTGCTCTCGGCCGCGCCCGTTGTGGCCGGGCCGGCCGCGGGTTTGCCCGCTTCCTGCGCGAGCGGAAGAAACAGCCGCACGGTCGTGCCGTAGCCCGGCTCGCTGTAAATGTACGCATCGCCTCCGGACTGGCGGCAGAACCCGTGCACCATCGCGAGGCCGAGCCCCGTGCCGCGGCTTCGATCCTTGGTCGTGAAAAACGGCTCGAAAGCCCGCGCACGCACCGCCGGGACCATGCCCGGGCCGTTGTCACTGACGGCGAGCACGGCGAGCATCGTCGCGTCGGTCGCCATCGACGCATCGATCCCATGCATCCTGTCAGCTTCCCGGGTCATGGCGCTCAGCGTGATGTCTCCTTGCCCGCGCATCGCATCGCGCGCGTTCACGACGAGATTCAGCACCGCGCTGTCCAGCCCGCCCAGGTCCACCTTGACAAAGAGCGTCACATCGCCGAGCTGGTCCTTCACCTGGATCCCGCTGCCCACCGTGGTGTGCAAGAGCGGCAGCATCGCGCGCAGGTGGGCGACCAGGTCCACGGGTTCGGGCGAGAGGCTCTGGCGCCTCGCTACCGCAAGCAGCTGCTGGGTCATGCCAGAGCCGCGCAGCGCCGCGCCGAGCGCGGTATCGACGCGCTTTTTCATGCGCTCATTGCCTGCCACCGCCGCCCCGAGCAGATCGAGGTTGCCGACGATCACCCCGAGCAGGTTGTTGAAGTCGTGCGCAAGACCCCCGGTGAGCTGCCCGATCGCCTCCATTTTCTGCGCCAGGGAGAGTTTTTCCTCGGCATGCCGCCGCTCGGTCACGTCGATCGCCGTTGCGAGCAGCGTCCGCCCGGCTGAGATCTCCTGTAGCGTGTTGGTCACACTCAGCCAGCGATGCGTGCCGTCCTTGCGGCGGATGCGGATCTCGATCGGTATACCCGTGTCCTCCCGCGCGAGGCTCTTACGCATCTTCGCCTGGTAGGCGGCGTGGAACTCCGGGTCCAGAAGCACCTGGAGGTCGAGCGCACGCAGCTCCTCCAGGCTGTAGCCCGTGATTCGGCACGCGGCGGCGTTCGCTTCCAGGATCCTCATGCCCTGCTGCCGGAAAATCGCCGCCGAAGTGGATTCGGTCAGCGATCGATAGCGCGCCTCGCTGTGTTGCAGCTCGCTAATCGCACGCACGCGCGCGGAGATGTCCTGCACGAACCCGAAGACCCGCGCACCTCCCGGCGTAGGCTCCGAAAACAGCCTGATGTTCACCGGAAATTCGCTGCCGTCGCGCCGCAGCGCTGTCAGCTCGACCGCGCGCCGCAGGGATGTCTGGCCCCCAGTCTGCAGCGCGCGTTGCATGCCCTTGCGGTGCGCTTCGCGGTGCTGGGGCGGGACAATCAGCTCTGCCAGCTCTTTGCCGAGCGCTTCGCTGCGCGCCCAGCCGAACATGCTTTCGGCCGCACCCGACCACTCGCGGATGCGCCCGCGCTCATTCACCGAGATGAAGGCTTCCGCCATGGCTGCAACTGTGTCGCGGAACTGTTGTTCCGTGCTTTCCGCAGCCGAGCGGGCGAGCGCTTCGGCTTCCTTAAGGACGGTGATGTCCGAGCGCAGCCCGACCACCAGGCCCTCGGGGGTGCGTCGTTCCGTGATGCGCAGCCAGCGCCCGCCGGAAAGTTGCTGCTCGACCGTTGAGTTCGCGCTGCGGTGTGCCGCCATGCGCTCGGCGATCCAGGCCTCCTCGCGCCCGGCCGCCTTGGGATACTGGCCGCGGCGCACTCCCTCGCGGATGATGTCTTCAAAGCGCGCACCGGACACCAGCAGATCCGCCGAGATCGAGTAGAAGTCCCGGTAGCGCTGGTTGGACAGGAGCAGGCGGTCGTCTTCGTCGTAAACGACGAAGGCCTCGTCCACGGTGTCGATCGCCGAGCGCAGCAGCGTCTCGGAGCGTTTCGCCGCGGCCGTTGCCGCCGCGAGCGCCGAGGTGCGCTCCTCCACCCTGCGCTCGAGTGCGCCGTGTTCGCGGGCACGCGCCACGTTCAGTACGTAGTGCGCGCGCCCGACGAGCAGAATCGCGCCTGCCGTCGCGAAACCCAAGGCGAGCCACAGCCATGCAAGCAGCGATGCGAGCGGCAACGGATGGCTGGCAAGCGGCCGCACCACCAACAGGTGCTGCCGACCGGCGAGTTCGAACAGCCTGCTTGCGTGCAGGCTGTGGCGCCAGGCCTCGAGCTCGGTCGGCCCGCCCACGGCGGAACTCGCAATCAAGGTCGCCGGCGCGCGCGAGGCGGCGCCTGGCGCGCCGACAGCGGGGAGCACGCTTCCCGCTCCCGTGTCAAAGATCGCGAACTGCATACTCGTACCCGGCTGCCGCGTGAGTTCCTTGTCGAGCACCTGCTGCGGCTTGACGACGATCGAGGAAAAGCCCACCAGGTTCTCGCGCCGGTCCTCCAGCGTTTCGGTGCGGGTCCCGGCGCCATAAATGGGATGAAAGATTAGGAACCCGGCCTGAGATCCCTGCTCCTGCACCAGCCTGATCGGCTCCGTCACCGCGGGCAGGCCGCTGTCGCGGGCGCGCTCCAGTGCCACGCGCCGGCTGGGGTCGGAGTAGATGTCGAAGCCGATTGCCGCTTCGTTGCCGCGCAGCGGATAGATGTAATGGACGGGAAAGTGTTCGGCGCGTTCTCCTGCCGGCACGGCAGCGCCCGTCTTGTCGCGCTCGCGGATCGCATAGGTCGCCACGCCTTCGCGCCGCGCACGCTCCTGCCACGCTGCCTTCTGCGTCCCCGGCACGCGCGCAAGGTATGAGAGCGCCTGCGTCGCATGATCTTTCTCCAGAATGCGCTCAGCGAAAATGCTGAACTCGGTGCGCGTCACCTCGGCGCTCGATCGGAAGAGCGCCACGATCGTGGCGCCATAGCGAAACTGCTCGCCCAACAGATTCTCGAGTTGGCGCCCGATCGCGCTAGCGTCGGCGTTCAACTCATCGACGTATGCCTGGCGCTCCCGCAGGCTGTTGAGCGACCAGCCGGTGATGGCCAGACCGAGGAAGATCAAGGCCACCACCGGGTACACCGGATCGGCGTGCGGCGAGCGCACGAGCCGCCAAACCCGGGTCGCCATTACCGCCGGCGGTCCGACGACCAGGAACCCCGCCAGGTCTCCCAGCCACCAGGTGCGCCAGAGCGGCGCGAATTCACTCCACGGCGCGTAGCCGCCGGTGCACAGACTCGTCACCCCCGTCGTGGCAGCGAGTGGCGACGCGAGCAGGAGCACGCCGAGCGAGTACAGGGCCGGGCGCACGGAATCGATGACCCGCGAAGCAGCCGCAGCGCGCCGCTCGATCCGGAGGTCGCGGCCCGGGCCGGCTGCGGGCGCCTGCGCGCCGCGACGCTCGAGCACGAAGCGCCAGAAGAGCCACGCGGCTAGCGCCGCCTGCAGCGT
>SBAS01000036.1 GCA_005240145.1 Nitrosomonadales bacterium | reverse complement strand
GCTCGCGGCTGAGAGAAGCCTGGCAGCGGCCCGCCGAGCGCGCGCTGCTGCTGGCCTGGCTGCTGCCGCTCGCGGTGTTCGCCGCTCTGAGTCCGGTGAAGCGCATCGGCCTGCACTGGCTGCTGTCTTTTGCGCCGGCCCTGGTGCTTAGCGTGGCGCTTGCGCTGGAGCGGCGGCAACTGCTGCTGAGCGCGCGGTTTTTTGCCGTGCTCGCGGTGCTGCACATGGTTCCGGTCGTCGTCATCGCGGCGCTGCCGCTGGACACCTGGCAGGCGTCGCGCTTTTCCGCGCGGCTGCTGTTTCCGGGTCGCATCGCCGAGTTGCTGGCGGCGGCGCCAGCGCCGCCTGGCGCCACGCTCGCAGCCGACAGCTATGCCGCCGCGGCGCTGTTTTCCTACCATGCGCGGCGCCCGGTGCCGGTATTCGGCCGGGGCACATCGCACGCGCGACAAAGCGATATCGACACGGACTGGCGCAGCCTTGCCGGCAAGGACTTCGTGGTGCTGCGGCGCCAGGCGCCGACGCTGCAGGAATACCAGCCGTATTTCCGCAGTGTCGAGGTGATCAAGATCCCGCTCGGCGCCGGCACCTACCACGCGCTGGTCGGGCGCGGTTTCGACTACGAGGCCTACCGCAGCGGCGTGCTGGCGGAGGTGCGCGCGCTCTACTACCGCATTCCGGCGTGGCTGCCGGTGCGGCGCTGCTATTTCTTCGAGCGCTATTTCCCGCCATGAGGCGCGCGCTGGCACGGGTTTTCCCGTTTATCGAACTGCTGCGCCCGCGGCAGTGGATCAAGAACGCGTTCGTGCTGGTCGGATTGATTTTCGGCCACGCCTACCGCGATCCCGCCTTGCTCCACGCAGGCTTATCGGCCACTGCGGCGTTCTGCCTCGCTTCGGGCGCGGTCTACGCGCTCAACGATGCGCGCGACGCGGCGCAGGACCGCGATCACCCCGACAAGCGCGATCGTCCCGTCGCGCGCAGCGCGGTTTTACCCGGAGAGGCGCTGGCCTTGTCGGCGCTGACTGCGACGGCGGCGCTGTTGCTTGCGGCGTCGACGGGCTGGCTCGCCGCTGCAATCGTCGCGGCCTATCTGGTCCTCAACGCGGCCTATACGCTGGGGTTGAAGCGGATTGCGGTGATCGACGTGGTCGTCATCGCCGCCGGTTTCATGCTGCGGCTGCTGGCGGGAACGCTCGGAATCGGCATCGAACCTTCGAACTGGCTGCTCGCCTGCGGTTTCCTGCTGACCCTGTTCCTCGGCTTCGCCAAGCGCAGGGCCGAAATTGCGCGCCTGGCCGGGAATGCGGGACGCCACCGCGCGGTACTGGAAGCCTATAGCGCTGGATTCCTGGATAAGGCGATCATGCTGTGTGCTGCGGGTATGGTCGCCGCCTACGCCTGGTACACGCTGGCGGGGGAGACCGCGCGGCTCCACGGCACCGGCAACCTCGTCCTGACGCTGCCCTGGGTACTGCTTGGCACGCTGCGCTACCTGTACCGCCTGCGCCTGCGCGGCGGCGGCGGCGATCCGACCGAGGAGCTGCTGCGCGACCCGTGGCTTGCGGCCGCGGTGGCGGGCTGGCTCGCGACCGTGCTGTGGTTGATCGGCTAGAATCCCGAGGCAAGCCAACTTTTCCGAGCCCATGGCCGATCGACCCACGCACCTGTCCCACCTCGAGCATCTCGGGGACGCGACCAAGTTCTCGCCGCAGATCCACGCGCTGATCCCGAAGTGCGACCTGCTGGAGAATTTCTCGCCCGCCGAGGTGCGGCTGCTGGCGCACTTCATGGACGTCTACCAGGCGCCGGTCGGCGCCGAGATCATCCGCGAAGGCGAGGGCGGCGACTTCATGCTGATGCTCATCGAGGGCGCGGTCGAAGTGCACAAGCGCGACCGCTGGAACGCCTCGCAGTTGATCGCGCTGGTGGAAGCGGGCAAGACGCTGGGCGAGATGTCGATGATCGACGGCGAGCCGCGCTTCGCCACCTGCATCGCCGCCACGCCGACGGTGCTCGCGGTGCTCGACCGCGAGAACCTCGCCCGCATCATCGTCGAGCAGCCCATGCTCGGAGCCAAGATACTCATGGAGCTGGTGCTCATGCTTTCGCAGCGGCTGCGCTCGACCAGCGGCCGGCTCCTGCATCTCATGGACGAGCAGTCCCACCGCGCCACGAACCTACTGTAATGGTTCTGTCCGTCTGGGCGACGGAGGCAAGGTGACGAAAAATCGGCTGCTGCTCCTCCTTCTGCTTGCCGCTGCAGCGGCGGCGTTCTTCGTTCTCGGCGGTCACCGGCTTCTATCGCTGGAAAACCTGAGGGCGTTGCAAGCGGACGTCCAGGCCTATCACCAGAGCCAGCCACTCCAGACGGGTCTCTCCTTCTTCGCCGTCTACGTCGCGGTCACCGGGCTCTCGCTCCCCGGCGCAGCGGCGATGACGCTCCTCGCCGGCGCGATCTTCGGCCTTGCCTGGGGCACGCTGATTGTCTCTTTTGCTTCGACCATCGGTGCGACGCTCGCTTTCCTCGCCTCACGCTTCATCCTGCGCGACTGGGTGCAGGCGCGCTTCGGCGACAGGTTGAGGCCGATCAACGAGGGCGTGGCGCGCGAGGGCGCGTTCTACCTCTTCGCCTTGCGCCTGGTGCCGGCGATTCCCTTCGTCGCCATCAACCTGCTGATGGGCCTGACGACGATGCGCGCGGCGACCTATTTCTGGGTCAGCCAGCTGGGCATGCTCGCCGGCACGCTCGCCTACGTCTACGCGGGCACTCAGCTGGGCGAATTCAGGATCTCGGCCGGGCTGATCGCCGCCTTCGTGCTGCTCGGCTTTTTCCCGCTCATCGCCAAGCGCGCCCTCGACGCGGTCAAGGCGCGCCGCGTCTATGCGCGCTGGGCGGGACGCAAACCCGCGTCCTTCGACCGCAACCTGGTGGTGATCGGCGCGGGATCGGCGGGCCTGGTGTCAGCGTACATCGCCGCGGCGGTGAAGGCGAAGGTGACGCTGGTCGAGAAGCACCAGATGGGCGGCGATTGCCTGAATACCGGCTGTGTTCCCTCGAAAGCCCTGATTCGTTCCGCCAAATTCATCGCGCAGGCGCGCAAGTCGAAAAGCCTGGGAATAAAAACAGCAAACATCGAGTTCGATTTCGCCGAGATCATGGAGCGCGTGCAGCGCGTGATCCAAACCGTCGAGCCGCACGATTCCGCGGAGCGCTACAACGGGCTGGGCGTTGAATGTCTGAAAGGGGAGGCGCGGATCGTCACTCCCTGGGAAATCGAGATCAAGGATTCAACGGGACAAAGCCGACGCCTCACCACCCGCGCCATCGTCATTGCCGCCGGTGCGCGGCCCTTCGTGCCGCCGATCCCCGGCATCGAGGCCGTCGGTTGCCTCACTTCCGACACGGTATGGGGATTGCGCACGCTGCCGCCGCGGCTGGTGGTGCTGGGAGGAGGGCCGATCGGCTCGGAACTCGCGCAGGCTTTCGCGCGCCTGGGCTCCCGGGTCACGCAGGTCGAGATGCTGCCGCGCCTCCTCGTGCGCGAGGACCCGGAAATCTCCGCCCTGGTGATGCAGCAGTTCGCCGCCGAGGGCGTGGACGTGCGCGTCAACCACAAGGCGAAGGAATTCCGCGTCGAGGACGGGCGCAAGCTCCTCGTCTGCGAACACCAGGGCGAGGAAGTGCGCATCGAGTTCGACCAGGTGCTGTGCGCGGTCGGACGCATCGCCAATACGAAAGGCTACGGACTGGAAGAACTGGGAATTCCGACCAGCCCGGCGCGTACCGTGCAAACCAACGAGTACCTGCAGACCCTGTACCCGAACATCTACGCCTGCGGCGATGTCGCCGGACCGTTCCAGTTCACCCACACGGCGGCGCACCAGGCGTGGTACGCCGCCGTCAACGCGCTCTTCGGCGGCTGGCACCGGTTCCGCGCCGACTACTCGGTGATCCCCTGGGCCACCTTCACCGACCCGGAAGTCGCGCGCGTCGGCTTGAACGAAGCCGAGGCGAAGGAGAAGGGCATTGCCTACGAGGTCTCGTTGTACGGCCTCGATGACCTGGACCGCGCAATTGCGGATGAGACGGCGCACGGCGTGGTCAAGGTGCTGACCGTGCCGGGCAAGGACAGGATTCTCGGCGTCACCATCGCCGGTGAGCATGCGGGGGACCTGATCGCGGAATTCGTCGCCGCGATGCGCCATGGCTTCGGCATGAACAAGATCCTCGGCACCATCCACATCTATCCGACCCTCGCGGAGGCCAACAAGTACGCCGCGGGTGTGTGGAAGAAGGCCCATGCGCCGCAGCGATTGTTGCGGCTGGTGGAGCGCTTCCATGCATGGGCGCGGGGGTGAGCGGCTTGAAGATTTCCTTCGTCGTCCCGGTGCTCAACGAGGCGCCGCTGATCGCCGCGGCGCTTGCCGCGCTCGCGCCGCTGCGCGCGCGCGGGCACGAAGTGATCGTGGCTGACGGCGGCAGCGAGGATGGCAGCCGCGAGGCCGCCGCGCCGCATGCGGACCGGGTCATCGTGGCGCCGCGCGGGCGCGCGCGCCAGATGAACGCCGGTGCCGCCGCTGCGCGCGGCGAGGCGCTCGTCTTCCTGCATGCCGATACGCGCCTGCCCGCGAACGCCGACGAATTGATCGCTCATGCGTTGCGCACGAACCCGTGGGGGAGGTTCGACATCGCGATCGAGGGGCGCGCCGTGCTGCTGCCCGTGGTCGCCTTTTTCATGAACCTGCGCTCGCGGTTCACCGGCATCGCCACGGGTGACCAGGCGATATTCGTCTTGCGTACTGCCTTCGCGGGCTTTCCCGAGATCGCGCTGATGGAGGACGTCGCGTTCAGCAAGGCGATGAAGCGGCGTGCGCCGCCTGCCTGCCTGCGCTCCAAGGCGCTGACCTCGGGACGGCGCTGGGAACGCCACGGCGTGCTGCGCACCATGCTGCTCATGTGGCGCCTGCGCCTGGCGTACTTCCTCGGTGCGGCCCCGGACGAACTTGCGCGGCGCTACGCCAGCAAGCCCTGAGACCGCGCTGCTCGTCTTCGCGCGCTCGCCCGAGCCGGGGCGGGTTAAAACGCGCCTCGCGCCGCTGCTGGGTGAGAAGGGTGCCGCCCGCCTGCATGCGCGGCTGGTGGCGAAGACGCTGGAGACCGCGCGGGCCGCGGGGTTTGAACGCGTTTACCTGTATTGCTCACCACGTATCAAAGGCGATTTCTTCGCAAAAATGCAAAAGCGATTCGACGTTCGCCCCTGCTCCCAGGGTCGGGGCGATCTCGGCGATCGCATGTATCGGGCGTTGCGCAGGCATCCCTACGCGGTGCTGATCGGCAGCGATTGCCCCGCGCTCAGACCCGCCGACCTGCGTCGCGCCGCGCGTGCCCTGCGCGAAGGCGCCGACGCGGTGCTGGCGCCGGCCGAGGATGGCGGCTATGCGCTCATCGGCGTGCGCCGGGTCTCCCGGCGGCTGTTCGACGGCATCGCCTGGGGCGGTCCGCTGGTGCTGGCGCAGACGCGCCGCAGGCTGCGCGCGCTGCGCTGGCACTGGAAGGAATTGCGCACCCTGTGGGACGTGGACCGGCCGGAGGACGTAGCGCGCCTGCGCAGGTCGCATCTGCTCGAAAAACCCGTGCTTAGATCGCCCCGGATTTCTTGAGCAGCGCCGGCAGACGTTCGAGGCCCGCCGCGCTCACTTCCCCCGGCACCCCTTCGCGCAGCACGCGCCTGCCCGCGAGGCGCGCCAGATGCGCCGGGTAGCTTTCCGTCTCGTTCGCGCCGGTGCCAAAGGTCAGGCTGTCGCCGAAGGCGAGCAAAACCGCGTCGGGGGCGCGAACCCGGGATTCACGAGGCGTGGCAGCACGGCCGCATGCTACACTCGCCCGCAAGCAGGAGGGGACGCATGAAAATCAAGAGTCAGCAGGACTGGTGGGCCGGCTGGATGTTCATCGGCTTCGGCCTGTTCTTCATCGTGGCGGCGATCGGCACGCCCGAATTCATCGACAAGATGGTGGGCACGCGGCTCATCCCGGGCTACCAGATGGGCAGTTCGGTGCGCATGGGGCCGGCGTACTTCCCGGTCGTGCTCGGCGGCATGCTCGCCTGCCTCGGCCTGCTCGTCCTGCTCGATTCCATCATCGAAGAGGGACCGAAGGTAGCGAAGTTCCATTTCCGGCCGCTGCTCTTCATCGCCGTCTCGAGCCTCGCCTTCGCCTACCTGCTCAAGCCGCTCGGCCTGGTGCTTGCGTCCATCATCCTGGTGTTCATCAGCGCCTACGGCGGGCATGAATTCAAGTGGAAAGAGGTCGCGATCATGTCGGTGGTGCTCGTGATCTTCTCGGTCCTGGTGTTCGTGAAGGGGCTTTCGCTGCCCTTCCCGGTCTGTCCGGGCTTCATCGAAATCTGTCCGATCCGCTAGGGATATCCATGGAAGGCATCTTCGGCAACCTGGCGATCGGCTTCATCGAAGTCTTCAAGCTGCAGGCGATCACCATCGCCGGCATGACGATGACGCTGCCGTTCAACATCATCATGTGCCTGATCGGCGTCTTGCTCGGCACGCTGATCGGCGTGCTGCCCGGCATCGGCCCGGTGGCGACCATCGCCATGCTGCTGCCGGTCACCTTCAACCTGGCGCCGATCGCCGCGCTGATCATGCTCGCCGGCATCTACTATGGCGCGCAGTACGGCGGTTCGACCACGGCGATCCTGGTCAACCTGCCCGGCGAGTCATCGTCGGTCGTGACCTGCCTCGACGGCTACCAGATGGCGCGGCGCGGACGCGCCGGTCCCGCCCTCGCCACTGCGGCGATCGGCTCGTTCTTTGCCGGCTGCGTGGCGACGCTGGTGGTGGCGATGTTCGCCCCGCCGCTGGCCGAGGTGGCGTTGAAATTCGGCCCGGCGGAATATTTTTCGCTGATGGTACTGGGCCTGGTTGCCGCGGTGGTGCTCGCGCACGGCTCGCTCATCAAGGCGATCGCGATGGTGATCCTCGGCCTGCTGCTGGGGCTGGTGGGGACGGATGTCAATTCGGGCGTGCTGCGTTTCTCCTTCGGCATTTCGGAGATGGCCGACGGCATCGGCTTCGTCACGGTCGCGATGGGCATGTTCGGCATCTGCGAGATCATCGCCAACCTGGAGCAGAAGGAACACCGCGAGGTCTTCACCAGCAAGGTCGGCAGCCTGATGCCGAGCAAGGAGGACTTCAAGCGCATGGTCGCCCCGATCCTGCGCGGCACGTTGCTGGGCTCGGCGCTCGGCATCCTGCCCGGTGGCGGCGCGCTGCTCGCTTCCTTCGGCGCCTACACGCTGGAGAAGAAGGTCTCCAGGAACTCGCACGAATTCGGCAAGGGCGCCATCGAGGGCGTCGCCGCGCCCGAATCCGCGAACAACGCCGGCGCGCAGACTTCCTTCATCCCGCTGCTTACGCTCGGCATTCCGTCCAACGCGGTGATGGCGCTGATGATCGGCGCGATGATGATCCAGGGCATCGCCCCCGGGCCGCAGGTGATGACCGAGAGGCCGCAGCTCTTCTGGGGAATGATCGCCTCGATGTGGGTCGGCAACCTGATGCTGGTGATCCTCAACCTGCCGCTGATCGGCATGTGGATCAAGCTGCT
Source organism: Nitrosomonadales bacterium (assembly GCA_005240145.1). GTDB lineage: Bacteria > Pseudomonadota > Gammaproteobacteria > Burkholderiales > SG8-39 > RBG-16-66-20. The sequence continues at coordinate 105,563 of SBAS01000036.1, read as the reverse complement.
CACGGTGCCCTACCGCTACCTGTACCCGTCGATCCTGCTCTTCATGGCGATCGGCGTGTTCAGCATCTCCAACCAGCCCTTCGACTGCTTCCTCATGGCCTGCTTTGGCCTGCTCGGCTACGTCTGCGTCAAGCTCGGCTGCGAGCCGGCGCCACTGATCCTGGGCTTCATCCTCGGGCCGCTGATGGAGGAGAACCTGCGGCGCGCCATGCTGCTTTCGCGCGGCGACCCGTGGGTGTTCATCAGCCCCTCCAAGCCGATCAGCATGGGCTTCCTGCTGGCCGCGATCGTGCTGCTGGTGATTATCGCGCTGCCCGCGCTGCGCAAGAAGCGCGAGATGGTCTTCGTCGAGGAAAAGTAGGCGCCCGACCTTGCAACGCCTGCTGGTCCTGATCGTTCTCGCTGCCGCGGCCAGCCTCGCGGCCGCGCAGCCCGGGCCCCAATCGTGGCCGACCCGGCCGCTCAAGCTCGTCGTGCCGTATGCCGCAGGGGGTCCGGTGGACATCTCGGCCCGGCTGCTCGCGGCCAAGCTGCAGGAATCGCTCGGCCAGCCGGTGGTGCCGGAGAACCGCCCCGGCGCGGGCGGCAGCATCGGCGTCGAGCTGGCCGCCAAGAGCCCTCCCGACGGCTACACGCTGGTGATGAGCGCCATCGCCACGCTGGCGATCAACCCCTCGCTGTACGCGAGCCTGCCCTACGATCCGCTGAAAGACCTGCGCCACGTGACGCTGCTGGTGCAGGTGCCAAACGTGCTCATCGTCGCCAACGAGCTGCCGGCGAAGAACGTGAAGGAACTGGTAGCCCTGGCCAAGGCGCGGCCCGGCAAGCTTGATTTCGGCTCCGGCTCGACCGGCTCCACCGGCCATCTGGCCGGCGAGATGTTCAAGATGGTGACCGGCACCTTCATGGTGCACATCCCCTACAAGGGCTCGGCGCCCGCGCTCGCGGACATGATGGCGGGCCGCGTCCACCTGATGTTCGACAACCTCGCCAGCGCGCTGCCGAGCATCAAGGCGGACAAAGTCCGTGCGCTGGCCGTGACGACCAAGGCGCGCTCGGGCTTCCTGCCGGAAGTGCCGACGCTGGACGAAGCGGGACGACAGAGCGAAGCGGGCCTTCGTGGTTTCGACATGACCACCTGGTGGGGCGTGTCGGTGGCCGCAAAAACGCCGCAAGCCGTGGTGGAGCGACTTTCCGCCGCCATCGTCAAGGCGATGGATGCGCCCGACTTCAAGGATCGCCTGCGCAGCATGGGCTCGGAAGCGCCGCTTATCCGGACGCCGGATGAATTCGCTTCGTTCGTGTCTTCTGAACTGAAAATCTACACAGAACTTGTAAAACGCTCGGGCGCGAAGGCCGACTAAAGCACAGCGATGGTTTGTACCTCGACGAGGTACTGCTCCCCCACCAGCCGGTCGATGATGAGCAGCGTATTGGGTGGATACTTTCCGTCCGGGAACATTTTCGGGAATTCGCGCAGGCGCCAGGCCATGAACCTGGGGATGTCCTGGGAGTGCACCAGGTAGGTGGTGAACTGCGCGACGTTCCCCCAGCCGGCGCCGGCCGACTTGAGCGCAATCTCGATCTGCTTGAAAACACCGGTGCACTGGGTGTCGAAATCCTCGCCGACGCAGAGCATGCCGGCGATGTAGAGCGTTTCGCTCGCCCCCTTGACCCGCGTCAGGTGCGAGTACTGGCCGAGCGGCTTGCCCAGCGCCTCGACGTTCAGGATTTTGATGTCTGCCATGTTCATTGATCCTCGGTTTTCGGCTTGCCGCGGCTCGCCATCTGCGTTTTCACGGTGGCGATGAGGGCGCTGCGCTGCACCGGCTTGACCAGATAGGCGGTGGCGCCCGCTGCCATGCAGCGGTCCTGCGTTATCCGGTCGGAGAGCACCGAAACGATGATCACGGGCGTGGCGACATTGGGCGAGGCGCGGCGGATCTCCTTCAGCACCGCGTAGCCGCCGATGCCCGGCATCAGCAGGTCGAGCAGGATCGCGTCGTAGGCGTAGTTGCCCGCCAGGCGCAGCGCCTGCTCGCTGGTGCCGGCGAGCGTGACCTCGGCCTTGAGGGCGCTGGCGATAATCTTGGCCAGCAGCAGGCGCATCGATTCCTCGTCATCGACGATGAGGATCCGATGGCGCGTCGTCGCCTTGGCGCCGGCCTTGCTCATGCCGCCATCCTGCGCGCCAGGTCGACGAAGTCCCTGGCGTTGAAATCGAAGTCCTGGTCCGGCGTCACATCGAGCTTGACCTTGGGGCCTTTCTCGCGCGGCCGGCGCACGAAGGCGGCGGCGAGGCCGCAGGCCTGCGCCGCGCGCAGGTCATCCTTGTGCGCCGCGACCATCATCACCTCGCCGGGCTCGAATCCCAACATCGCCGCGGCGCCGAGGTAGGCCTGCGGATCGGGCTTGTAATGGCGGAACAGTTCCGCCGATAGGACGGCATCCCAGGGCAGGCGGCCGTGCTTCGCCATGTTGACCAGCAGGGCGACATTGCCGTTCGAGAGCGTGGCGATCACGCAGCGGCGCTTGAGCAGCGCGAGGCCGCGGCGTGCGTCGGGCCAGGGATCGAGCCGGTGCCAGGCGCGGTTGAGATGGTCGATCTCGTCCTCGGTAAGGCTGTCGATGCCGAATTTCGCCAGCAGTCCGTCGAGGATCGTGCGGTGCAGCTGGTCGATATTCATCCACGGCAGCTCTCCAGAGCGCACGCGCGCCATCGCCGGCTGGTAGCCCGCGCGCCAGGCGTCGGCGAATGCGTCCCAGTCAACACCGAGCCTTTTGCGGCGCCCGAGCGCGCGGCATTCGCGGATGATCGAGCCGCGCCAGTCCACGACCGTGCCGAAGACATCGAACAGGAGCGCGCGGATCACTCGCGGCCGGGCAGGCATGTGTCAGGCCTTTTTCCTGCGTTCGTGGCGCCAGAGCACGTCGCCGCGCTTGCCGGCGCGGTTCAACGCCCGTCCGAGCACGAACAGCAGGTCCGAGAGCCGGTTGAGGTACTCGCGCGAGCGCGCGCCGACCGGCTCGGCGCGGCCCAGTGCCACCACGCTGCGCTCGGCGCGCCGGCACACCGTGCGCGCGAGGTGGGCGAGGGCGGCGGCGCGCGTGCCGCCCGGCAGGATGAACTCCTTCAGCGGCGGCACGCCCTTGTTGTAGGTCCGCAGCAGTGCATCCAGGCGCGCAACATGCGCCTCGGTGACCATCGTGTGGCCCGGGATGCAGACTTCGCCGCCCAGGTCGAAGAGGCCGTGCTGGATCTCCAGCAGCGCCGCGCGCAGCGGGGCCGGCATTTTCTCCGCCAGCAGCACGCCGAGGCTGGAATTGAGTTCGTCGATGTCGCCCAGCGCCTGGATGCGGGCCGAGTCCTTGGCGACGCGCGTGCCGTCGCCCAGGCCGGTTTCGCCCTTGTCGCCGGTGCGCGTGGCGATCTTCGAGAGCCGGTTGCCCATGATCGGGAAATTATAGGCTGGCGCTTGCCGCGCGGATCAGGATTCGAGCACCAGGGCGAGCGCGATGACGCCGGGGATCGCCTGCACGAAGAGAATCGCGCGGCTCACCGTGGTGCCGCCGAAGAGCCCCGCAGCGATGACGCAACCAAGAAAGAACATCTTTACCTGTATCCCCGCCGCGCCCATCGACAGGCCCCACAGCAGGCCGGCCACGAGGAAGCCGTTATACAGGCCCTGGTTCGCGGCCAGGCTCCTGGTGGCCGCGGCGAACTCGGGCGTGAGCTTGAACACGCGCCGGCCGAAGGGTTTGTCCCAGAGAAACATCTCGAGCACCAGGAAATACGCGTGCAGCAGGGCCACCACTGCGATCGCGACATTTGCGGCTGTTGTCATGCATCCCTCCTCGGATCCTGCACAGGGCGGCTAGCCTATCGTGTTCAATTGGGCGCAGAATTATAGGCTCGCAGCACTTTCCCGAGGAGGAACCATGGTAAGCATCCGCAAGGCCGACTACTACACGATGAAAGTCTCGCAGCGCCCCGGCGCCGGCAAGCGCCGCTTCGGCATGGTGTTCTGGGTGAAGAAAAAGGATACCGGCCGCGCTTCGCGCGCCCTGGGCGCGCGCTAATTCATTGCATGTCGTCCCCGCGGAAGCGGGGACCCATTCATACGATTCTTACCGGATCGCCGACGCGAACTTCGCCCGGCGTGAGAACCTCTGCGTAGACGCCGAACAGCGCGCCGAGTTTCTGCGCAATCACACGCAGGACCCCCGCGTCCTCGGGGAGTTCGCTCTGGCCGAGTGTCACCATGCGGCAACGCTCGGTTGGATCCGTGATGCGCAGCTTGAGCTGCTCCCCGACCTCGAGCGTTCTGCCGATCCACTGCTGTTCCAGCGGGCCTGAGCCCTCCGTGGCGAGCAACAGGTTCGGCCGGAAGCGCCGCTCATCGGCCTTCACATCGGGAAGCGCATGCTTGAGCCATGCAAGCGAAGCCGTAGTAAGGATGTGGATTGGCGCGGCGTCGAAATGCGGCGTGGCGCCTTCCAGCGAGAGCGTGACCGGTTGCGCGAGCATTCTTGAGAGTGCAGCGTGTATCTCCGCGTCGTGCGCAGAGATTTTCTCCCGGTTGGGGAAGACAACCGAGGTCACGCCATCAACGCTTGTCGCACGCAGATCGAACAAGCCGGCGATTCGGCATAAGCGTCTCGAATCCTTGCCGCTCCCAAGCTTGCCGTTGGCGTCGCGCACTGCGTAAAGCCTGTCGCCTTCGACACCGCGCGCGTTCACGCGCAACGAGGCGCAGGATTCACCCAGCATGGACTTGACCGGATAGCGCCAGAGCTGCTCGACGACCACGGCGCTAATTGCAATCCTTCGCCGGCGGGATTTCCGCCAGCAGCGCGCTGATTCTCGGCAAATCGCCTTCACTGGTCGCGATGCTGTAGCTCGATTGCCCTTTTCCCGGTGCGCGTTCGACCACCGCCTCCGGCTTGATGCGGAACAGCGTCAGCGTACGGTCTCCGCGCAGCAGCACCAGGGTCGCGTAGCAGGAAAGCTTCGTATCCGCCCGGCGCCAGGGCTTGCTGCGCAGCCGCGCCAGCTCGCCCACGATCGCCCTCACCTGCTCGCGGTCGGTGATCACGGTGGAAGGAACGCTGTAGTGCGCGATGCGAACCACCGACACGTCCTTCAGTTGCGGCCGCTCTGCCTCCGTGGCGCCCGCGCTCTGGACAAGCGTCGCAATCGTTACCGCTGCAACGGCGCGAATTCTCATGCTTGGCGCGGCTTCTTCAGCACTTCGCTCTCGATGCTGCCTTTGGCGAGGGTGGTGACGATGCGCTCGCCTGCGCTGACCTTCGAGGCATCCCGCAACAATGCGCCGCTCGCGTTGCGGGTGAGGGAAAAGCCGCGGCCGAGGACGGCGGCGGGATCCAGGCTGACGAGGCTCTTTTGCGCAACGTGCATCTGCGCGGCGAAACCCTCGAGCAGGCGCGCCGTGGCCGACGAGAGGCGCTTGGCCAGATGGCCCAGGTTCTGCCGCAGGCCTAGCAGGCGCTCGGCGGGGTGGACGAGGCGGCGCGCGAGCGCGTCCACGGTCTGCATCGCGGTTTCGATCCGTCGCGCGGCCTGGCGTGAAAGCCGCAGGGCTGTCTCGGCAATGCGCTCGCGCAGGGCTTCGAGCGAAGGGCTGACCAGCTCGGCTGCCGCGGTGGGCGTTGGCGCGCGCTCGTCGGCGGCGAAGTCGGCGATGGTGAAGTCGGTCTCGTGGCCGACGCCGGCGACCACCGGGATGGCGGAGGCGCGGATCGCGCGGGCGAGCACTTCCTCGTTGAACTGCCACAGGTCCTCGATCGAGCCTCCGCCGCGCACCAGCAGCAGCACGTCGCACTCGGCGCGCGCGTTGGCCACGGCAAGCGCCTGCACCAGCTTGGCCGCTGCACCCTCGCCCTGCACCGGCGCCGGGTAGACCACCACGGGGATCGAAGGGTTGCGGCGCCGCAGCGTCGTCAGGACATCGCGCAGCGCGGCCGCAGCGAGCGAGGTGACCACGCCGATCTGCCGTGGATGCGCTGGGATCGCGCGCTTCACGCCGGTATCGAAGAGGCCTTCACGCGCGAGCTTGTCCTTGAGTTTGAGAAAGCGCTCGTACAGGGCGCCGAGCCCGGCGCGGCGCATCGCCTCGACGTTCAACTGGAAGCGGCCACGCGGCTCGTACAGGGTCACCAGGGCCCGCGCTTCGACGCGCAGCCCGTCCGCCGGCTCCCAGTCGAGCGCCGCGGCGCGGCTCTTGAACATGACGCAATCCACCTGCGCGGATTCGTCCTTGAGCGTGAAATACAGGTGGCCCGAAGCGGCCGGGCGCAGGTTCGAGATCTCGCCCCCGATCCATTGCAGGGGGAAACGCCGTTCGAGCAGGTCGCGGGCGCTGCGCAGCAGCTGGGAAACGCTCAGAACCGCGGGTCCGGCAGGCGGAAAGTCAAGTTCCATGACGGCGCCGAGACTACACTAGTCCACACGCCTGCCGAGCAGGCTTGCCGCCGCGCAGGGAATCCTTGCGGAAGCCGATTCTTATACGTAACACGCTGTTTCAAATGTACAAATGACCGATGAAAAATTCATCGCAACCGTGTTACGGCGCATCCCAAGGAGGACGTGTCCGGCGGTTCAGGGATAATCCACAAACTTATCCACATCTTTTGTGGATATCGGGCGCGGGACAACCAGCCAAGCGGCGCAGAAGCGGCCGACGAAGTTGCCGCTCACATGCGGTTTGGCTAAAGTTCGCGCACGAAAATGTAATTACCTTTCAAAGGATAGCGCCTTGTTTGCCATCATCCAGGCCGCGGGCTGGCCCATCTGGCCGCTGCTGTTGACCTCCGTCATCGCGGTGGCCCTGATCATCGAGCGCTCGATTTCCCTGCGGGAATCGAAGATCGTGCCGCCGACGCTGCTGGAGCAGGTGCTCTCGGTTTACGCGCGGCAGGGAATTACCCCCGATATCCTCGACAAGCTCGCCAAGGATTCACCGCTGGGCGAAGTGCTGGCCGCGGGCCTGCGCAACGAGAAGAGCCCGCGGCACGTGATGAAAGAGGCGATCGAGGAGGCGGGGCGCGCCACGGCGCACAACCTGGAGCGATTCCTCACCACCCTGGGCACCATCGCCACCGCCGCGCCGCTGCTGGGCCTGTTCGGCACGGTGGTGGGCATGATCGAGATCTTCGGTTCGCAGGCGCCGGGCGGCACCAACCCGCAGCAGCTCGCGCACGGCATTTCGATCGCGCTCTACAACACCGCGGCCGGCATCGCGATCTCGATTCCGTCGCTCATTTTCTACCGCCACTTCAAGAACAAGGTGGACGGCATCGTCGTCATGATGGAGCAGGCGGCCTCCAAGCTCATCGACATCGTGCACGGCGAGCGCGAGGGCTACCTGGGCAGGCCGAAGTAGCGCGGCGATGAACTTCCAGCGCGGCCGCTACAAGGAGGAGCCCGAGATCAACCTCGTGCCCCTGATCGACGTCATGATGGTGATCCTGATCTTCCTCATGATCAGCACCACCTACTCGAAGTACACCGAACTGCAGATCAACCTGCCCACGGCGGATGCCGACAAGCAGATGGAACGGCCCGGCGAAGTGAGCGTACTGGTGAACGCCAAGGGCCAGTACGTGATCAACAAGAGCCCGGTCGAGTTCGCCAGCGTCGAGCAGCTCGCAGGTGAGCTGCGGCGCGCCGGCGCCGGACTGCGCGAGCCCATCGTCATCATCAGCGCCGATGCCGTGGCGACGCACCAGTCGGTGATCAGGGTCATGGAAGCTTCCCGCGTCGCCGGCCTGTCGCAGATCACGTTCACCACGCAGTCCGCGAAGTAGTGGGGCATTGGAGCAGCCGCGGCCTCGTCGCCTGGCTGCTGTGGCCGGTAAGCCTGGTGTTTGGTGTTGTGGCAGTCGTTCGCCGTTTTCTCTACCGAATAAAAATACTTGGAACCGAACACCCCGGAATTCCCGTCATCGTCGTCGGCAATCTGACGGCCGGCGGGAGCGGCAAGACGCCGCTGGTGCTGCGCATCGCCGAGATCCTCAAGGCAGCGAAGTGGAAACCCGGCATCGTTTCGCGGGGCTATGGAGGCTCGGCTGCCGCCAAGGGCGGGGCCCCCAGGGAAGCCAGCATCGCCTCCGATCCGGCCGAAGTCGGCGACGAACCGATGCTGCTTGCGCGCCGCAGCGGCTGCCCGGTGTGGGTCGCGCCCGAGCGCGTTGCGGCCTGCCGCGCGCTGCGCGAGGAGCACCCGGAGTGCGACGTTATCATCACCGACGACGGTCTGCAGCACTACGCCCTGGCGCGCGACATCGAGATCTGCGTGGTGGACGGGCGCGGTTTCGGCAATGGCTTCCTGCAGCCCGCCGGCCCACTGCGCGAGCCGCCATCCCGCCTTGCCTCCGTCGGCGCGCTGGTCACGCACGAGAACGCGGCCATCCAAGGCTACAAGATGGAATTGCTGGGCGATAACCTGGTTTGCATCGCCAACGCGCATGACGTGCGCACGCTGAAATCCTTCGCCGGGCAGAAGGTTCACGCAGTGGCGGGCATCGGCGATCCGCAACGCTTTTTCCTCCAGCTTGCGCGTTTCGGGCTGAAAGTCGTGCCGCACCCGTTTCCCGACCACCATGCGTTTGTCGCCGCGGATCTGGACTTCGGCGACCCGGCGCCGGTCGTGATGACGGAAAAGGACGCGGTAAAATGCAAGCGCTTTGCCAAACCGAATCACTGGGTGTTCCCGGTGAGCGCGTCGCTCGATCCTGCGTTCGAACGCTGGCTGCTGGAGAAGCTGAGTGGATCCAAAGCTGCTTGAAATCCTCGTCTGTCCCCTTTGCAAGGGCCCCCTGGTGCATCGCAAGGGGCCTGGCGAGCTCGTCTGCAAGGCCGACCGCCTCGGCTTCCCGGTCAAGGACGGCATCCCCGTGATGCTCGAAGAGGACGCGCGCAAGCTGCCACCCGAAGAGGAAGTGAACTGACGTTTCACGTCATCATCCCGGCGCGCTACGCCTCGACGCGATTTCCCGGCAAGCCGCTCGCGGACCTGGGCGGCAGGCCGATGGTGGTCCATGTCTGCGAGCGTGCACAGGCAAGCGGCGCGCGCAGCGTGGCGGTCGCGACCGACGACGAGCGCATCCTGAAGGCGGTCGCACGGGCGGGGCACCGCGCACTCATGACCCGCGGCGATCATGCCTCGGGCACCGACCGCATCGCCGAGGCGGCGGCAACGCTCGGCCTCGCGGCCGGCGACATCGTGGTCAATGTCCAGGGCGACGAGCCGCTGATCGATGCCGGCCTGATCAAGTCAGTCGCCGCGACGCTCGCTAGCAGCAAGGAAGCAAGCATGTCCACCGCCTGCCACCCGATCCACGACGAGGCGTCGCTCGCGAATCCGAACGTGGTGAAGGTCGTGTTCGATGCGGCCGGTTACGCGCTGTACTTCTCGCGCTCGCGCATCCCGTTTCCACGCGAGCCGGGCGGGATTTGCTACCGGCACGCGGGAATTTACGGCTACCGGGTCGAATTCCTGCAGACATTTTCATCCCTGGCGCCGAGCCTGCTGGAGCAAACCGAAGCGCTCGAGCAGTTGAGGGCGCTCTCGCACGGCTATCGCATCGCGGTCGCAGTCAGCGCGGCGCAGATCCCGCCCGGGGTCGACACGCCGCAGGACCTCGAGGCGTTGCGTAGAATGATCGCCTGAGGGGAAAATAAGAGGATGCGACTGATACTTCTCGGCCCGCCGGGCGCCGGCAAGGGCACGCAGGCGACCTTTCTCACCAGGCACTACGGCATTCCGCAGATTTCCACGGGCGACATGCTGCGCGCCGCGACCAAGGCGGGGACGCCGCTCGGCCTCGCGGTGAAGAAGGTGATGGATAGCGGCACCCTGGTGTCGGACGACATCACCATCGGCCTGGTGAAGGAACGGCTCGAGCAGCCCGACTGCGCGAAAGGGTACCTGTTTGACGGCTTTCCGCGCACCATCCCGCAGGCCGAAGCCATGCGCGAAGCGGACGTGGCGATCGACTATGTGCTCGAAATCGACGTCCCCGCGGAGGAAATCATCCTGCGCATGAGCGGCCGGCGCGCGCACCTCGCATCAGGCAGGACCTATCACGTCAAGTTCAACCCGCCCAAGCGCGAGGGCAAGGACGACGTCACCGGCGAGCCGCTGGTGCAGCGCGACGATGATCGCGAGGCGACGGTGAAGCACCGGCTGGAGGTGTACCTCGCGCAGACGCGGCCGGTGGTGGATTTCTACGGCCGCTGGGCGGACTCGGGAGCGGCAGCTGCTCCCAAGTACCGCAAGATATGCGGCCTGGGCGGCCTCGAGGACATTCGTACTCGCGCGGTTGCTGCACTGACCTGATAAAATTCCCCCTCTTTTCAGGGGGGTATCAGCATGTCCGGAGGCGTCATATTCGCGCTCGCGTGCGCCGCGATCGCAATCCTGTACGGCGTAGTTTCGATCCAGTGGATCCTCGCGCAGCCGGAGGGCAATCCGCGCATGCGCGAGATCGCCGCGGCGATCCGCGAAGGCGCCAGCGCCTACCTCAACCGCCAGTACACCACGATCGGCGTGGTCGGCCTGGTGCTCACGGTGCTGATCGTCATCTTCCTCGACGGCTATACCGCCACCGGCTTCGTCATCGGCGCGCTGCTCTCCGGGGCGACCGGCTATATCGGCATGAACGTCTCGGTGCGCGCCAATGTGCGCACGGCGGAAGCGGCGCGTACCGGCCTCAACGAGGCGCTCAACGTCGCGTTCCGCGGCGGCGCCATTACCGGCATGCTGGTGGTCGGCCTCGCGCTGCTCGGTGTCGCCGGTTACTTCGCGTTCCTCTACGCCAACGCCCACGACAAAAGCAACCTCGCCCACATCATCCACCCGCTCATAGGTCTGGGCTTCGGCGGCTCCCTGATCTCGATCTTCGCGCGGCTGGGCGGCGGTATCTTCACCAAGGGGGCGGACGTCGGCGCCGACCTCGTCGGCAAGGTGGAAGCCGGCATTCCCGAAGACGATCCGCGCAACCCGGCGGTGATCGCCGACAACGTCGGTGACAACGTCGGCGACTGCGCCGGTATGGCGGCCGACCTGTTCGAGACCTACGCGGTCACCATCATCGCCACCATGCTGCTCGCCGCGCTGATGGTCAAGACCGCGAGCGCGAACGCGGTGATCTATCCGCTCGTGATCGGCGGCTTCGCCATCGTCGCCTCGATCGTCGGTACCTGGTTCGTGCGCGCCAAGCCGGGCGAGAAGAACGTCATGCCCGCGCTCTACAAGGGCCTGGCTTGGGCCGGCGCCATCGCGCTGATCGCGTTCTGGCCGATCACGCAGTGGATGATGGGCGACATCGTCGCCAGCGTGCCCTTCGACATCGGCGGGCAGAAGAAGATGATCACGGTCGGTCACCTCTGGGGCACCGCGGTGGTCGGCATGGTGCTCACCGGCTTCCTCGTCTGGATCACCGAGTACTACACCGGCACGCAGTACCAGCCGGTGCAGCACGTGGCGGCGGCCAGCGTTACCGGGCATGCCACCAACATGATCGCGGGCCTGGGCGTGTCCATGAAATCCACCGCCTGGCCGGTGATCGCGGTGTGCGTCGCGATCTACGCCTCCTATACGCTCGCCGGCCTGTACGGCATCGCCATTGCCGCGGTCTCGATGCTCTCGATGGCCGGAATCGTCGTCGCCCTGGACGCCTACGGTCCGATCACCGACAACGCGGGCGGCATCGCCCAGATGGCCGATCTGCCCGAGTCGGTGCGCGCCATCACCGATCCGCTGGATGCGGTGGGCAACACCACCAAGGCGGTGACCAAAGGCTACGCCATCGGTTCGGCGGGACTCGCCGCGCTGGTGCTTTTTGCCGACTACACCCACGCGCTGGAAGCCGCGGGCAAGTCGATTTCCTTCGATCTATCCAATCACATGGTGGTGATCGGCCTGCTCATCGGCGGCATGGTGCCCTTCCTCTTCGCCGCCATGGCGATGGAAGCGGTGGGCCGCGCCGCGGGCTCGGTGGTGGTCGAAGTGCGTCGCCAGTTCAAGGAAATCCCGGGCATCATGGAAGGCACCGCCAAGCCCGAATACGGCACTGCGGTGGACATGCTCACCAAGGCGGCGATCAAGGAGATGATGATCCCGTCGCTGCTCCCCGTCGCGATACCGGTGGTCGTGGGCCTGATCCTCGGGCCGCAGGCGCTCGGCGGGGTGCTGATGGGCACGATCGTTACGGGCCTGTTCGTCGCCATTTCGATGTGCACCGGCGGCGGCGCCTGGGACAACGCGAAGAAATACATCGAGGACGGCCACCACGGCGGCAAGGGCTCGGAAGCGCACAAGGCCGCGGTGACCGGCGACACGGTCGGCGATCCCTACAAGGACACCGCCGGTCCCGCGGTGAACCCGCTCATCAAGATCATCAATATCGTCGCGCTTCTGGTCGTGCCGTTGATGTAAGCACGCCACAATGACACGGGAAGGGCGGCAGCGGGTCGCCCTTCACTTTTATTGTGGTCGGCTTCTAGCAAAAAAACTAGAGCCAGCGAATACTGACTTCTTCCTCCACTTGCTTGAATTCCTTGTCCCCGGTGAGGAGGTCTGCCTTGCGATCTTTCGCGAGTGATGCGGCAAAGCAGTCGGCGTAAGACATCCGGTGGTGGGCCTTGAAACCTCCGGCAATCCGGGTGAGTGGCCAATTGGCATCGACCAGTTCGATTCCGAGACCTACCAAGTCCGCCACCGCTTTATCCGCTTCCGTTTCAGAAATTTCCCGGGCGAGGATGTACCAGACTTCCCCGGCGTTTACGGTGGACATGTACATGGGAGTCCGATTCTCATGGGCGCCAGCAATAAGATCGGCGATCTCCTGACTGGAAGCTTCGTCGCCCAGATAAGCGAGTACTGCCCAGGAGTCGAAAACCAGCGCCTTTGGCTTGCGCGCCATCAGCGATCCTTCTCACGTTTCTTCTCCGCCGCCAGCGCCGCCAGCAAGCTCTTGCCCTTGTACTTTCCGCGCATGTTCTGAACGTAGTCGCGCGTGACGGGGGTGAGGATGATTCGATGCATTTGCTCGTCCACGTCCACCTGTACGCGCGTTCCCTCCTTGATTCCAAACTTCCGCCGGATTTTCGAGGGGATCACGATCTGACCTTTGACCGTCATGTAGGTATCCATGGAAGTGACGCCTTTATTTATAAAGTATGACTATATCCTAAATGTAGGATATATGTAAAAAGGCTTACATATGTTCAGCGCGCACACACGCGGAATTTCCTGGCTGGCCGCAGAGCGCGAAGTTGGGGGTAAGCTAAGTGGATGGACGAAAGGCCGTCGCGGCAGCAGGATCCGCTGGCCCTGGCATTTTTCGGGGCAGCGATCGCGCTGCTCGCGGGCCTGTTGCTGTATGTGTTCGTGTTCAAGACGCCCGAGCCGGCGGCCCCGGCCCGGGCATTTGATGTTGCAGAGGCCTTGCGCCGCCAGGTCGCAGGGCTTGCGGAAAGATTCAAGGACAAACCTGTAGCGAAACCTGCGCCAAAGCCCGTTGCGGGTTCGGCGGGCCTCGAGGCCGGGCGCACCTGGCGCTATGGCGTGTTGGTGGAGCCGCCCGTGTGGCGCGACGTCAGGCTCACCTACCGCACGCAGCAGGAAGGCGCAAGCATCGGCGTGCTCACGGATTTCGTCCGCGCCGGCGGCAAGACGAATTTCCACCTCGGCGCCTTCGTACCGGGACATGCCTCGCATGCCAACACGCGCTTTCCGGGATTTTTCCTTTACGCGAGCTATTTCCCGCGCACGCTGAAGGAAGGCCAGCGCCTGGCCTGGAGCTGGCCCTGGCAGCCGGTGCGCGAGGGCCGCAGCCCGGACGAGGCATCGACGCGGATCGTCGCCGAACTCCAGGAATATCGCTAACGCAAGGCAGTGAGAATCTCTTCGACGCAGCGCCCGGGCGGCTGCGCGATGTCGATCTCGATCGCGCCCTGCGGCTGCTCGAGCGCCGCGAACTGGCTCTCGAGCAGTGAAGCGGGCATGTAGCGGTGGCGCCCGTCGGCGAGGCGCGCGCGTATCAGCTCGATGCCGCCGCGCAGGTGCGCAAAGCGGCAGTCGGCGAGTCCCTTGGCGAGAACGCTGCGGTAGGACTCCTTCAGTGCCGAGCAGGCGAGAACCGCGCGCGGGTCTTCCAGCAGTTTCAGGTTCAGGCCCTCCAGCCACGGCCAGCGGTCTTCGTCCGTCAGCGGCGTACCTGCCGACATTTTCGCCACGTTGGCGGGCGGGTGGAACTCGTCTGCGTCCAGAAACCGGCAGCCCAGGCGTTCGGCCAGCAGCTTGCCGACGGTGGTCTTGCCGCAGCCGGACACGCCCATCACCACGATGTTCATGTCTTCGTAGTCGCGTGCCCGCCGAATTTCGCCCGCATCATGGCAAGCAGTTTCCTCGCGTAGTCCGATTTGCCCTGGCTGGAAAAGCGCGCCATCAGCGCCATTGTGATCACCGGCGCGGGCACGCCGAGCGCAACGGACTCCTGCACCGTCCAGCGGCCTTCGCCGGAATCGGCCACCGCCGGCGCGATGCGCTGCAATTCCTCGTCCTGCTGCAGGATCCCGGCGCACAGGTCGAGCAGCCAGGAGCGCACCACGCTGCCGTGGCGCCAGGTCTCGGCCAGCCGGCCGAGGTCGAATTCGAGATCCTTGCGCGCGGCAAGCAGGGCGAAGCCCTCGGCGAGCGCCTGCATCATCCCGTACTCGATGCCGTTGTGGATCATTTTCGCGTAGTGCCCGGCGCCGCTCGGCCCGCAATGCAGCCAGCCGGTGTCGGGCGCGGGCGCGAGGATGCGCGCGAAAGGTTCGAAGATCGCGATCGATTTCGGCGTGCCGCCCAGCATCAGGCAGTAGCCGCTCTCCAGGCCGTGGATGCCGCCGAGACGCCGGCGTCGATGTAGCGCAGGCCGCGCTGAGAGAGCTCCAGCGCACGCGCCATTGAATCCTGGTAGAAGGCGTTGCCGCCGTCGACGATCGTGTCGCCCGCCGACAACAGCGGCAGGAGTTCGGCAAGCGTTTCCTCGGTCGGCGCGCCCGCGGGCAGCATCGAGACGATGACGCGCTCGCCGGAGAGCCGCGCCGCGACCGCCGCGAGGCTTGCGACGCAGGTGACGCCGTTTTCCGGCTTGAGCGCGTCGCGCGCTGCGGGCTCGCGGTCGAAGGCTATGACGCGCGCCTTGCCGCGCGCCAGGCGCCGCGCCATGTTGGCGCCCATCCTGCCCAGGCCTACGATGCCGATCTGCATGTCGAACCTCCGAGTCGCGGACATTCTATAATTGCCGTGGAGAGGGAGGAGATCGACATGAAACGTTTTCTTTTGCTGGCCGGCGCGTTGCTGTTCGCAGCGCCCGCATGGTCCCAGTATCCAAACAAGCCGATCCGCATCGTGGTGCCGTTCGGCGCCGGATCCGCGACCGACCTCATCTCGCGCGTTCTTGGCAATTCGGTTTCGGCTGCGGTCGGGCAGCCGGTCGTGATCGACAACAAGGCCGGCGCCGACGGCGCGATCGCAGCCGCGGACGTGCTCAAGGCCGCGCCGGACGGCTACACGCTGCTGATGGCGACCAACAGTCCGATGTCGGTCGTGCCGGCGATGAAGAAAGTCCCACCCTACGATCCGGTTGCGGATTTCACGCCTATCACAGACATCGGCCGCTACACCTTCTTCGTCGTCGTCAATCCCGGCTTGCCTGTGAAAACATTGCCCGAGCTGGTCCAGTACGCGAAGGCCAACCCCGGCAAGGTCAACTACGCGACCGGCAACACCACGGGGATTGTGTCCTCGGCGCTGCTTTCATCGCTGGCGAAGATCGAGATGGTCCATGTGCCGTACAAGACCGAGCCCCTGGTCATGCCGGACCTGATAGGCGGCCGTGTCGACATGATGTTCGCCTCCTCAACGACGTCGATGCCGCTGATCCGCGACGGCAAGCTGCGTGCGCTGGTGACCACGCTGCCGCGCCGCAGCCACTTGCTGCCGGATGTGCCGACGATCGCCGAGGCGGGCTACCCCACCTTCAGCATCATTTCCTGGGCCGGCCTGTTCGGGCCCGCGAAGATGCCCGCCGAGGTGGTGGCGCGCTTGAACAAGGAGTTCGTCGCGGCCATGGGCCGCCCCGACGTGCAGGACGCTATGCAGAAGCAGGCCTTCGTCCTGACTCCGTCGACGCCCGAGAAGCTCGCGGCGTACGTGAAGGAGCAGCTGGAGGGTTACCGCAACATCCTCAAGGCCGTTGGCATCCAACCGGAGTGACGCCATGAAAAGACTTTTCACCGGATTCGCCGCCGCGCTCGTCTGCTCGGCCGCCTTCGCCCAATATCCCAACAAGCCGATCCGCCTCATCGTGCCGTTTCCGCCGGGCGGCGCGGCCGAGCTCGGCGCGCGCATCTTCACGCAGCCGCTCAGCCAGCAGCTCGGTCAGCCGATCATCATCGAAACCCGGCCGGGCGCCGAGGGCATCATCGCTTCGGAAGCGGTTCGGCAAGCGGCGCCGGACGGCTACACCCTGTACTATGGCACCGCCACCGGAATGTCGTATGCACCGGCGGCGAAGAAAGTGCCGCCCTACGATCCGGTCAAGGATTTCACGCCGGTATCGCTGGTCGGGATCTTCGGTTTCTTCATTTTTTCGCATGCCAGCATGCCCGTGCACACGGTCGGCGACCTGATCGGCTACGCGCGCGCCAATCCGGGCAAGCTCAATTACGGCACCGGCAATGCCACCGCCATCCTGGCAAACGGTCTGTTCGCGGCACAGCATAAGCTCGACATGGTTCATGTACCGTACCGTGGGGACGGGCCGTTGTCGATCGACCTCATCGCGGGGCGCGTGAACGTCGCGTTCGCCACCCCCGGCACGCTGGCGCCGCAGGTGAAGGAAGGCAAGCTGCGGGTGCTCGCGACGATGTTGCCGAGCCGCAACCAGCTGCTGCCCACGGCGCCGACCATGTCCGAGGCCGGCCTCGCGGATGTGCCGATTACCCCCTGGGGCGGCATTTTCGGCCCGCCCAAGATGCCCAAGGAGATCGTCGACCGTGTCGGGCGCGAGCTGGCGATCGTGCTGGCGAAACCCGAGGTGAAGGAAGCGTTCGGGCGGCTCGCCTTCGAGCCGCGCAGCTCGACGCCGCAGGAGCTGTCGGCGTTCGTCGTGCAGCAGCTGGAAGCTTATGGGCGCGGCGTGCGCGCGATGAACCTCAGCCTGGATTGAGCGCGCCTTGGAGAGAGTTGGACAGGCCTGGATGGAAATCCGGCAACATGAATTCAGGAGAGGAGCTACTCGTGCTTACACGCAATCTGCTTGCGGCGGCCGCGCTTGCGCTCGCCGTTCCGGCGCTGGCGCAGGAGGTCAAGCTGCCGCCCACGTTGACCATGACCGCCTACGACACCGGCTCGTCCGGCTTCAACATCGCGGTCGCCGTCGGCAAGGCGTTCAAGGACAAGCAGGGCACGGACCTGCGGGTCCTGCCCGCCGGGAACGACGTGGCGCGTCTCGCGCCTCTCAAGGGCGGCCGCGCCCAGGCTTCGGCCATGGGCATCGGCGTGTACTTCGCGCAGGAAGGCGTGTTCGAGTTCGCGGTCAGGGACTGGGGCCCGCAGCCGCTGCGCCTGATGCTCGCCTCCTCGGACTGCAACGCGATCTCGCTCGGGGTGGCCAAGGACTCGGGCGTGAAGGACATCAAGGACCTCAAGGGCAAGCGCATCGGGCTGGTGGTCGGCTCGCCGGCGCTGAACCAGAACGCGTTCGCGGTGCTCGCTTTTGCCAACCTGGGCCGCAACGACGTCAAGCTGGTGGAGTTCTCCAGCTTCGGCGCGATGTGGAAGGGCATCCTCAACAACGAGGTGGACGCCGCGATCGCCTCCACCATCTCTGGCCAGGCGAAGGAGGCGGAAGCTTCTCCCCGCGGACTGCACTATCCGCCGGTTCCGGCGGCCGACAAGGCAGGCTGGGCGCGCCTGAGCAAGATCGGGCCCTACTTCGCGCCGCACAAGGCGACATGCGGCGTCGGCGCCTCGGCGCAGAACCCGATCGAGCTGCCCAACTATCCCTATCCGATCTTCATGGCATACGCCTCGCAGCCCGCGGAACTCGTCCACGGCATCGCGAAATCCATGATCGTGAACTACCCGGCGTACAAGGACGGCGCGCCAGGCGCGGCGGGCCTGGAACTCGCGCGGCAGAACTTCACCTGGGTGCTGCCATATCACGACGGCGCGATACGCGCGTTCAAAGAAGCCGGCGTCTGGAAGCCCGAGCACGAGGCCCACAACCAGGCGGCGCTCAGGCGCCAGGCGATCCTGGCAGGAGCCTGGGACACTTTTCTCAAGACCAATCCGGCCGAGGGCGAGGGCTTCCGCAAGGGCTGGACCGCGGCGAGGGCGGATGCGCTGAAGAAGGCCGGACTCGACCCGATTTTCGAGTAAGGCCGCAAGGACGGTCGCGGGGATGCCGCCCCTGGATCCCCACGCCCCTCTCGCGGCGCCCGTCGAGGCGGAAGTCACGCGCATCCGGAGCCTGCGGGGCGCCTGGCGCTGGTCGCTTATCCTCTGCACGGCCGCAACGATCTTCCTCTGCGTCAACCAGCAGTTCGCGCTGCGCTTTTTCGTCGGCTTCACGCCGCTCAACACCGAGTATTACTACGGGCTGGTGCTGGTGATGCTGCCGTTCGTGTTCCTGATCTTCCCGGGAACCGAACGCGCCTCCCTCACGCGCGTGCCCTGGTACGACGCGCTGCTGTTCGCGCTCACCGCCGCGGCTGCGCTTTTTCTCATGCTGCACATCCGCAAGGCCGCAGAGCTGGGCTGGGAATTCGGCGGCGCGCCCGCGCAGGTCGTCTGGGTCGGCTACCTGATGTGGGCGCTGCTCATGGAGGCGCTGCGGCGCACCGGCGGTTGGGGGCTGGTGCTGTCGATCCTGCCCTTCACCTTCTACCCGGTCTTCGCCGACGCCGGCTGGCTCGGGCCGTTGAAGGGAACCGAGTCCTCGATGGCGCAGGCGAGCGCCTACCACATGCTGTCCTCCGAGAGCCTGCTGGGCATTCCGGTGCAGGCGTTCGCCGAGGTGGTGATCGGCTTCCTCGTGTTCGGCACCGGGCTGATGATGACGGGCGCCGGGAAATTCTTCATCAACCTCGCGTTCGGGCTGTGCGGCACCTTCCGGGGCGGCGCGGCGAAAGTCGGCATCTTTGCCAGCGCGCTGCTCGGCATGATGTCGGGGAGTGTCGTCTCCAACGTGCTCACCGCGGGAACGATGACCATCCCGACGATGAAGAAGACCGGGTTCACCGCCTCCTATGCCGCGGCGATCGAGGCCTGCGCCTCCACCGGCGCGGTGCTCGCGCCGCCAGTGATGGGCGCCACCGCGTTCGTGATGGCGCAATTCCTCAACGTGAGCTACGCCGAGGTCGCGCTCGCCGCGGCGATTCCGGCCGCGCTCTACTATTTCGGCCTGTTCATGCAGGTGGACGCCTACGCGGCGCGCCATGGCCTGAAGGGGATCCCGCGCGCCGAGCTGCCGCGGCTCTGGCAGACCTTGAAGGAAGGCTGGTACTTCGTCCTCGTCGTCGTGCTGCTCATCTACATGATGCTGGTCATGAAGCGCGAGAGCCACGCGCCGTTCTACGCCACGTTGCTCCTGGTCGTGCTCAACCAGCTGTTCAACAAGGAGAAATGGGGCTGGGGCACGGTGGCGAAGTTCCTCGAGGTCAACGGCCGCACTTTCGCCGAGCTGGTCGGCATCCTGGCCGGCTGCGGCCTGCTCATCGGCGCCTTCTCGCTGACTGGCGTGATCTCGAGCCTGGCCAACGACCTGTTGCGTATTGCCGGTGGCAACGCGCTCCTGCTACTCGGAATGACCGCGGTGACCAGTCTGGTGCTCGGCCTGGGCCTGACCACGACGGCCTGCTACATCTTCCTCGCCATCCTGGTCGGCCCGGCGCTGGAGAAGGCGGGCCTCAACAAGATGGCGGTGCACATGTTCGTGTTCTACTGGGGCATGCTCTCGGCGATCA
Source organism: Nitrosomonadales bacterium (assembly GCA_005240145.1). GTDB lineage: Bacteria > Pseudomonadota > Gammaproteobacteria > Burkholderiales > SG8-39 > RBG-16-66-20. The sequence goes on along the minus strand of SBAS01000036.1, from coordinate 85,516 downwards.
CGCCGCCCGTCGCGATCGCATCCTTCGCCGCGGCCGGCATCGCCGGCGCGCCGCCGATGAAGACCGGCTGGGAATCGATGCGCGTGGGCTCGATCATCTACTTCATCCCGTTTTTCTTCGTCATGAATCCTGCGTTCGTGCTGCAGGGGCCGCTCGGCGAGACCCTGTATGTCACGCTTTGCGCGGCGATCGGCCTCGTCTTCATCTGCGGCGGCATCCAGGGATTCCAGATGTTCGTCGGTGACCTGCGCCGCGCGGGGACGCTCGAGTGGCCGCTGCGCACCGCCCTCATCCTTGGCGGGTTGGTGCTGGCGACTCCGGGCGGCGGGATCGTGCCGCTGTCGGCCGCGCAGATGGTCATGCTCGCCGCCGCATTGCTGGTGCCTGCGGTTATCCTGTCGCTATGGGCGTTCAGGCGATCGCCGACCTGAGCGCGCCGGCGAGTCGCTCAGCCGGCTCAAGCCCGGGAAGGCTGCGCAGCCAGGTCAGCTGGCGCTTGGCGAGTTGCCGCGTGGCAGAAATGCCTGACTCACGCAGCCGTGCTGCGTCGGCGCCACCTTCGAGAAATTCCCAGGCCTGCCGGTAGCCGACGCAGCGCATGCTGGGCAGGTCCGGCTTGAGGTCGAATTTTGCGCGCAAACCCTTCAATTCATCGACCAGTCCCGCCTGCAGCATGGCGTCGAAACGTTCGGCGATGCGGCGGTGCAGTTCCGCCCGGTCTGCCGGGACGAGGGAGAACGCTTTCAACGCAAAGGGCAGTTCCGCTTTTGCCTTGCCCTGAAACGCGGAGAGCGGCTTGCCGGTTGCCCGAAATACTTCCAGCGCCCGCTGGACACGCTGGGCGTCGCCGGGCTTCAGGCGAGCAGCGCTTGCGGGATCCACTTGCGCGAGCTCCGCATGCAGCGCGGGCCAGCCTTTCTGCGCGGCCTCGGCGTCGATCTGCCGGCGCATCGCGGGGTTCGCCGGCGGCAGCGCGTCCAGGCCTTCGGCCAGGGCGCGGTAGTAGAGCATCGTGCCGCCCACCAGCAATGGAGTTTTCTTCCTTGCAAGAATTTCAGCGATGACGCGCAGCGCGTCTTCGCGAAAACGCCCCGCGGAGTAGCTCTCCGTGGGATCGATAAGGTCGATCAGGTGATGCGGTACCTCGCGGCGCTCGGCAGCCGAGGGCTTGGCGGTGCCGATGTCCATGCCGCGGTAAACCTGCGCCGAATCGATGCTGACGATTTCGAGCGGATGCCTGGAGGCAAGCTGCAGCGCAAGTCGCGACTTGCCGCTCGCGGTTGGACCCAGAAGAACAAAAGCAGTCGGTTTAGCGGCCGCCCGTGACATCGAGAATGGCCCCCGTGGAGTAGGAAGCCTCTGCCGACAGGAGCCACATGATCGCGCGTGCGACTTCCTCGGGCTCGCCGCCGCGCTTCATCGGGATGCCCTCGCGCAGGCGCTCGATCCGGTTGGGTTCGCCGGAGGCGGCATGGATCCCGGTGTTGACGAAGCCCGGCCGCACGCAATTGACGCGGATGCCTTCGTCCGCGAGCTCCTTGGCCAGGCCCAGGGTCATGGTGTCGATGGCGCCCTTGGAAGCGGCGTAGTCCACCCACTCGCCGGGCGAGCCCAGGCGTGCCGCGCCGGAAGAAACGTTGACGATGGCGCCGCCCTTGCCGCCGTGCTTCGTCGACATGCGCTTGATCGCTTCGCGCGCGCACAGGAACGGGCCGACGGCATTGGTGGCGAACATGAGCTGCAGTCGCGCCGCGTCCATCGCCTCGACGCGCGACCTGGTCACGACGATGCCGGCGTTGTTGACGAGCGCCGTGAGCGGGCCAAGCGAGCGGTCCGATTCCTGGAACAGGCGCATCACGTCCGCTTCCGAGGCGACATCGCCCTGCACGGCGATCGCGCTGCCGCCGTCGTCCCGGATGTCCTGCACCACGGCCTGCGCCGCGTCCCGGTCGCGCAGGAAGCTGATGCAGACCGCGTAGCCCTTCGAAGCGGCAAGGCGCGCGGTGGCGGCGCCGATGCCGCGCCCGCCTCCGGTGACGATCAACACGCCGGGCGTGTTCCTTTGCATTTCGTCCGCGCTTTTCATTGGCCGCGCATGAAGAGGCGGTCGAGGTCCGCCATCGTGAGCTGGTACCAGGTCGGGCGGCCATGGTTGCAGCTGCCGGAGCGCTCGGTTTCCTCCATCTCGCGCAGCAGCGCGTTCATTTCCGTCACGCTGAGGATCCGGTTGGCGCGCACCGCCGCGTGGCAGGCCATGGTGGCGAGCAGCTCGTTCTGGCGCGCCGAGGGCACCTGGGTGGCGCCGTATGCGCGCATTTCGCGCAAGAGGTCCCGCGTCAGGCCGGCAATGTCGCCGCCGGCGAGCAGGGCGGGAGCGGCGCGCACCGCGAGCTGGTTCGGTCCGGAGACGCTGGTTTCCAGGCCGAGCTTCTCCAGCGCCGCGCTGTTTTCCTCCGCGGTGGCGATGTCGAGTGCGTCGGCCGCGAGCACCGCGGGCACGAGCAGGCTCTGGCGCGCGACCGCGCCGGCGTCCAGGCTCGCCTTGAGTTTCTCCATCACGATGCGCTCGTGCGCGGCGTGCATGTCCACGAGCACGAGACCGGCTTCGTTCTGCGCCAGGATGTAGACGCCGTGGAGCTGGGCGAGAGCAAAGCCGAGGGGTGGGGAGGTTTCGGTTGCCGGCAGGGCTTTTATTGCAGCTGCAGACATGAATGCCTGATAAGCCTGCACGGGTTGCGCAAGCTGGAGGCCCTGTTGCATTTTCAGGCCCGATGCCGCGGGCCTCGCATAGACAACCGGCGCTTCGCCCGCCGCGGGCGACAGCGCGCGCTTGAGCACGTGCAGAACGAACTGGTGGATGGCGCCCGAATCGCGAAAGCGCACCTCGATCTTGGCCGGATGGACGTTCACGTCCACGCCGCGCGGGTCGATCTCGAGGAAAAGCAGGTAGGCGGGCTGGCGCTCGCCGTGCAGCTGGTCGCGGTAGGCCTCCCGCACCGCATGCGAGAGCATGCGATCGCGTACGAAGCGGCCGTTGACGTACAGGTACTGCGCGTCGGCTCTCGCACGGGCGGCCTGCGGCGTGCCGGCCAGGCCGAACAGGCGCAGGCTGCCGGCTTGCGCTTCGACCGGGAAGCTGGCGTCGAGGAACTCGCGGCCGAGCAGCGCCGCCGCGCGCTCGGCGAGCGCTTGCGTGCGCAGGTGTGCGGACACGCGGCCGTTGTGCCTGAGCGTGAAGCCGACGTCGGGTCGCGCCAGCGCGATGCGCCGGAAGACTTCATCGCAGTGGCCGAACTCGGTCTGCTCGGTGCGGAGGAACTTCTTGCGTGCGGGGGTGTTGAAGTAGAGGTCTTCCGCCAGAACCGTGGTGCCCGGCGCGCGCGCCGCCGGCGCCGGCGCGCTGCTGCTGCCGCCTTCGGAACGAATCTCCCACGCGTGTGCGGCCTTTGCCTCGCGGCTCGTCATTGAAAGCCGGGAAACCGAAGCAATCGAGGCGAGTGCTTCTCCGCGGAAACCCATCGTCGCGACACCCTGCAGGTCGTCAAGCGAGCCGATTTTGCTGGTGGCATGGCGCGCGAGGGCGAGGGGCAGATCGTCCTTCGGCAAGCCCGTGCCGTTGTCGTCGACCTGCACGCGTTTCGCGCCGCCCTGGTCGAGCGTCACCTGGATCTCGAGCGCGCCCGCATCGAGCGCGTTTTCCAGCAGTTCTTTCAGGACCGACGCGGGCCGCTCGACGACTTCGCCTGCGGCGATCTGGCTGATCAGCAGGTCCGCAAGGACGCGGATCTGCGTCATGCCGCGACCTCGAGCGCCTGGCCGCCGGTGATGCGCAGGAGTTCTTCGTAGCTGAGGCGAAAGACCGTGTGCGGATGGCCGGCCGCGGCCCAGATGTCGCGATAGGCAGCGAGGCTTTTCTCCACATAGGAGGCCATGTGCGTGGCGTGGCCGACCGGCGCCACGCCGCCGATCGCGAAGCCGGTGCGCTCGCGCACGAACGCGGCGTCGGCCTTGCCGACCGGCTCCCCGATCGTCGCGGCAAGCCGTTCGGTATCGACGCGCCGCGCGCCGGACGACATCACCAGCACCGCGCCGTTGGAGCGTTCGGCGCGGAACACGAGCGAGTTCGCAATCTGGCCGACGTCGCAGCCGAGATAGGTCGCCGCCGCCTGCGCGGTGCGTGCGGCACCGGGTAGTTCGACGATCGCTGCAGCGACGCCGGCGGCGTCGAGCGCCGCTTTCACGCGCACGACGCCCGGGTTGGAAAGCACCTCGGACATCGGGGAATTATATAGAGCGGCTCGGCTAGGGCAGCAGGCGCTGCAGGAAAGAAATCAAGGCGTATCCGCCGCCCCCGATGAGCAGCGCGAAGTACACAATGGTCACCAGGTTGGACACGTGACCGATGAGGATGAACAGGCCGTCGCGCTGCAGGCTACCGATCGCGAGGAACAGGAGCGCGATCGCGGGGAGGGTGTTGCTGAACGGTATCAGGCCGAAGGGTGCCATCAGCAGTGCTGCGCCCAGTATGAGCGCGCAGTCGTTGACGATGCGCACGGCGCCATCGGCAGCGGCCCACGCAATCCGCTGCGGCCGGCTGACCCGCTCCAGGCGCCGGAACCAGACCAGGCCGCGCTGGAGAGCCACCCTCAGCCGTTCCGTGGCGACGACACGCCGCTCGATCCTCTTCGGCAGCCAGAGCGGCAGGCGCAACAGCCGGCTGACGCCGATGAGCAGGATCCCCGCGCCAAAAACCGTGCTCATGCCCGGAACCGAAACCGGCACCAGGAACACGATCGTCAGGAACGCGGTGAGCAGCATCAGGCCGTCGCTGCCGACGAGGTCTCGAACCTGGGCCAGCGTCACCGACCCGGAGGGCAGCGCGTCGATCGCCGCCTCGAGTTTGTCTGCGGGCGAGCGCCGGTCCGCAGGCGTGGCTGGCGTCACGAGTCGAATCCCCTGCTATCGCATCGCTACCGGTGACGGCCGCGCAGGGTGCTTGGCGAAGTAGCGCTTGATGCCGGAGAGGATCGCGCGAGCGAGCTGGTCCTGGTAGGCCTCGTCGTTGAGGCGCTTTTCTTCCTCCGGATTGGAGATGAAGGCGGTCTCCACGAGGATCGAGGGCACGTCGGGGGATTTGAGCACGGCGAAGCTCGCCTGCTCGACCTGCGCCTTGTGCAGCGTGTTGACCTGGCCCAGCGCGCCCAGCACTGCGTTGCCCAGGCGCAGGCTGTGGTCGATGGTCGCGGTCTGCGACAGGTCCAGCAGCGTCTGCGCCAGGTAGCGGTCCTTGAGGTCGATGTTGACGCCACCGACCAGGTCGGCCTCGTTCTCTTTTTTCGCCAGCCAGCGCGCGGCTTCCGAGGTGGCGCGCCGTTCCGAGAGGGCGAACACGCTCGAGCCGCGCGCGTGCGGCCGGATGAATGCATCGGCGTGCACCGAGACGAAGAGATCAGCCTTGACGCGCCGCGCCTTATCCACCCGCGTCTGCAGCGGCACGTAGTAATCGCCGTCGCGCGTCAGCACGGCGCGCATTTCGGGCTCGGCGTCAATGAGCGTTTTCAGGCGCGTGGCGATGATGAGGGTGATGTCTTTTTCGCGCGACCCCAGCCGGCCGCGCGCCCCCGGGTCCTCGCCGCCGTGCCCGGGGTCGATGACGATCGTCGCCATGCGCGCCACCCTGGGCTTGTCGGGGAGCTTCGCAGGCTCCCGGTCGGTCTTGGGCAGCTTGCCGTCGGCTTCGATCAGGGCCGCAAGCGGATCGGGCGGTACGAGCGGGTAGATGTCCAGCACGAGCCGGTGGCCGTAGTCGCCGACCGGCTTGAGCGTGAACACCTGCGGCTTCACCTCGGCCTTGAGGTCGATCACCAGCCGTACCACGCCCGGACGGTTGCGTCCGACGCGCAGCTTGTCGATGTAGGGGTCGCCGGTGGCGACCTTGCCGTGCAACTCGGCGAGCGCGGGCCCGAACTCGACGCCTTCGAGGTCGAGCACCAGGCGCTCGGGGTCCTTCACCGTGAAGAGCTGGAAATTGACTTCGCCCTTGGTTTCCAGGGTGACCCGCGTGTAGTCCTTGGCCGGCCAGATGCGGGTGGAAACGACCTGCGCCAGCGCGCTGGTTGCGCCTAGGAAGAGCGCCAGCGCGACAAGGCAGTGGCGAGCCAGATTGCGCCTGGCACCGAGTGCGCGGCCGGCGTGGCGGTGCGCCCCAGGGCTTCGTAACGCAGGTGGATTTCCAGGTCCGGCGCAGCGAGCAGGTCCCCGGCCCGCTCGGGCCATTCCACAATGCAGAAGGATTCCGGATTGAAGTGTTCGCGCAGGCCGGAGCTCAGCCATTCCGATCGATCCTTGAATCTATAAAAATCAAAGTGATACAAGTTTAATCTCAAAAGACCATAAGGTTCAACCAGCGTGTAGGTCGGGCTTTTGACCCGGCCGGGGTGGCCCAGGGCCTGGATCAGGCCCCGGGCGAGCGTGGTTTTGCCCGAACCGAGCTCGCCTTTGAGGTGCAGGGCGAGGCCGTTGGCCGCGCCGGCGGCGAGGGCCGCTCCCAGCCGCAGCGTGGCGGCCTCGTCAGGCAAACTAAGATGGTCTGCCATGGCTGCGCTCGCGCAAAGAATCAAGCAATGGGGCGCCGAACTCGGCTTCCAGGGGCTCGGCATCGCGGATGTCGACCTGTCTGCGGCCGAAGGCCGCCTGGCCGAGTGGCTCGGATTGGGGTGGCACGGCGAAATGGATTATATGGCGCGCCACGCCGCGCTGCGGGCGCAGCCCACGCAATTGCTGCCCGGCACGGTGCGCGTGATTTCCTGCCGCATGGACTACCTCGCGGATATGCCGCGTAGCGTCGAAGATGAACTTGCAAAACCCTCGCAAGCCTACCTCGCGCGATACGCGCGTGGCCGTGATTACCACAAAGTGATGCGCTCCCGCCTGCAGAAACTGTGCGAGCGCATCGAGGCCGAGGTCGGCCCCTTCGGCCACCGCGCCTTCGCCGATTCGGCGCCGGTGATGGAGGTCGAGCTCGCGGTGCGCGCCGGCATCGGCTGGCGCGGCAAGCACACGCTGCTGCTCGATCGAGAAGGTTCCTGGTTTTTTCTCGGCGAAATCTACTGCGACCTGCCGCTTGATTGTGATGCCGAAAAAGAAAATCACTGCGGAACCTGCCAACGGTGCATCGACATCTGTCCCACCGGCGCCATCACCGCGCCCTACCAGCTCGATGCGCGGCGCTGCATTTCCTACCTCACGATCGAACTGAAAGGCGCGATCCCGCTTGAGCTGCGTCCGCTGATCGGCAACCGCGTCTACGGCTGCGACGACTGCCAGCTGGTCTGCCCCTGGAACGGCTTTGCCCGCCTTTCAACGGAAGAGGATTTTCAGGTCAGGAACGGCCTGGACCGCTCGGAGTTGATCGATCTGTTCGCATGGACCGCGGAGGAATTCGACCAAAGAATGCAGGGCTCGCCGATCCGGCGCATCGGCTACGAGCGCTGGCTGCGGAATCTGGCGGTCGGCCTGGGCAACGCCCCGAGTTCGCCTGAAATCATTCAATCGCTGAAAAAGCGCATGGACCATCCATCCCTTTTGGTTCGAGAACATGTCAGTTGGGCTCTGGAGCGCCATGGCCTGGCAGCCTGACCGACTGCTGGAGGGGTTCGAAGCGCTCGAGCTCCCCGCGCTCGACGATTACGACGGCCGTGTCGTCGCAACCCTGGTCCGCGCGCCGGTGCCCGAAGCGCCCCGCGGCGCGGTGCTCTATGTGCACGGCTTCATCGACTACTTTTTCCAGCGCCACATGGCCGATCGATTCGCGGCCGAAGGCTATGCGTTCTACGCGCTCGACCTGCGCAAGCACGGCCGCTCGCTCCTGCCGCACCAGCACGCGTGCTTCTGCAAGGACATCTCCGAGTACTACTTCGACATCACGCGCGCACTGGCCGAGATCGACACCGAAGTGCTGCTCGCTGGGCATTCGACAGGCGGCTTGGTTTGTTCTTTATATAAAAAGGAGGGTCAACTTCAAGATCGCGTGCGGGCTCTGTGGCTGAACAGCCCGTTCTTCGACTGGAAAGAGGCCCACAAGGGGAAACTGCGCGTGGCGCAGATGCTCGGCTGGTTCGCGCCGTTCATGAATGACCCCAAGGCGGTGTTGCCCGCGTATGTGAGGAGCCTGCACAACAACTGGGACGGCGAGTGGGACTTCGATCTCACCCTCAAGCCATTGAATGGATTTCCGGCCTACTTTGGCTGGGTGAGGGCGATCTTCGAGGCGCACGCGAAAGTCCACGCCGGCCTCGGGCTCAAGATCCCCGTGCTCTCGATGCACTCCGACGAGGCCGACCTCATCCTCGACTGGCGCCAGGTCTCTAGTTGGTCGCGCACGCTGGGGACGAACGTCAGCGTCCTGCAGTTCCCCGGCGCCCTGCACGACCTGGTGCTATCGCGTTCCGAAATCCGCGACGAAGTGTTCCGGCAACTGTTCGGCTGGAGTGCCGGTCACATGTCGTGAGGGGGCTCGATGGTTGGGCAGGAACTAGCCGAGCGGGTTCTCCCAGCGCAGTCCCTTGAAGCGACCGAAGTCGCGGTCGCTTGAGCACAGCACCGCGTCGTGGCTGATCGCGAGCGCGGCGAGGTGCGCGTCGCTGGTGAGATTGCCCGCCGTTCCGGCGGCAGCGATCAGGCTACGCAAAGTTTCCCAGTGATCGTCCTTCTCGCGCACCAGGCGCAGGTTTTCCGCGCTCAGCCATTCGTCCACTTGCGCCAGCGCGGCGAGTGTGTCGATCGGATGCGTTTGCGCCCTCGGGTTGGTCGCGACGCGCAGGAAGCCCAGGACTACGACCCAGGGAAGGCCGACCGTTTCATCGCCGTTCAACAGGTCTTCGAGCCACGCACGCGCGGCGTCGTGCCGGGGCGAATCGGAGTTGACCGCGTAGAGCAGGAGGTTGACGTCGACGATCTTCACTTGCCCAGCGACAGCTTGCGCAGGATTTCCTCGTCCTCGAGCGCGGCGGCAAGGGCCAGCGCCTTGTCCAGGTTCACCCGCGCCGGGCCCATGGCGTGGGTCGTCTGCCTGAAGCGAGGCTTCGCCGCCCGCCCCTTTCCTGCGGCGCGCAGACCGTCGCGCAGCGCCCGATTGAGCATTCGCGTCAGGCTCAGATTTTCCTTGCGCGCGCGCGCCTTCAGCTGTTCGATCAGTTCGTCGTCCAGACGGACCGTGGTGCGCATGGTGGCATCATAGCATCAATGAAAATGATGTCATAGCATCAGAGAGGCCGGGGCGGGACCAGACGCAGCGTCAGCAGCGATGCCGCCGCCCACGCCGCATAGAGCGTGGTGAAGACCCACTCGGGCGCGTTGTAGTAGAGCAGGCGATACACCCAGCGCCCGACGAAGGATTCCGGTCGCGCGCCGCCGCGCAGCAGGTCTTCCCAGATGGTGAGCGGGCAGGCGTAGCCGAGCAGGGCTTCGGCGGCGACAAACGCGATCGCGCCGAGGTGCAGGTAGCGCAACCATGGATTGCGAACCCAGGTCCAGTGCCCGGCGGCGCCGATCCAGACCAGGATCAGGCCGGCGACGATGAACAGGGCAATCGAAAAGTGAAGGACTAGGAGTAAATCAGCCAGCAACAGCTACACGCTGCGCGATATCGGCCGCGAAGGATCGGCGGACCATTCGCTCCAGGAGCCCGGGTAGACCCGCGAACCGCGGAGGCCGGCGATTTCCATTGCCAGCGCGTTGTGGCAGGCCGATACGCCGGAGCCGCAATAGTTGATCACTTCGGTGGGATTGCGTCCGCCCAGCACGGCTTCGAACTCGGCCCGCAACGCTTCGGCCGGCTTGAACGTTCCCTCGGCGGTGAGGTTGTCGTTGTTGAAGCGGTTTTTCGCGCCCGGGATGCGCCCAGCGACCGGGTCAATGGGTTCCTGCTCGCCGCGGTAGCGCGCCGGCGCACGCGCATCGAGCAGCGCCGCGCGCTTGAGTTTCTTCTCCACGTGCGAGAGGTAGGCCACCATGGAAGTCTGCGCGCGTCCCGGGTAGGTCCAGGCCGTGGGTTGGCTGACCTCCTTGCTGACCGCCCGGCCTTCCTTCTGCCACTTGCCGAAACCTCCGTCCAGCACGGTGGCCGTCGGGTGTCCGACCCAGCGCAGCATCCACCACAGGCGCGAAGCCATGGCGCCGGGACCGCCGTCGTAGCACACCACCTGGTCTGTCGGCTGCAATCCCTGCTTGCCGAGCCAGGTGACGAACACTTTCGGCTCGGGCAGCGGATGGCGGCCGTTCTTGCCGGTCTTCGGGCCCGAGAGGTCGCGCTCCATGTGAGCGAATTGCGCTCCCGGGACATGTCCTTCGCCGTACTGCTGTTCGCCCAGCGCCAGATTGGCGAGGTCGTGGCGGCAATCAAACATGCGCAGCGCGATGGGATTCTGCAGGCGCTCGGCAAGTTCCTCGGTCGAAATCAGGGTGTTCAAAGGCTATTTTCCTTCCAGGGAGCGCCTGAGCCATTCGTGAAAGTGCACCATCGTATCCTCCATTGGCGACTGGTAGGGGCCGGCGTCGTCCAGGCCCTGTTCCCAGAGCGCCCTGCGGCCGCGGTCGAGGCGCCGGCAGATCTCGTCGTCTTCCAGCGCGGTCTCGTTGTAGGCGGCTTTCTGCGCTTCGATGAATTCGCGCTCGAAGTGGACGATTTCCTCCGGGTAGTAGAACTCGACCACGTTGGTCGTCAGCCCAGGCGAGCGCGGGATCAGGTTGGAGATGATCAGCACGTTGGGATACCACTCCAGCGTGAAGCCCGGAAAGTAGGTGGCCCAGAGCGCGCCGTGCTTCGGCGTCCTCCCGCGCAGCTGCTTCAGGCAGGCTTCCTGCCAGCGCCGGTAGACCGGCGTGCCGGGGGCGTTGAGGCCATTCTTCGCCGACATGACCTGCACGGAGTTGCACTGGCCGTAGCGGACGTGGAAGTTGTCGCAGTCGGCGAAGTTGCCCAGGCCCGCGTGCAGGTAATCGACGTGGTAGACCTCGAGGTAGACCTCGACGAAAGTTTTCCAGTTGGTGGCGTAGTCGGTGGTCTCGACACGGTCGAGCGCGTAGCCGGAGAAATCGAAATCCTCGCTGCAGCCGAAATCGGCGAGGTCCTGGCGCGGATCGCGCGGCCCGGCGAACAGCAGTCCCTGCCAGTTGGTGAGCGGCGTGGAATGCAGCTTGACGCAGGGGTTTTCGGCAAAGTGCGGCGCGCCGAGCAGCTCGCCCCTCAGGTCGTAGGTCCAGCGGTGCAGCGGGCAGACGATGTTCTGCGCGTTGCCGCGCCCTTCGAGCATGAGCGACTGGCGATGGCGGCAGATATTGGACAGCAGTTGAACGCCGCCGGCCGGGTTTTCCGAGTTTCGCACCAGCAGCTTGGCATGGTCCATCCAGCCGATGGTCTGGTAGTCGCCGCGCTCGGGCACCATCAGTTCGTGCCCTACGTAATTCGAGCCGGCGTCGAACAGCAGTTTTTTCTCTCGCGCGAAAATTTCCGCATCGAAGTACCAGGACATCGGCAGCTGGCAGCTGGCGGGCCGCAGTTGCGTCGCGGGAGAGAGCTTGGACATGTCGTAAGTGCTTAAAAGCGCAGCATTTTACATGATTCGGGTTTGACCCTGCCGCCGCACTCGGTTAAGGTGGCAACCCCCTATGCGCAAGAAAGAATCAGAAGCCGCGGAGCCCAGTTTCGAGAAGGCCCTGGCGGAACTCGAAAGCATCGTCGCGCGCATGGAAGACGGCGGTCTTTCCCTCGAGCAGTCCCTCGCGGCGCACAAGCGCGGCCTCGAATTGGCGAAGCAATGCCGCGAGCGCCTCGACGCGGCGCAGCAGCAGGTGCGCGTGCTCGAAGGCGAAGTACTCAAGCCCCTCGGGGGCTTGTCCCCCGACCTGACGGCGGCCTCTGCCGATGCCGCAAGGCGCGACTGAAGCCGAATTTGCCGCCTGGATGGGTGCCATCCAGATGCGCGTGGAGGCTGCGCTCGCGCGCAGCCTGCCGGCGCCGCAGCACGTACCCGCGCGCCTGCACCAGGCGATGCGCTATGCCACGCTCGAGGGCGGCAAGCGCGTGCGGCCCTTGCTCGTGTTCGCCGCGGGCGAGTTGGTCGGCGCAGATGCGGCGCGGCTCGACATCGCCGCCTGCGCGGTCGAATTGATCCACAGCTATTCGCTGGTGCATGACGACTTGCCCTGCATGGACGACGATCGGCTGCGCCGCGGCAAACCCACCGTGCACGTCGAGTACGACGAGGCCACCGCGCTTCTCGCCGGCGATGCGCTGCAGACGCTCGCGTTCCAGGTGCTGGCCGAACGCATGCCGGAGGGCGATGCGGCGCTCCAGCTGGCGATGCTGAATACGCTGGCGCTCGCCTCGGGTTCGCGCGGCATGGCGGGCGGACAGGCGATCGACCTCGAGGCAACCGGCAAGACGCTGTCGCAGGCCGAGATCGAGTACATGCATGTGCTTAAGACCGGCGCGCTCATCAGCGCGGCGGTGAAACTGGGGGCGCTGTGCGCCGGGCCCTGCCCGGCGCCGCTCGAACAGTACGGGCACCGCGTTGGCCTCGCGTTCCAGGTCGTGGACGACCTGCTCGATCTGGAAGCGAGCAGCGCGACGCTGGGCAAGACGGCGGGCAAGGATTCCAGGCATGGCAAGCCCACTTACGTCTCGACCCTGGGCGCGGCGCGCGCCAGGCAATTCGCCGAGGAACTGCGCAGCGGCGCGCACGCGGCGCTGGAGAGTTTCGGTGCGGGCGCGCTGCGGCTGCGGCAGCTGGCCGATTTCGTCGTGCTGAGAAAATTCTAGGCTCGGCCGATGTCGACAATCATCGGCGAGATGGCGGCGGGGGACTACAATCCGGCGATGTACGAGTTGCTGAAGACGGTCAACGACCCGGCCGCGCTGCGGCAGCTGGATCACCGCCAATTGCACCGGCTTGCGGTTGAACTGCGCGCCTTCGTGCTCGACTCGGTGTCGAAGACCGGCGGCCACCTGTCGTCGAACCTGGGCACGGTCGAGCTGACCATCGCGCTGCACTACGTCTTCGACACGCCCGAGGACCGCATCGTCTGGGATGTCGGCCACCAGACCTATGCGCACAAGATCCTCACCGGCCGGCGCGAACAGATGCCGCGGCTGCGCATGATCGACGGCATTTCCGGCTTTCCGCGGCGCAGCGAGTCGAAATACGACGCCTTCGGCACGGCGCATTCCTCGACCTCGATCTCCGCCGCGCTGGGCATGGCGGTGGCGGCAAAGCGCAAAGGCGAGAAGCGGCGCGTGGTCGCGGTCATCGGCGATGGCGCCCTGTCGGGCGGCATGGCGTTCGAGGCGATGAACAACGCCGGCGTCATGGACGCGGACCTGCTGGTGATCCTGAACGACAACGAGATGTCGATCTCGCCGGCCGAGGGTGCGCTCAATCGCTACCTGGCGCGGCTCATCTCGGGCCCCTACGTGAGGGCCAAGCGCGCAGGCCAGAAAATCCTGAAAACCGTGCCGCCGCTGCTCGAACTGGCCAGGCGCGTCGAGGAAATGGCCAAGGGCCTGGTCGTGCCCTCGACGCTGTTCGAGGAGTTCGGCTTCAACTACATCGGGCCGATCGACGGCCACGACCTCGATTCGCTCATCCCGACGCTGAAGAACATCAAGGAACTGAAAGGGCCGCAGTTCCTGCACGTGGTGACGAAGAAGGGGCAGGGCTACAAGCTCGCCGAAGACGATCCGGTCAGCTACCACGGCCCCAGCAAATTCGATCCTGCCGCGGGAATCCAGAAAGCCGCTGCGGGCGGCAAGCCCACCTACAGCCAGATCTTCGGCGACTGGCTGTGCGACATGGCGCGCCTGGACGGGCGCCTGGTTGCGATTACGCCGGCGATGCGGGAGGGCTCGGGGATGGTGCGCTTCTCGCAGGAATTCCCCAAACGGTACTTCGACGTCGCGATCGCCGAGCAGCACGCGGTGACCTTCGCCGCCGGCATGGCCTGCGAAGGCCTCAAGCCGGTGGTGGCGATCTACTCCACTTTCCTGCAGCGCGGCTACGACCAGCTGATCCACGACGTCGCGGTGCAGAACCTGCCGGTGCTCTTCGCCCTCGATCGCGGCGGCGTGGTGGGCGGCGACGGCCAGACGCACAACGGTGCATTCGACTACGCGTACCTGCGCACGGTGCCGAATCTCACCGTGATGGCGCCGGCCGACGAGAACGAATGCCGGCAAATGCTGTTCACCGGGTTTCAGCTGAATGGCCCTGCGGCGATCAGGTACCCCCGCGGGGCTGGGCCAGGGGTGGTTTTGCAGAAAGAGTTTTCTTCAATTCCTGTGGGTAAAGGCGAGATCAGGAGAGAGGGCAAAAAAGTCGCGATCCTCGCGTTTGGTTCGATGCTCAAGCCCGCGCTGGAGGCGGGCGAGGCGCTGGATGCGACCGTGGTCAACATGCGTTTCGTGAAACCGATCGACGCCGCACTGGTGGCGCAAATGGCGGCGACGCACGAGCTCATCGTCACGGTGGAAGAGCACCAGGTCATGGGCGGGGCGGGCAGCGCCGTAGTGGAAGTGCTCGCGAAAACAAACAACAGGGCACTGGTGTTGGGATTGCCCGACCGCTTCATCGATCACGGCGACACGGCGAAACTGCTCGCCGCAGTTGGGCTGGACGGCGAAGGAATCCTTAAATCGGTTCGCAGCGCAATACCCGAGTAATTAAGTCGGGAGTTATAATGGCGGCATGAACGCCAAAGACCCTCATAGCATTCCGGATGTACAGAGCGACGCCGATTCGCGCAAGCTCGCGATCGACCAGGTCGGCGTCAAAGCCATCCGCCACCCGATCCGCGTGATGGAGAGGCCCGCCGCGGAACGCACCTCCCCCGGCGTGCAGCACACCATCGCGATGTTCAACATGTACGTTGGCCTGCCGCACCAGTTCAAGGGCACGCATATGTCGCGCTTCGTCGAGATCCTCTCGGCGCAGGAACGCGAGCTCACGGTCGAGAGCTTCAAGGTGATGCTGAAGCAGATGGTCAAGCGCCTGGAAGCGGTGGAAGGCCGCATCGAAATGAGCTTTCCTTACTTCATCGAGAAAAAGGCGCCGGTTTCGGGCGTCACGAGCCTGATGGACTACGAGGTCACGTTCATCGGCGAGATCAAGGAAGGCCAGCAACACTTCGCCATGAAGGTGCTGGTGCCGGTGACGAGCCTGTGCCCCTGTTCGAAGAAGATCTCGGATTACGGCGCGCACAACCAGCGCTCGCACGTCACGGTGACCGCGAAGACCAGCGACTTCGTCTGGATCGAGGAGATCGTGGACCTGATCGAGAAGGAGGCCTCGAGCGAACTCTACGGCCTGCTCAAGCGACCGGACGAGAAGTTCGTCACCGAACGCGCCTACGACAACCCGAAGTTCGTCGAGGATATGGTGCGCGACGTCGCCGCGGTGCTCAACCTGGACGAGCGCATCACCGCCTACACGGTGGAATCGGAGAACTTCGAGTCGATCCACAACCATTCCGCCTACGCCCTGATTGAGCGCGACAAGCGCGCTGGTGAGAGGGGAAAACGGGCCTCCTAGCTCGTCTTTTCCTGGCGTTTCTTTTGAGCGAGAAACCCTGGCGCAGGACTTCGCGGCGCAACGCGAGCGCATGGTGCTCGAGGTCGAGGCGATGTACGCCGAGACCCGCGGCCTCACCGGGCTCGCAGCCATGTCGCCGCCGGTGCGCGCGGCCCTCGGCAAGGTCGAGCGCCACCGGCTCGTGCCCGCAGCTCAGCAGGGACTTGCCTACCGCAACCACCCGCTGCCGATCGGGCAGGGGCAGACCATCTCGCAGCCCTATATCGTCGCCCTGTCGACCGACCTCATCGCGCCGCAGCCGCACCACGTCGTGCTCGAAATCGGCACCGGCTCCGGTTACCAGGCCGCGATGCTGGCAGAGGTCGTTTCCAGAGTTTGTACGATTGAAATAATCTCTTCGCTTGGAAAGGAAGCAGAAGAGAAGCTCAAGCAGCTCGGATACCGGAACATCGAGGTCAGGATCGGGGATGGCTACCAGGGCTGGCCGGAGAAGGCGCCGTTCGACGCCATCGTGGTTACCGCGGCCGCGCCCAGGGTCCCTGCAGCGCTGCTGGCGCAACTGAAGCCCGGCGGGAAGATGGTGATTCCCGTCGGTGCGTCCGGCCAGACGCAGGAGTTGCTGTTGATAACGAAAGACCTCGAAGGCAGAGCCACGCAGAAGGCGATACTGCCGGTACGCTTCGTTCCCCTGGTCCCTAGAAGCGGCGCGTGAGCGTCATGGTCTGGCCCTCGCGCCGCATTTCCATGCGGTTGAGGAAGCTGTTGCCCAATAGCGCGATCGGCAGGCCCTGCTCGATGACGATGGCCTCGACGTTCTGCAGCTCGATGCCGCCGATACGGACCGTGTCCAGCGTCACCAGGAAAGTGGGCGTCGGTCCGCCGGCCGTCTGCGCGGTGCCGCGCCGGCCGTTGCGGTAGTCGATGCGCAGCCGGTTGGCGTCGCTCGCCGGCAGCGCGATTGAAGTGGCCCCTGTATCGACGAGGAACCGGATCGCGCCGCCATTGATCTGGCCGTCGGCCGTGAAGTGGCCGCCCGCCCCGACCGAAAGGGTTACGCTCTGCGCCCCGGAGGCCGAGCCGCTCGTGCTGTAGGTCTGGCCGCGCACCAGAACGCGGCGCTTGCCTTCCATGTCTATCGTCGCGCGATCGTTCTCGACCGCGATGAGCGTCACGCCGCCGTGGTTTTGACCGACCTTCACGGTCTTCGGCGCGCCGCCGTTGATCGACAGGATCGCGGCGGTGGAGCCGAAAGTGCCGATCAGAGAGACATCCGCCGCCCGCGCCGGAAGGCTCGCCAGCACTCCCGGCAGTGCGCTCAGCAGGGCAAGAACCGCAATAGAATTCAGTCTCATGAAACCGGTCGCCATCTTCAGGCACGCCCGCGGTGAAGGTCCGGCGTATTTTGCCACCTACCTCGAGCGGCGGGCGATTCCCTGGAAACTGTTCGCGCTGGACGAAGGCCGCGCCGTGCCCAAGGACGCGCGCCGCTTCTCGGGCCTCGCCTTCATGGGCGGGGCGATGAGCGTCAATGACGACCTGCCCTGGGTCAAGCCGCTGCTGGAACTGGTGCGCGAGGCGGTGCGCAAGGACGTGCCCTTGCTCGGCCATTGCCTGGGCGGCCAGCTGATGTCAAAGGCGCTGGGAGGAGAAGTGACGCGCGCGCGCGTCAAGGAGATCGGCTGGGGCGAGGTGGCTGTGGCCGACAACAACGTCGCGCGCGAGTGGTTCGCGCCGCTCAGCGCGTTCGAGTCCTTCCACTGGCACGGCGAGACCTTCAGCATCCCGCCGGGCGCGACCCGCGTGCTCACCAACGCGCACTGCGCCAACCAGGGCTTCGCCACCGGCAAGCACCTGGGTCTGCAGTGCCACGTCGAGATGACCGAAGAGCTCGTGCGCAACTGGTGCGAGGGCGGCGCCGACGAGATCCGCGCCGCGGCAGCGAGTCCGGGCGTGCAGGCGCCGGCGAAAATCGAGAAGAACCTGGCGGCGCGCGTGGCGGCGCTGCACAAGACGGCGGACCGGATTTACGACCGCTGGAGCCAAGGGCTCAGTAAATAAGAAAACGTGGACTGTCCCTGTTTTTGCTTAGTCGCGGAAGTTGATGAACTGCAGCGGCAGGTCGGCGACCGACTTGCGCACGAGCTGGATGGCGGCCTGCAGGTCATCCTTTTTCGCCCCCGAGATGCGCACCGCGTCGCCCTGGATGGAGGCGGCGACCTTGAGCTTTGCCTCCTTCAGCAGTTTCTGGATTTCCTTGCCCTTTTCCTGCGGCACTCCGACCTTGACGGTCACCGGCCGCTTCACCTTGTCGCCGGAAATTTTCTCCACCGTGCCGAGCTCGAGGCTGCGGATGTCGATGTTACGCTTGGTCATGCGGCCGCGCAGCACGTCCAGCACCTGGCCCAGCTTGAATTCGTCGTCGGCAAATACGGTCAACACCAGTTCGGCCATTTCGACGCGGGCATCGGAGCCCTTGAAATCGAAACGGTTGCTGACTTCCTTGTTGACCTGCTCGACCGCGTTCTTCACCTCCTGGCGATCGACCTGCGAAACAATGTCGAACGACGGCATGAAAGCCCCTAGCGCGGATTGAGGCGCCGCAGCTCGTCCACCCAGCGCTGCGTCGCTGTCGTCACCCACTCCAGATCGGCCGGCGAGTAGTAAAGCCCGAAGACCATCAACTGCAGCGCGCGGCTGCGCAGGTAGACCAGGCTCGTCGTGAACAGCAGGTACTGCGGTTTGCTCCCCGACCAGAAATTCGGGCCTGGAACCGGCGGCGTGCGAGTCGCCTGCAGGATCGAGACCGCGGTGGCTTCCTTCCTGAGTTCGGCGAGCAGGTTCGCCTTGCCGATCGGCTGCGACTCGAGAAACTTCACCAGGTCCGGCGGCTGCACAGGTTTTCCCAGGTCGCGTTGCGCGTCGGCGGCGAGAGCGGCGAACTGCGCGTCGGTGACCCGGTCGCGCTCCAGTCCCTTCGGCGTCACCGCGATAACATACCGCTGCAGCTCGATCGGATCGCCGGAAGTGAATTTGCGCACGTCGGCATCGGTGAGGGCGAAGAGCAGGATGCGGTTGGAGGCCGAAGTCAGTTCCGCCGCGAGGTCCTGCAGGCGCGGCGAGGCGAGATCGGTGGTGTCGGCGAATCCCGGCGGCGTGTCGAGCACGATGCGCTCGATGCCCAGGCGCACCGTGAACGGCGCGGCGGCGCAATGCAGCGAGAGGAAGGCAAGGAGGCAGGCAATGGTGCGCATGAGCGCCATTCTACGTATCATCCGTGGTTTACGGAGAGCCAGAGCTTGGCGACGATTCTCAGCACGCTGCCGAAGGGGAAAAAGGTCGGCATCGCATTCTCGGGCGGTCTCGACACGAGCGCCGCGGTGCACTGGATGCGCGCGAAAGGCGCCGTCCCCTACGCCTACACCGCGAACCTCGGCCAGCCGGACGAATCGGACTACGCCGAGATTCCGCGCAAGGCGCTCGCGTATGGGGCCGCGCGCGCGCGGCTTGTAGAGTGCCGGCCGCAGCTCGTCGCCGAGGGCATCGCGGCGATCCAGTGCGGCGCGTTCCATATCTCCACGGGCGGGGCGACCTACTTCAACACCACGCCGCTGGGCCGCGCCGTCACCGGGACCATGCTCGTCGTCGCGATGCGCGATGACGCGGTCGGCATCTGGAGCGACGGCAGTACCTACAAGGGCAACGACATCGAGCGTTTCTACCGCTACGGCCTGCTCGCCAATCCCGCCTTGCGCATCTACAAGCCCTGGCTCGACCAGCGCTTCATCGACGAGCTCGGCGGCCGCAGGGAGATGTCCGCCTACCTGGCGAAGGCGGGCTTCAAGTACAAAATGAGCGCCGAGAAAGCGTACTCGACGGATTCGAACATCCTCGGCGCGACGCACGAGGCGAAGGACCTCGAGTTCCTCGACAAGGGGCTGGCGATCGTCAAGCCGATCATGGGCGTGGCTTTCTGGCGCGACAACGTCGAAGTGAAGCGGGAGAAGGTTGCGGTGCGCTTCGAGGCCGGTGTCCCGGTTGCGCTCAACGGCCAGCATTTCGCCGACGCGGTCGCGCTGCTGGCCGAAGCCAACGCCATCGGCGGCCGGCACGGCCTGGGCATGTGCGACCAGATCGAGAACCGCATCATCGAGGCGAAGAGCCGCGGCATCTACGAGGCGCCGGGAATGGCGCTGCTGCATATCGCCTACGAGCGCCTGGTCACCGGCATCCACAACGAGGATACGATCGAGCAGTACCGCATGAACGGCCTGCGCCTGGGGCGGCTTCTCTACCAGGGGCGCTGGTTCGATCCGCAGACCCTGATGTTGAGGGAGATGGCGCAGCGCTGGGTGGCGAAGGCGGTGACCGGCGAGGTGACGCTCGAGCTGCGCCGCGGCAACGACTACTCGATCCTCGACACGAAGAGCCCGAACCTCACCTACAAGCCCGAGCGCCTGACGATGGAGAAGGGCAAGCAGTTCTTCGCGCCCGCCGACCGCATCGGCCAGCTCACGATGCGCAACCTCGACATCGCCGACACGCGCGACAAGCTGCGCGTCTACAGTGGGGCGGGGCTGCTCGGGAATTCGGCGGCCGGCGGCGTGGCGCTGCTCATGCCGGGCAAGAAGAAAAAGACCGGGCGCTAGCGCGGCTTGCGGTCTACCAGCATCCGGTTTCCGCGCACTGCCTGGCGTGGCGAATGAGCGGCGTGTTGCCGACACTGCCCGCAAATCCATTTCGTACGTCCATGCCGCCGTGTTGATCCTTATCCCTTGTTCCCGGCGTCTTGCGCCAATGCACTGCCGGCCGTGCCTGGCCGACAGGGCGAAACGCCCAGAACGAAAGCACCCCCGCCGCCGCAAACGCCAGCCATGAGAGCCAGACCGGCACGTCCCAGCCGGCTATTTGGGCCGGCCAGCCCAGCAGCAACCTGGCAACGTGCAGCAGCGCAACCACGCCGAAGACGAGGCCGGAGATCTGTAAATAAGCTCGCATGGTTTTCACCTTACTCCTGTAGACCGGTCCTGGTGCAATTCAGTTTCATGTGCTCTCGGCGACCGGCGCTCGCGCCGCCGGATACTCGGCGCGGATATCGAAGCGCAACTCACGATGGGCGCTGCGCAGCGCCGCTTCCGCCGCCGCCGGGCTCGCCGCCCGGGAGAAGATGAATCCCAGGTAGCTCGCTCCGTCGGGCGGCGGTGCGACGATCTGGCCGGGCTCCGCCGTCATGCTCACCCCGGTAACCCCAGCCGTCGACTGTGCGGCGGCCAAGCCTTCGAGCCCATGGTAAATGCCGCGTCGCGGGATCGGGATCATCATGACTCCCGCGGCGTCGCCCGCGCCGACGGGGGCGTACGGTTCCGACACCACCTGGCGCAATATCAATTCCTCCAGGCTCATGCCCAGCGAATGGGTGAGGACGCGCCCGCATAAACCCCCGATCGAGCGCGCCGCGATTTCCAGGATCCAGATGCCTTGGTCGTTGACCCGCACCTCGGCGTGAACCGGCCCGATCGCGAGCCCGGCCACGCGGCAGACTCGGCCGACGTCCGCATGAATGCGGTTCTGAAGCGCTTCCGGCAGCCGGGATGGCGTGACGTACAGCGTTTCCTCGAAATAGGGCCCGTCAAGGGGATCGGGCTTGTCGAACAGAGCGAGCGTAGTGAGTTCGCCCCGATCCAAAGTCCCTTCCAGGGCAAGCTCCCGCCCAGGAATGAAGTCCTCGATGATGAGGCCCAGTGCCCGGGCGTCCCGGTCGGCGCGTGCCTGGATCGCCCGCACCCAGTGCACGGCCCTCGCCAGCTCTGCGGAATCATTGGCACGAATCACGCCGCGGCTCCCCGACAGACGCCGCGCCTTGACCACCACGGGAAACTTCAACTCCGCCAACAGTGTCCGTGGGTCGTCGTCCGTCGGCAGGTGATGGAATCCTGGACACAGGAAATCCCGTTCCCGGAGCAGCCGGCGGAACGCCAGCTTGTCGCGCACCCTGCGCACCGCGTGGGCGGGATTTCCCGGCAGGCCGAGACGTTCTGCAAGCAGCGCCGCGAGCTCGACGCCCGAATCGTCGACCGCCAGCACGGCATCGAGATTGCCGCCGATTTCCCGCACCGCGGTGTCGGCCGCCTGCTCCGGCCGGTCGAAATGCAGCGCCATGATCGGAGCCAGACCCCACGACGGCGCCAGTTGATGGCAGTAGTTCGCGGCAGCGACAATCTGCACGCCGAGTTTTTCGGCGGCCGCGAGAAAATCCTGGTTGCGGTAGCCGGTGGTGGGCAGGAGCAGCAGGACGCGTTTCAAGGATCGGCAATATCAGAAAGATTGAAGTTGCTGATCGGTGGGCTCTGCGCAGCAGTACCACGGTTCCGACAAACGGGGGATCGAAGAACCCAGGATATCCGCGAGTTTTGGCACGGGTCGCCCTGCCGCCTCGTGGGCCATGCGCCAGATCGCAGCGAATACTTCGCGGCGCGGAAGATTCTCCTTCTCCGATCGAGCCACCAAGGCCTGCAGCTCCCGCTGCAGGCGATCCACCCGGGGATCGATGTGGGCCCACGGATAACCCAAAAGTTCGGGATCGAAGGCCATCAGTTTTTCCCTGAAGCCGGGCAGTTGCAGAAGATAGGAGCCCTCGGGCACGAGCAGCCGGATGGTGAGCTGCACCGGCGGCACGCTCTCCACGAGTCGCAGTTCCACGAGCCGCTCGAGCAACGCGAGGGTGCCTTCCAGTGTCGTCCAGGGGGTGAAGGCGACGAAGGTCGGGGCAAGCGCAATGCCGGCTTCGCGAGTGAGCGCCACGGCCCGGTCGAAGTCCCGGCTGGTGTGGTTCTTGTCGAGCAAGCGCAGGACGTCGTCATCCACGGCTTCCACCGCGGAAGTGATGAACAGGCAGCCGCTGCGCCGCAGTTCAGGCAGCAGATCTGCGTGATCGATGAGGTGCTGGATCTTGATGGTGGCATCGAAGGTGACGCGGGGAAATGCTTCATGCAAGGCGCGCGCGAGCCTCATGCCGTGGGTGGGCCCGTTGAAGAAGTCCGGGTCGCCGAAGGAAATATGGCCGGCCCCCTCCTCAACCTGCTGCCGGATGTCTTCCATCACCACGTCTGCCGGGACGATACGGAACTTTCCCTGGTACACCGGAACCACCGGGCAGTGCCGGCACAGGTGTTTGCAGCCGCGGCTGCCCTCGGCAAACCCGGCGACACGGGTGGAACCGTCCGGCAGCACCAGGTGGGCGTAGCGCGCGAGCTTGGGCAGACCGCTGCGGTCCGGCACCTCGAACGGAATTCGGCCCAAGCTGATCACCGGCTCGCTCCGGGTGATCGGTCTGCCATTGATCCTGAGTCTCTGGCACAGGGAAAGCATCGCCTGCTCCACCTCTCCGCCCAGCACGCTGTCCACGCCTAGGCTGCGCAGCAGCACCTCGTTCATCGGGGCATAGAGTCCGTAGACGCACAGATGGGCCTTCGGGGCGAGTTGTTTGACGCGCGGCAGGGCCTGCACCGCGATGCGGGTCGCGGTATGCATCCCGACATAGAGAGCCACCAGGCTCGCATCCTCGAGCACTTCGGGGTCGAGTTTCTCGAGCGAAAGATCGAGACAGCTTACCGCGAAGCCCTCGCGCTTCAGCCAGGCGGCGGGCTGCGCCAGGGCAAACGGTTGCCGCCCCAACTCATAAGGATTGATGAGGACGACCTTGAAGGAGTCGGCTATTTTGATTTTGGCCGTGGCTCGAAGGGCGCGGGACCCGGCTCGCGGCTTGCTCCAGCCTTTTCCAGGCGTTCGAGGTATTGCTGCCACAGTGAATCGCGGTTCTGGCCCAGCCAGTACAGGTAGTCCCAGGAATAGATGCCGGTGCTGTGCCCGTCGGAGAACGCAGGCGTCACCGCGTAGCTGCCGCTCGGCTCGAGTGCCGTGATCGCCACGTCGCGCTTGCCGACTTGCAGTACCTCCTGGCCCGGACCGTGGCCGCGCACTTCGGCGGAAGGCGAATACACGCGCAGCAGTTCGTAACTCAGCTCGAACCGGCTGCCGTCCGCAAACGAAATTTCAAGCACGCGGGACTTCTGGTGCAGCTTGATTTCGCTCGGTTGCGGTGTATCGCCGTCCATGTCTACTTCTGTTGCGGCGGGACGTAGCCGGAGGCAACTTCGGCCCCGCTGCCGAAGAAATGGTTCTCCATCTGCTGGGCGAGGTAGTCGCGCGCCTTCTTGTCGGCGAGATTGAGCCGGTTCTCGTTCACCAGCATCTTCTGGTGCTCGAGCCATTGCCGCCACGCTTCCTTCGACACGTTCTCGAAGATGCGCTTGCCTAGCGCGCCGGGATAAGGCGGGAAATCGAGCGCCTCGGCCTCGCGCCCGAGCTTGATGCACTTGACCATGCGCGTCATGAGGATACTCCACGAGACGGCCGCCGCAGGCGCGGCGACCCATTGGTCGAGTATAGCAACGCGTCAGCCGAAACAGAGTTTGCGGATGAATATGTCCATGCACGCGTCGTAGTTATCCCTTCACTCCTGTGTCAGCGCAGATCCATATCGCGCTGCTCGCCCCCGACGTGCGCGCCGTAAGGCGGAAGCGTGGTGAGGCGTGGATCGTCCACTGGGCCGCCGACCGTGAAGTGATAGAGCGACTGGAAGGAGAGATCCTGGAAGCCGAACACCTGGTGCACCGGGTCGTCGAAGAAACACCCGATGCCGGTCGCGCGGATGCCGGCCGCTTCGGCCTCCAGGTAAAGCACCTGCCCGATCAGCCCCGTTTCCCAGAACAGCCGCCGATAGAACCAGGGCCCGTGCGTAAAGAGGGCCTGCTGATACTCGGCGATCATCCCGAGGGAAAAGGCCCCGTCACCCGCGATGTCCTGATTGCAACTCACTTGCGCCGCGAGCTGCCGCGCATCGCCCGCTTCCAGCAGGTACAGAGGAAGATCCTGCGGGCAACCCGGCGGCAGGGACCAGGCGAAGCGTGCATGCATGGCCCGTTTCAGCGTTTCGATTTTGTCCGGGTCACGCGCGAGCACATACAGCCCCGGCTCGAGACCCGCAACGCGATGCACGAATAAGCCCAGGTGGATCGTCGGATCCCAGGGAATGGCGTCCCAGGGCATGGGGCGGCGGATCACTTCCATTTCCCGATGGGGCATCACCCGCGCAAGCATCTGGTAGAAGCACTCGGCCGCAATAGAGGTACTGCCATCGCAGGCGAGGAGACTTCGCCGCTGATGGATGATCCGGCCGGCCGACGGCTCATCTGCGGGAGGCGCGGAGTCGTGTCGCGCCGCGGAGGGGCCAAGCAGCTTGAGCCGGGGCCGTTCGCTGTCCGGTTTGCGTGATGCGCCTGCTACCTCGTCGATGATCTCCCAGGGAACCGGATCGTCGCGGCTGAGCCGGTTGGCGCTGCCGTACCAGCGGTGCTTTGCCAGCTCGCGCGCGAGCGACGGCTCGAAGGAGAGCGGGAACCCGTTTTCCGCCCCCGAGCGCGACTCCGCCGGAGGCTCGCTCGGCCAGACGAGCATGACGAGATCCGGATGCTCGCGCTCGGCGCCCGCGAAGTCATCGGACCGGTCGAGCCCCAGCAACTCCTCGATGGTCTCGTCCGCGAGGCCGTGCAGCACCACCGCGCTCCATCCCAGCGTCGCGGCGGCAATCCGAACCGTGCCGATGGCGTGTCCCGCGTCATGCTGACAATAGCGGAAGGCGCGCTCGCCGTACTTCCAGGCCTCGCGCCAGTGGATGGAGGACAACCCGATCAGAAAGGCATTCGGAGGGAACTCGCGCATCAGCTGGGCGAACCACCCGGCGGGGCAGTCCGCGCGTCGTTCGAGTGCGTGCTCCTTCGGCGCGTAGTGGTATAGGCCCGGCGCGTCGGCAAGACCGGGGAGCGCGCCAATCAGCAGGTAGCCCTCGGTGGGATGGAGGTTCCCGCTCGAAGGATTGCTGCGCAGCGCCCAGCGCGCGCCGCCCGATTGCTTCCAGGCCGAGAGCGCGAGCGCGTACTCGAACAGCCGCGAGAGCGTACGCAGCGTTACCGGCGCGCTCGGCACCGCGCCGGCGCGATACAGGTGCTCATACGCAGGCGAGCGCGGCTCTTCGTCCGGGCCGAGGATCGGCAGGTGCGCCAGCGGCGCGCCTGCAAAGCGGCGGAACGGATCGGGCTGGTTCGCCCAATCCAGGGTGCCGAGCGCGCGGGCGTAGCGGTTGAAGTGGTGCTTGGTTCGCTCGTGATACCGCAGCACCGCTTCGAGTTTGCCGGGATCGTGCATGGATCGGTAGCGCATCATGCCCGAGGACGAGGATCAGCCGCTGATTTATTGATCGCCCCACAGCGGCGAGCTCATCTCCTCGGCAAACGCCGAAAACATCAGGTTGAAGCTCACGCTCACCCGGCTTTCGCCGCCGGCGTTGGCATCGACCGAGTGCTGCAGATACGAGGGAAAGACGAGCAGCGTTCCATTCTTGACCCGGACCACGACCTGATCGGTGTTGATTCCGGTGAGCTGCGTGACCGGCGGCCGGATGATGCCCGCTTGGCTGCGCGGATCGTGGAAGTTGATGGCGTCGGCGCCGGGCCAGGTGCGCACGTAGTACACGGCGCTCAGGTAATTGTTGGGGTGGCTGTGCACGCGGTGCGAAGCGCCCGGCGCATACAGGTTGACCCAGCAGCCGGTGATCTCGATCGCTTCCGTGCCGATTTTCAGGAACTGCAGCACGCTCCTCGCCGCGCGGCTGACGCAGCCGCAAAGCTCACGCAGTTCTTCGCGCCCATGAAGGGCATGCCCCGACTGCCAGGCTTCGCCGGCCTTCAACTCGGGCAGCCCCTGCCGCAGTGCATGCAGCAAGCCGAGCGCGCTCGCGTCGATCGGTTCGTGCACCTCGGCCCGCAACTGAATTTTCCATACCAGAGTCGGAAACAGCGAAAGGGCGTCCGAACTTTCGATCCACGGGCGCTTGCGCGATGCTGTCACGCGCTTGAACTCGGCGCTGTATCGCTTCCTTTGCATTGCACACCTCCGATGTCATCATCCCACCTATCGAAAGCGACCGGAAATCCGAGGCGATGCCAGAGCCTACTAAAAGAAGAGGCGCTAGCCTTTGACTTTTCCGAGCAGCAGGAATTCCAGCAGCGCCTTCTGCGTGTGCAGGCGGTTCTCGGCCTCTTCCCACACCACGCTTTGCTTGCCGTCGATCACAGTTGCGGCGACTTCCTCGCCGCGGTGCGCGGGCAGGCAGTGCATGAAGAGCGCGTCCTTGCGCGCGGCCTTCATCATCTCGGCGTCGACCTGCCAGTCCTCGAAGTCCTTCCTGCGCTCCTCGTTCTCGGCCTCGAACCCCATCGAGGTCCAGACGTCGGTGGTGACGAGGTGTGCTCCCCGGACTGCTTTCATCGGGTCGGCGAAGGGTTCGTAATTCTTCGCGCTTCTTTCGCTCTCGACCTCATAGCCCGGGGGCGTCGAGACGTTGAGCTTGAAACCGAAGATATCCGCCGCCTGCAGCCAGGTGTTGCAGACATTGTTCGAATCGCCGATCCAGGCCACCGTCTTGCCCTTGATGGGGCCGCGATGCTCGACAAAAGTAAATATGTCGGCGAGGATCTGGCAGGGGTGGTACTCGTTGGTCAGGCCGTTGATCACCGGCACGCGCGAGTTGCGCGCGAAGCGCTCCAGGATCTCCTGCTCGAAGGTGCGGATCATGACGATGTCGCACATGCGCGAAATGACCTGCGCCGCGTCCTCCACCGGCTCGCCGCGGCCGAGCTGGGAATCGCGCGTGTTGAGGAAGATCGCCGCGCCGCCGAGCTGGTGCATGCCGGCTTCGAACGAGAGCCGGGTGCGCGTGCTCTGCTTCTCGAAGATCATCGCCAGGGTGCGGTCTTCCAGCGGCCAGTAGCGCTGGTAGCGCTTGAACTTGTCCTTGATCCAGCGCGTGCGCGCGAACAGGTGCCCGAATTCCGCGGCAGAGAGGTCGCGGAACTGGAGGAAGTGCCGCAGCAGCGGCTTCTTGGCCACGCCCATGGCCGCTTCAAACCGCCGCAGCGATTTTCTGTCGCGCGGTTCCCTGCGCCAGAAACGCCTTTACGAGCGGCACCAGCCGCTCGACCACCTCGCGCCCTTCGGTCTCGCTGATGACCAGCGCCGGGAGGAGGCGGATCACGTTCTCGGCGGTAACGTTGAACACCAGCCCCGCGTCGAGGCCCATTTTCACCAGTTCGCCGCAGGGCCGGTCGAGTTCCACGCCGATCATCAGGCCCATGCCGCGTATGTCGGCAACGCCGGCGACCCCGCCGAGCGATGCATTCAGGCCGGCGAGCATGGCGTCGCCGACCTTGCCGGCGTTCTCGAGCATGCCTTCGTCCTTCATCGTGTCCAGCGTCGTTATCACGCCGCACATCGCGAGCTGGTTGCCGCCGAAGGTGGAGCCGTGATTGCCCGGCTTGAACACGCCCTTGGCGCGCCCGCCGACCACGCAGGCGCCCACCGGCACGCCCCCGGCGAGACCTTTGGCGAGCGGCACCACGTCGGGCAGGATGCCGGCGTGCTGGTAGACGAACCACTTGCCGCTGCGGCCCAGGCCGCACTGGATTTCGTCGGACATGAACAGCCACTCGTTCTGGTCGCAGATCTCCTTCAGGCCCCGCAGATAATCCATGCGCGAGACGTTGATACCGCCTTCGCCCTGGATCGGCTCGACGAACACCGCCACTACGTTCTTGTTGTGCGCGGCGACCTGGCGCACGGCGTCCAGATCGTTCAGCGGCACGCGCACGAAACCCTGCACCAGCGGCTCGAAGCCGGCCTGGACCTTGCGGCTGGCCGTCGCGGACAGGGTCGCGAGCGAGCGGCCGTGGAAGGCCTTTTCCATGACGATGATGGCCGGCTCCGCGATGCCGCGGTCGTGGCCGTACTTGCGCGCGACCTTGATGGTCGCTTCGCCGGCTTCCAGCCCGGAATTGCAGAAGAAAACCTCGTCCAGCCCGGAAATCTGCGCGATGCGGTCTGCCGCCTGCTCCTGCAGCGGCATCTGGAAGAGGTTCGACGTATGCATGACGCGGCCGATCTGCTCGGTGAGCGCACGCGTGAGGCGCGGGTGGTTGTGGCCCAGCGTGTTGACCGCGATGCCCGAGAGCGCATCGAGATACTTCTTGCCGGCCTCGTCCCACAGCCATACGCCCTGGCCGCGCACGAACGCGACCGGCTGGCGGGCGTAGGTGTGCATCACATGGCTCATGGCGTCACTCCTTTGCAAATGCAAAACGGCGGCACAGGCCGCCGTTTTCAGGATGTTAATGGCCTAACCAATGCGGCGCAAGCCACGCTCCTCTGCGGGCTTCAGCACCCGCACGCACGGCTGGTAGCCCTCGTGGACGATGCCGTGCAGTTCGGTGCGCTTCTGCGAGCGCAGCAGGTTGGCGAGGTATTCGCTGATTTTCGGCGTAATCACCTGGCCAGGGACCAGCACCGGGATGCCGGGCGGGTAGGGCACGATGCCGTCGGCGCAGACCCGGTGGGCGAGCGAACGGTTGACGCGCTCCTTGTCGTCGAACACCGGGATCAGCTCGCCGCCGCAGTAGTAGGCGTCGCGCGGCAGGTAGCGCAGCCTCGTGAGGGCGGGGATTTCGGGGGTGCGCACCAGGCGCCGCGGCGCACGCGCCTCGCGTGCGAGGCGCATCAGCGCGTCGTAAAGCCTCGAGACTTTGGAACGCGTGGTGCCGATGGTGAGGAGCAGGGTGATCGTGTTGAAAGTACTTTTCTCGATCTGGATGTTGAAGCGCTCGAAGAGCACGTTCTGCAGCTCGTCCACGGTGTAGCCGCAACCGGAGACATCCACCGTCACCTTGGTGATGTCGAGGCGGATGCCGTCGCCGCGCACTGCCTCGGGCAGCAGGTCGGCGAGTTCCAGCACGCGGAACACGCCGGTGGAGTTGATCTGCTGGCGCAGTTCCTTCGCCAGCGCGATGGTGCGCGAGAGCAGCTTGTAGCCTTCCATCACCACCTGCTTGCGCGCCACATCGAGGCTGGCGATGAGGCCGTATTGCGGCGAGGTGGAGGTGTGCATGTTGAAATTCTCGCGGAATAGGTGCTCGCGGAAATCCGGGTCGTTGACGTGGATCATCGAGGCCTGCGAAAACGCCGACAGCACCTTGTGCGTGGACTGCGTCGCGTAGTCGGCGCCCGCCTCGAGCGCCGTGGGGCGGAACTCGGGGTGGAAGCGGGCGAAGCCGTACCAGGCCTCGTCGACGATGACCTTGATGCCCCTGGCGTGGGCCGCGGCGATGACCGGCGCCAGGTCGTAGCGCAGCCCGTCATAGGTGCAGGAGGTGAGGATCAGGGCCTGCGCGTCCGGGTGTTTCTTGATTGCCTGCAGGAGGACTTTCTTCGGCACGGGACCGTAAAGCCCGTATTTCCTGTTGAGGGCGGAATCGAGGTAGACCGGGTGGGCGCCGGAGAGGATCACGCCGTGGTGCACGCTCTTGTGGCAGTTGCGATCGAGCAGCAGTTTCTCGCCCGGCGCGAGCAGGGTCTGGAAGATCACCTTGTTCGCGGTCGAGGTGCCGTTGGTGGCGAAGAACGTGCGCCGCGCGCCGAAGGCCTTGGCCGCCATCTGCTGCGCTTCCGCAATGACGCCGCGCGGCTCCATGAGTGAATCGAGCATCGGCACCGAGACGGAGAGGTCGGCGTCGAACACGTGGTCGCCCATGAACTCGTAAAAGTCGTTCACCCAGGGGCTGCCGCGCAGGGATTCGCCCGAGGAATGGCCCGGTGTGTGCCACTGGTCCTTCGCCATCCAGACGTAGTTCTTCAACTGATCGGTGAAGGGCGTGCGCGCCTTTTCCTGGATCTGCGCATTGAGGATGCGGTAGATGCCGCGGAAGTCGCGTTCCTCGCGGTAGAAATAACCGTCCACCGCCTCGGTGAAAAGCGCGTCGACGACGTCGTCCTCCTTTTCCTGCGCGATCAGGATGTAGACGTCCAGTTCGGGCCGCAGGCGCGTGATCCGCCGCACCAGTTCGAGCGCGGACATCTGCAGCTTTTTCCGCCCGCCGTTTTTCTTTCCCTCGGCAAGCGAATACAGCTTGTCGTCCGCCAGCACGGCCTGGATGTCGCCGTCGGTCTCGATCGCGGCGAGCGCTTCTCTTGCGGTAGAGACGCCGCTGAACGTGATGCCGAGCGGATTGTCGAGCGAACGCGCCGCGGCGTTCAGGCCCTTGACGATCTCGCGCAGCGAGATCGGTTCGTCCTCGATGACCAGGATCCGGCTGAGCGGTTTCGCCATGCCGGGTCAGTATAATTCCGCATGCCCGAGGACCAACTCGGAGTGCCCGCAGCCGCCGACGCCATCGTCGAGTACGTCATTCAGGGGGTGACGCTGGATGGCAAACCGTTCCGGCCGAGCGACTGGGCCGAGCGCCTGTGCGGCGTAATGTCCGCGTTCGGCGGCGATCATCGCATGCAGTACTCGCCGTATGTTCATCCGGTCACTGCGGCGGGCGTGCGTTGCGTGGTGGTCGACGTGCGGCTCGAGGAACTCGAACCGATGGCCTACCGCTTCCTGCTCGGTTTTGCGAAGGAAAACGAATTGAAGACGCGCGATGGGCGCGATGCGAACCGGACCGAACTTGCCAGGGTGCAGCGAACGGGGGATACGAATTAGGACATTGCCTTGATGGCGTGGGCGAGGCGGCTCTTCTGGCGCGCGGCGGCGTTGCGATGCAGGACGCCCTTGGCGGCGACGCGGTCGATCGTGGCCTGGGATTTCACCAGCGCGGCGGCGGCGGCTTTCTTGTCGCCCGCGGCGATCGCTTTCTTCACGTCCTTGATCGCACTGCGCGCGGCGGTGCGCAGGCTCATGTTGCGATCGCGCAGCCCGACGGCCTGGCGTGCCCGCTTGCGGGCCGATTTGATGTTTGCCATGTGTTTGTTCCGGCTCTAAAAAAGGGGCGGATTCTAGCATGAACCCGCAGGCATGAACCTCCTCCGTGCCCTGGCCACCGTGAGCAGCATGACGCTGCTGTCGCGGATCCTCGGCTACGTGCGCGATTTCTTCATCGCGCGCGTGTTCGGCGCCGGGCTGGCGACCGACGCCTTCTTCGTCGCCTTCCGCATCCCGAACCTGATGCGGCGGCTGTTTGCCGAAGGGGCGTTTTCGCAGGCCTTCGTGCCGATCCTGGCCGAGGTGCGCAACCGGGAGACGGCCGCGGACACCAGGGCGCTGGTCGATTGCGTTTCCACCGCGCTGTTCCTCGCGCTGCTCGTCGCCGCGGCCGCGGGGATGGCCCTCGCCCCGCTGGTGGTCTATGTGACGGCGCCGGGATTCGCCACGGAGCCCGGCAAGTTCGAGCTGACCGTGGCCCTGCTGCGCATCACCTTTCCCTACATCGTCTTCATTTCGCTGGTGGCGCTGGCGGCCGGCGTGCTCAACACCTGGAGCAGATTCGCGGTGCCGGCGTTCACGCCGGTGCTGCTCAACGTCTCGTTCATCGTCGGCGCGGCGTTCTTCGCCGAGCGCTTCGAGCCGCCGGTGCTGGTGCTTGCCTGGGCCGTATTCGCCGGCGGCCTCGCGCAGCTCGCGCTGCAGCTGCCGTTCCTGTGGAAAATCGGCATGCTGCCGCGCTGGCGGCTGGATTTTTCGCATCCGGGCGTCAGGCGCGTGCTCAAGCTGATGGCGCCCGCGGTGTTCGGCGTCTCGGTGAGCCAGGTGTCGCTGCTCATCAACACCATCTTCGCCTCGTTCCTTGTCACCGGCAGCGTGTCGTGGCTCTACTACGCCGACCGCCTGATGGAATTTCCCGCCGGCGTGCTCGGCGTGGCGCTTGGAACGATCCTGCTGCCCAGCCTGTCGAAGCACCATGCCGGCGGCGCGTCCGCGGAATATAGCCGGCTCCTGGACTGGGGATTGCGCGTGACGATCCTGCTGGCGCTGCCGGCGGCGGCGGCCCTCGCGGTGCTGGCGATGCCGCTGATCGCAACGCTGTTCCACTATGGCCAGTTCAACGCCAACGACGCCTGGATGACGCGCGAGGCGCTGGTCGCCTACAGCCTGGGCCTGATCGGCATGATCCTGGTGAAAATCCTCGCGCCTGGTTTTTACGCGCGGCAGAACGTGGTGACGCCGGTGAAGATCGGCCTGGTAACGCTTGCCGCGACGCAGGCAATGAACCTGATGTTCATCGGCCCGCTCAAGCACGCCGGCCTGGCGCTCGCGATTGGCCTGGGCGCGTGCCTTAACGCATGGCTGTTGTATCTGATGCTGAGAAAAAAGGGCATTTACACGCCGCAGCCCGGGTGGCTGGCTTTCGCGCTCAAGGTCGGCGTTGCGGCCATCGCCATGGCCGCCGCGCTGTATTTTGCGATGGGCCCGGCGGCGGGCTGGCTTGCGGCGGGCTGGCAGTGGGAAGGGAGCATGCTCGCGGCCATGGTGTTGCTGGGGGTGGTGGTTTACGGCGCGTGCCTGCTCGCGCTGGGATTTCGCCTGCGCCACTTTTCCATGCGGGGGGTCGAGTGACGGCCGGGTTTGTAGCGTTTGCCAGCCTGATGGCGCGCGACGACGGCCAGATTGAGCTCGCACGCGCCTGCCTGCAGGTCGCCGAGGACGCTTACCCCGGACTGGATGTCGAGGGCTATGTAGGCGAAATCGAGCGCTTCGCCAAGCGCCTGCGCGCGCGCTTCGCGTCGGAGGCGGTGGCCGAGGACCGGATCATCGCGCTGAACGAATTCCTCTTCGACGACCTGGGATTCGGCGGCAACGTCGACAATTTTTACGACCCGCGCAACTCTTACCTGAACGAAGTCATTGACCGGCGCACGGGAATCCCGATCACGCTCGCCGTGCTCTACATGGAGATCGGCCGGCGCATCGGCCTGCCCTTCGAGGGTGTGTCCTTCCCCGGGCATTTCCTCGTGCGCCTGCCTTTGCGCGGCGGCGCGCTGGTGCTCGATCCGTTTTCCGGCGGCGTGCCGCTGGCGGAGCCCGAATTGCGTGAGCGCCTGAAGCGGGTCATTCCGCGCGTCGTCGGGGCGAGCGATCCAGGCGGATGGAAGGACGCCGCTCGCGGCGTGCCAGTTGCCGACCTGCCGCTCGACCAGTTTCTCGAACCCGCCAGCAACCGCCAGATCCTCGCCCGCCTGCTGCGCAACCTGAAGGGCATCTACCGCAAGAAGGACCAGCCCGAGCGACTGCTCGAGGTGCTGAACCGCATGATCGTGGTGGCGCCCGAATCGGCCGCCGAGCTGCGCGACCGGGGCCTGGTGTATATGCGCCTCGAGTGCTGGCGCCCCGCGCTCAAGGATCTGGCGGATTACCTGCAGCGCGAGCCCGAGGCGCCCGACCAGGACGACGTCCGTTCGAAAATGGTGGACCTCACGCTGCGCTGCGCGCGGCTGAATTAGGGCCAATGCCCGCCTGCGCGCGCATGTCCAGCGCGCGCCGCTGCACCGCGTCGTGCAGCCCGGGTTTGTAACCGAGCGCGAAGAACACTTCGGCGGCAAGGAAGATGGGCGCGACGAATATCTGGAACAGGTTGTCCACCAGCGCCGGCTTGCGTCCTTCGTAAACGTGGCCCCAGAGCTGCAGCGCCCAGCCGCCGACGAAAAGGAGCAGGAACCAGGCAAGGCTGACGCCGAGCGAGGCCTGTGCCAGCGGCTCGGCCCCCCAGAGCATCAGCGCGAACACCGCGCCCATCGCCAGGCCGAGCGCAATATCGAGCACCAGGTAATACAGAAGCAGAATCGCCGTCACGACCATTGCTGCGCTCAGCGTGCTGCCGCCGATGTCGGCACGCAGCCAGCCCAGTGGAATCATGAGCGAGAAGACGATTGCCGGCACGCCGATGAAATGCGTCGCCTTGTTGCGTGCATCCTGATGGTAGGCCGCGTAGGTGGACATCTGGTCTTCGAGAGTTTTCACCGGGCATCCTCCGCTTGAAAGACGCTATAATTCAACATTTTACACGCGCTTATGCGGGTTTCGCACGGGACCATTCAGCCGGGGGGCGGCCCCGTAGCGCTCACCATCGGCAATTTCGATGGCGTGCACCGCGGGCATCGCGCCATGCTGGATCGGCTGGTGGCAGAGGCGCGCGAGTTGCAGCTACCTTGCAAAGTCCTGACGTTCGAGCCGCATCCGCGCGAGTATTTTTCTCCGGCGACGGCGCCGACCCGGCTCACCAGGTTGCGCGAGAAGCTGGAGTTGATCGCTGCAGCCGGGGTAGGCGCGGTACACGTATTGCGGTTTGGTGCGCCGCTCGCCGCGATCTCTGCGGTGCAATTTGTGGACGATGTCCTGCTGCGCAGCCTGGGCGTGCGCTGGTTGCTGGTGGGTCGGGACTTCCGCTATGGCGCGAAGCGGGCGGGAGATTTTGCCGCCCTCCAATCGGCCTCGGCAACGAAGGGATTCGCGCTCGAAGCAATGGGCGATGTCATGGAAGGCAGCCAGCGCGTGTCCAGTTCCGGGGTGCGGACGGCGCTCGCGGCGGGCGATCTGGCAAGCGCGCAGCGCCTGCTCGGGCGCGCCTACAGCATGAGCGGGCGCGTGGCGCACGGCGAAAAGCTCGGGCGCACGCTGGGATTCCCGACGGCGAACATTGTTCTCAGGCGGCGCCCGCCGCTGGCGGGAATCTACGCGGTGGAGGCTGAGCTTGAGGAAACGCGCGCCGTGACGCGCGGCGTCGCGAGCGTGGGCCGGCGGCCCACTGTGCGCGAAAATGCGCCGCCGTTGCTGGAAGTGCACCTGTTCGACTGGAGCGGCGAGCTCTATGGCCGCCACCTGAGGGTAAAGTTCCTGCGCAAGCTGCGGGACGAGGAAAAATACGACGGGCTGGACGCCCTGCGCTCTGCCATCGGGCAGGACGTGGCACAGGCAAAGGACTATTTCCGCAAACATGGCTGATTACAAGCACACGCTGAACCTGCCCGACACGCCGTTCCCGATGCGGGGCGACCTGGCCAAGCGCGAGCCGCTGCTGGTGAAGCAATGGAACGAAAAGGGCCTCTACAAGCGCCTGCGCGCGGTGGCCAGGGGCCGGCCGCCGTTCGTGCTGCACGACGGCCCGCCCTACGCCAACGGCGACATCCACATCGGCACAGCGGTCAACAAGATCCTCAAGGACGTGGTGGTGAAGTCGAAGTCGCTCGACGGCTTCGATGCGCGCTACGTGCCGGGCTGGGACTGCCACGGCATGCCCATCGAAGCGCAGATCGAAAAGCTGAACGGCAAGAACCTGTCGACCGCGGAGACGCAGCGGCTGTGCCGCGCTTTCGCGACCGAGCAGATCGAGCGCCAAAGGACGGACTTCAAGCGCCTCGGCGTGCTGGGCGACTGGGACAACCCGTACATGACGATGGCGTACGGCAACGAGGCCGACGAGATCCGTCTTCTCGGCAAACTGCTTGAAAAAGGCTATATCTACCGCGGCCTGAAGCCGGTGAACTGGTGCTTCGATTGCGGCTCGGCGCTTGCCGAGGCGGAAGTCGAGTACGAGGACCGCAAGGATCCCGCGGTGGATGTCGGCTTCGCTTTCCTGGAGAAGGAAAAAATCGCGCAAGCGTTCGGCATGCGCTCGCTGCCCGACAAGCCGGGCTGGATCCTCATCTGGACCACCACGCCCTGGACGCTGCCGGCCAACCAGGCGCTCAACGTGCACCCCGAATTCGACTATGCGCTGGTGGAGACCGAACGCGGCCTGTTGATCGTCGCCGACGTGATGCTCGCCGCCGGCGACGTGCCGGATTCGACCGAGGAGGAATTCGATTCGCTCGCGATGCCACGGCTGCTGGCGAAATACGGCATCAAGGTATGGAAGGCGATCGGCAAGGCGAAGGGCAAGGCGCTGGAGAACATCCGCTTCCGCCACCCGTTCTACGATCGCACGGCGCCGGTCTATCTCGGCGACTACGTCACGCTCGACACCGGCACCGGCATCGTGCATTCGTCGCCGGCCTACGGCGTCGAGGACTTCGAATCCTGCCGCCGCTACGGCATGAAGGACGACGAGATCCTCACCCCGGTACAGGGGGACGGAAAGTATGCCGCCTCGCTGCCGCTCTTCGGCGGGCTGTCCATCTGGGAGGCCAACCCGAAGATCGTGAAGCTCATGCAGGAAAAAGGCACGCTGTTCGCGCTCGACTGGAAGCACGTGCATAGCTACATGCACTGCTGGCGTCACAAGTCGCCGGTGATCCTGCGCGCCACGACGCAGTGGTTCGCTTCGATGGACAAGAAAGTCGGCAGGGAATCGCTGCGCGAAGCCGCCTTGCGCGGCATCGACGCCACGCAGTTCTTCCCGGCATGGGGCAAGGCGCGCCTGCACGGCATGATCGCCAACCGCCCGGACTGGACGCTTTCCCGCCAACGCCAGTGGGGCGTGCCGATGCCGTTCTTCCTGCATCGCGAAACCGGGGCGCCGCATCCCCGCACGCCGGAGCTGCTCGAAAAGGTCGCGAAGCTGGTGGAGAAGGGCGGCCTGGAGGCGTGGCAGGGCGTGAAGGCCGAGGAATTCCTGGGTTCCGACGCCCCGGCGTATGAAAAGGGCCGGGACACCCTCGATGTCTGGTTCGACTCCGGCAGCACGCACTTCACTGTGCTGCGCAATTCACACAAGGATGAGTCAACCTACCCCGCAGACATGTACCTCGAGGGCTCCGACCAGCACCGCGGCTGGTTCCACCTGGGGCTGCTCACCGGCTGCATGCTCGACGGGCAACCGCCGTACCGCAGCCTGCTCACCCACGGCTTCGTGGTCGCCGGAGACGGGCGCAAGATGTCCAAGTCTCTCGGCAACACGATGGCACCGCAGAAAATCTCGGGGACTCTGGGCGCCGAGATCCTGCGCCTGTGGGTCGCGAGCACCGATTACTCCGGCGAGCTGACGATCTCCGACGAGATCCTCAAGCGCGTGGTGGAGGGCTACCGCCGCATCCGCAATACGCTGCGCTTCCTCCTCGCCAACATCTCGGATTTCGACCCGGCCCGGCACGCAGTGCCAGTGGCGCAGATGACCGAGATCGATCGCTACGCTCTGGCTTTGACGGCGCAGATGCAGGCTGCGGCGCTCGGCGATTACAAGGCCTACCAGTTCCACCTCGTGACGCAGAAACTGCAGGGCTTCTGCTCCGGGGAACTTGGCGGCTTCTACCTCGACATCCTCAAGGACCGGCTCTACACCTGCGGCGCGGATTCGTGCGCGCGGCGCTCGGCGCAGACCGCGCTCTGGCATATCGCGCAGAGCCTGGTGCGTCTCATGGCGCCCATACTGAGCTTCACTGCCGAGGAGGCATGGAAGACGTTGCCGGGAAATTCCGAAAAGAGTGTTTTCGAAGAGCTCTGGCACGCCATTCCAAGTCCGGATTTCGACCAGAATTTGCTCGATGCCTGGGGCAGCGTGCGCCAGTGCCGCGAAGTCGCGATGAAGAAGATCGAGGAGCGGCGCGAGGCGAAGGAGATCGGATCGTCGCTGGCGGCCGAACTCGACATCGGCGCGAGCGGCCCGCTGTACGACGCGCTGGCGCGCCTCGAGGACGAACTGCGCTTCGTGTTCATTACCTCGCGCGCGAGCGTCAGGAAGGAGCAGGGTTCGGGCGTGCGGATCAAGGTCAGGGCGAGCGCGCACGCGAAATGCGAGCGCTGCTGGCATTACCGTGCCGACGTGAACCCGCAGGGC
The DNA here is from genome assembly GCA_005240145.1 of Nitrosomonadales bacterium. Classification (GTDB taxonomy): domain Bacteria; phylum Pseudomonadota; class Gammaproteobacteria; order Burkholderiales; family SG8-39; genus RBG-16-66-20. The sequence goes on along the minus strand of SBAS01000036.1, from coordinate 47,283 downwards.
CTGTGCGCGCGCTGCGAGGGCAACCTGAACGGCACGGGGGAACAGCGTCGCTATGCCTAAGCCGTACCGCTGGTTCGCGCTGTCGGCCGCGGTCGTCGCTTGCGACTACCTGACGAAACTCGCCCTGCTGTCGACGTTCGCGCCCGGAGAAAGCCGCGCCATCGCCCCGTTCTTCAACCTGGTGCTGGTGTTCAACAAGGGCGCGGCGTTCAGTTTCCTCGCCACCGCGCAGGGCTGGCAGACGCTGTTTTTCTCCGCCATCGCCCTCGTCGCTGCCGTCGTCATCAGTGTCCTGATCGTGAGGAATCGGGACAAATCCCTGTTCTGCTTCGGCCTGGCGCTGATCCTGGGCGGTGCGCTGGGCAACCTCTACGACCGGCTGGTCTACGGCCACGTGGTCGACTTCCTCGATTTCCACGTCGCGGGCTCGCACTGGCCGGCGTTCAATGTCGCCGATGCGGCGATCACGGTGGGCGCGGGAATCCTCATCGTGGAAAGCTTTTTGCAGAAGAACCCGGATGAAAAACCTGTCTGAAAAGGATCTCGCGCTGCTGTTCCGGGCGCTTGCCTTCGCGGCCCACAAGCACCGCGACCAGCGGCGCAAGGACGCCGAGGCCTCGCCCTACATCAACCACCCGATCGCGCTTGCCGAGGTGCTCACCGGCGAAGGCGGCGTGAACGATATCGAGGTGCTCGCCGCGGCGCTGCTGCACGACACGATAGAGGACACGGCCACCACGCTGGAAGAACTGCGCGCGCAATTCGGCGAACGCATCGCCGCCATGGTGGCCGAGGTCACCGACGACAAGGACCTGCCCAAGCTCGAGCGCAAGCGCCTGCAGATCGAGCACGCCGCCGGCATCAGCCCGGGAGCGAAGCTGGTCAAGCTGGCCGACAAGATCTGCAACCTGCGCGACGTCGCCGAGCGGCCGCCGGCGCAATGGGACATGACCCGGCGGCGCGAATATTTCGAGTGGGCGAAGCAGGTGATCGACGGACTGCGCGGCGTGCCGGGGGATTCAATGCGGCAGCTCGAGGCCGCCTTCGACGCCGCCTACCGGCGCAAGCCTTAGAATCCCCGTCATGGACGTCCTGCTCGCGAACCCCCGCGGCTTCTGCGCCGGCGTCACGCGCGCCATCGAGATCGTCGAGAGCGCCCTCGGGCAGCGCGGCGCGCCGATCTACGTGCGCCACGAAATCGTGCACAACCGGTTCGTGGTCGAGGACCTGCGCGCGAAGGGCGCGGTTTTCGTCGACGAACTGGCCGAGGTGCCGCGCGGCAGCACGGTGATCTTCTCCGCGCACGGCGTCGCCAGGGCGGTGCGCAGCGACGCCGAGGCGCGCGGACTCAAGGTCATCGATGCCACCTGCCCGCTGGTCACCAAGGTACACCTCGAAGTCGCGAAACTGCTGCGCGAGGGCTACGAAATCGTCATGATCGGGCACCGCGGCCACCCCGAGTCCGAGGGGACCATGGGCCAGGCAGAGGCAGGTGTGAACCACGCGGACATGCACCTGGTGGAAACGCTCGAGGACGTGGCGCGGCTCGAAGTGCGGGATGCGCGGCGGCTCGCCTATGTCACCCAGACGACGCTCTCGGTGGACGACGCGGCGAAGATCGTCGCGGCTCTGCGCGCGCGCTTCGCCACGATCCGCGGTCCGAGGAAGGACGACATCTGCTACGCGACGCAGAACCGCCAGGACGCGGTGAAATTCATGGCGCCGCGCTGCGACGTGGTGATCGTGGTGGGCTCGCCCAACAGCTCCAACTCGAACCGGCTGCGCGAAGTGGCGCAGCACATGGGGATCGAAGCCTACCTGGTCGACGACGCGGCCGGCCTGCGGCCGGAATGGATCGCGGGCAAGGCACGCGTCGGCATCACGGCAGGAGCCTCGGCCCCGGAAATGCTCATCGACAAGCTGGTCGAGCGCCTGAAGGAGCTCGGCGCGAAGAGCGTGCGGCCTCTCGAGGGCACTGCCGAGCATGTCGTTTTCAGCCTGCCGCGCGAGCTCGCCTTGCCGCGGCGGGGTGAAGTGTGACCAATGTCACGGCGCAGCAGCAATCCGGGTGCCGTTCGTCCGGGCAAACCGGCGTTCTGTCGGCGGGCGGTTCCGTGCATCCGTTCGATGCCGCTATAGTCACTCACGGAGAAATTCGATGAAGAGCAATTTCGCGTTCCATGCAATGCTCAAACGCCCCCGCAGCGCCCGCGGTTTTTCTCTCATGGAGCTCATGATCGTGGTGGCGATCATCGGGGTCCTGGCGGGCATCGCTGTCCCGTCCTACCAGGAATACAACAGGAAAGCCAACCGTTCCTCGGCGCAGCAGGTCATGCTGAGCATCGTGCAGCGCGAGGAGCAGTATCTGCTGGATGCGCGCGCTTACACCGCGGCCCTCAACAACACCGGCCTGAACATCGTCCAGGATGGCTGGACCTGCTCCGCGGCCAGCTGCGTCAACTCGTTCTATACGGTGACAGTGGCGGTGACCGCAGGCACGCCGCCCAGCTACACGGTTAGCGCGGTGCCAAAACCCGGCTACCAGGCGAGCGACGGCACGCTGACGATCACCAGCGCAGGGTTGCGTGCCCGCAGCGCCGGCAACGGGAAGTGGTAGGCATGCCGAGAATCGCCGCCGCCAAGGGGTTCACGATCGTCGAACTGATGATCGTCGTGGCGGTTGTGGCCGTGCTCGCGGCGATCGGATTGCCCTCGATGCGCGACCTGCTGAAAACCAACCGCATGAAAACGGTTTCGCTCGACCTCTACAGCAGCCTTACGCTGGCGCGTAGCGAAGCCATCAAGCGCAACAGCGGCAGCGTGTCGATGATCGCTGCGGCAGGCGGCTGGCAGAACGGTTGGAGCGTGACCTGCGTCGATGTCGCCGGCAGCTGCGGCGGCGCCGATGTGCTGTTGCTCTCGCAGGAAGCGGTGGAGAGCGACATTGCCCTGAGCGGGCCTGCGGCAAACATCGTCACCTATGGCCGCGACGGCAGGCTGACGACCGCAGCGGCGTCATTCCGCATCACCATCCCCGCCACTGCCAGTATCGCCATGCGCTGCGTCGACGTCAGCGTCAGTGGCCGCCCGAACACGCGGGTGGACACGAACTCCACTGCCGCCGACGGGTGCAACTGATGCGGCCTGCCATGTACAAGCGCAGATCGCGCGGCGCGGGCTTCAGCCTGATCGAGGTATTGGTCTCGATCCTGATCGTCACTGTCGGGCTGTTGGGACTGGCAGGCTTGCAGGCGCGCGCCCAGGTCGCCGAATTCGAGTCCTACCAGCGCGCGCAGGCGCTGGTGCTGCTCTACGACATGGTCGAGCGCCTCGGCAGCAATCGCCTCACGGCTCGCTGTTTTGCCGTCACCACCGACACGGCGGCGGGCGCGCCCTTTTTCGGCGATCCGGCCAGCCCGGTCACGCCCACCTGCAGCGTCGACACCGCCGCAAACAACGCGATGGCAGTTGCCGGCATGCAGAACTGGGACAACCTGCTGCAGGGCGTGTCGGAGAAAAAGGGCGGGACGACCAAGGTCGGCTCCATCATCGGCGCGCGCGGCTGCGTGAGCTACAACGTGGCGACTGAATACGTCAATGCCACCTCCGGCGCCAATATCAATGACACCGGCGAGTACACCCTCGCGGTTTCCTGGCAGGGGATGTCGGATACGTTCGCGCCGGTCGCCACCTGCGGCAGCGGCTTGTACGGCACAGAAACCATGCGCCGCACCGTGTGGGTGACGATGCGCATCGCCACGCTCAGGACCATGTAGGCTGACCATGACCAGATCCTTCCGGCATCCGATCGCCCGCCCGCCGCGCGCCGCGCGCGGTTTCTCGCTGCTCGAGTTGATGACCTCGATCACCATCGGCCTGCTGATCCTGGCCGGCCTGGCCTCGGTGTTCGTCAACTCCAGCACCGCCAACAAGGAAATGAAGAACAGCGCCGAGCAGATCGAGAACGGGCGCTACGCGATCGAGTTCCTGTCGCAGGACCTGCGCCACGCGGGCTACTACGGCGAGCTGGCGGCGTTGCCGGCGGTGCCGGCCGCGGCGCCCGATCCCTGCGCGGCGCCGACCGCCGGTGCCGTCAGCGACACCTCGAACAACGCGCTCGCGCTCCCGGTCCAATATATATCCGCGGCGAGCATCCCGGCGGGCTGCGCGGCCCTGCTTACCGCCGCCAACCTGATGGCTGGCAGCGACATCGTGGTGGTGCGGCGCGCCGACACGACGCAGGTCAATAGCGCCGGCGCCGGGACTACCACCGCCGGCATCGTCTACGTCCAGTCGACCGTGGACAGCGCCGAACTGCAGTATGGCGCTGGCGGAGCGATCAGCAACACGCAGAATGCCGCCGCCGCCGCGAGCGCGCTGCAGCGGCGGGATTTCAGCGTCGCCGCAGTCGGCAGCCCACCCCAGTTTCCGCAGATCGCGGCGGCGATCCGCAGGTACCGCACGCACATCTACTTCGTCGCCCCCTGCAGCACGCCGAACGGCGGCGGAGTTCTCTGCACCGGCAGCGCCGATGATCTCGGCAAACCGTTGCCAACCCTGAAGCGGCTCGAACTGGACGCCGCCGGCGCCTTTACGATCGTGCCGATCGTCGAGGGAATCGAGGCGATCCGCATCGAGTACGGCGTCGATGACTCGCCCATCAACCCCACCGACCCGGGCACCGGCAGCCTGATCGGCGACGGCCTGCCCGATCTCTTCGTCAACGCGCCCACCGTCGCCCAGATGGGCCACACGGTCGCGGCGCGCATCTATGTGCTGGCGCGCAATACCACGGCTTCCACCGGTTACGTCGACGACAAGACCTACACTCTGGGCACCTACACCACCGCCGCGACCAACGACGCCTTCAAGCGCCACGTCTACGGCGCCGAGACGCGCGTCGCCAACCAGTCGGGCCGCCGGGAGATTCCGCGATGAACGCTATGCACAACCGCCCGGGCCGCCAGAGAGGCATGACGCTGCTTGTCTCGATGATCATGCTTTCGGTGCTGACGCTGTTCGCCATCACCGCGATCCGGACCGGCAACGTCGGCTTCAAGATCGTCGGCAACCAGCAGGCGCAGAAGCTCATGGAGGCGGCGGCGCAGCAGGCGATCGAGCAGTCGATCAGCAACCTGGGCAACTTCGATCCGGTGAGCGTCATTCCCCCGGGCGCGACGACGGCGCAGCGCGTCTGCGTCAACGCCACCTTCGGCGACCCGCTGGTGGCGATCCCGCCGGCCACCTGCACCTCGGGCACGCAGGTCGACGTGATGCCGGTGCGCTGCATTTCGACCAAGCGCACGCCGGGCGGCTCGGTGACGCAGGCGTCCGGGACTTTCGACAATCTGTGGCAAATCACCGCCTCGGTCACCGACACGCTGACCGGGGCCAAGGCTACGTTCCACCAGGGCGTCAAGATCCGCATGCTGAGCAATTCCTGCCCCGGCCTGTCGATCTGATTTCGGAGCAACAGAGCATGAAACACACACTCAAGAGAATCCTGCTCGCACTCGGCCTGGCGGTCGTGTGCGGCACCCCGTTTGCGGTGTTCGACCCGGTCAACGACGACACCGACCTTTTCCGCAACAACCCCAACATTCCCGCGGAGCGGCCGAACGTCCTCATCATCCTCGACAACACCGCCAACTGGAACAGCGCCTTCACCAACGAGAAATCGGCCCTCGTGTCGGTCGTGAACGGCCTGGATAGCGCCTACAACGTCGGCCTGATGCTGTTCCCGGAAACCGGCGGCGGCAACGACAACATCGACGGCGGCTATGTCAAATTCGCCATGCGGCAGATGACTTCGGCCAACAAGACGGCGCTCGCCTCGATCGTCGGCAGCCTGGACATACTCGCCGACAAGGGCAACAACTCCACCATCGGCCTGGCGATGCACGAGGCCTACTTGTATTTCGGCGGCGGCGTCAACCGCGCGAGTTTCGGCAAGGTGAAGACGGATTTCGCCGGCAATGCGGCGGGCAATCCGGTCGCGGCACCCTTGGGCAACCATGCGCTGCCGGCGACCCCTACCGCGGCGTCGCTCTACAGCGCGGCGATGAGCGACTCCTGCCAGAAGAACTACATCATTTTCATCAGTAACGGCCCGACCAACGAGAACGCGAGCGCGCGTTCGACGGGCGAGACGCTGCTCACCCTGGCGCGCGGCTCCGCGCCGCCGGTGATCGCCATTACGCCCAATGGCCAGCAGGCCAACTGGGGCGACGAGTATGCCAAATTCATGGCCGAGAACGACATCAACACCACGTTCTCGGGCAACCAGACTGCGATCACGTACGTGGTAGAGGTCGACCCCGGCACGACCGGCCAGGGACCGGACATGACTGCGCTCGCCAAGAGCATGGCGCAAAACGGCAAGGGCAAATACTTCTCCGTTACCAGCGGCGGCACCGGCCAGGCGATCATCGACGCGCTCAACAGCATCTTCCAGGAGATACAGGCGGTCAACAGCGTGTTCGCAGCCTCGACCCTGCCGGTCAGCGTGAACGTGCGCGGCACCAACCTGAACCAGCTCTATATCGGCGTTTTCCGGCCCGATGCGGGCGACAAGCCGCGCTGGCTTGGCAATCTGAAGGGCTATCAGTTGAAGAAAGATGCGACCACGGGCGCCGTATTCACGGTGGACGCCAATCTGAATCCCGCGATCAACCCGACCACAGGCTTCATCACGTCTTCCGCGGTGAGTTTCTGGACCAGCCCCAGCGCGCCGAACTCGACCTACTGGTCGTTCCGGCCGGCCGCGGCAAACGGCGTCGGCGGCAGCTCCGACAGCCCGGACGGCGACCTGGTGGAAAAAGGCGGCGCGGCGCAGCAGTTGCGCGCACGCTACTTCGCCGCCGGGGTCAACGCGGTCTCTCCCGACCCGGAGCGGCCTCTCTACACCTGCACGCAGGGGCCGGCGTTCCCGCTGTGCAACACAAATTTTTCGGCGACCCCCAGCCTGCTCTCGGCGACGCCGTTCACCGTCGCCAACACCGACATCGACGCCTGCGCGCTCGCCATCGACACGCGCCTGGTCTCGCCGCTCACCGCCGCGATCGTCAAGCCGATCACCGCGCTCGTCGACACGCGACCCGTGACCCTGAACAACGCATCCGGCACCATACAGACCGCCAGCTCGATCACGGCCAATACCACCATGCTGACCGCGACGTCGATCAGCAACACGCTCACGAAGTCGGTCACGTCGCTGAATAACGGCGCCAACGCCCGTTCCGCGACGCTGTTTTCGCGCCAGGGCGGCAGCTACACCGACGTCACGCTGGCGGGCCACGGCCTGGCGGCGGGGGTGTACGTCATCATCACCGGCACGACGAACTACAACACCCCGGCGAGCGGCGTCACCATCCAGACCGTACAGAGCGCGAACGTCATCCGCATCAATCTGCCCGTTCCTGGCGGCACGGCGAACGAAAGCTCGGGCACGGTCACCACCAGCAACACCACGGTCAACGCGGTATCGACCGGCCACGGCTTTACCGACGCCCAGTCGGTGACGATCGCCGGCGCGACCCCGACCTCGTTCAACGGCGCCAAAACGATCAAGCTGATCGACGCCAACCAGTTCAGCTATGCGAACACGACCGCACTGGCGCCGACCGGCACCATCACCGCGACCGGCGCGACCACCACGGTCACCGTCAACTTCGCCGCTGCGCACGGGCGCAGCGTCGGGCAATCGGTGGTCATCGCCGGCGCCGTTCCCACGACCTACAACGGCACCTACGTGATCCAGACAGTGCCGAGCGCGACCAGCTTCACCTACACCACGGCCACGGCGATCGCGACTGCCAACAGCGGCACCGTCACGGCCACCACCAGCGGCACCCTCGCGACCGCGACGGTCACCGCGCACGGTTTCGTCAACGGCAACACGGTGACGATCTCCGGCGCCTCGCCTGCGGGATACAACGGCAGCGTTGTGATCTCCGGCGTGACGGCGAACACCTTCGATTACACCGTGCCCGCGGGCCTCGCCTCGCCGGCGAGCGCGGCGCCGCTGATGCAGGTGTCCACCGCCCTGAGCCCGATCGTGACCGCGACCCTTACCAACCATGGCTTTACCGCAGTGACGGACGCGATCACCATCGCCGGCGCGGCGGATGCAGCGCACAACGGCTCGTTCACCGTACTGACGACGCCCGACGCGAATACCTTCACCTACAATTCGAGCTCGGCCACCGCGCCTGGCGGCAGCCCGACGGTGCGCCTGACGACCAACCCGCGCGCCTACGCCACGATCGCGGCTCACGGCTACGGCGCCGCCGGGACGGCGGTAAACCCGTTCATCGTCGCCGGGGCGGTTCCGGCCGGCTACAACGGCACTATCACCACGGCCGTGGTGCACGACGCCGACACGGTGCGCTATACGCTTGCGGCGGCCGTCGGCGCCAACTCCGGCAGCCCGGTCACGGCGAGCACCAACAGCACGACCGCGGTCGCGACCTCGACCGCGCACGGCTTCATCCCCGGGGTGAGCGTAGTGACGATCAGCGGCGCTACGCCCGCGGCGTTCAACGGCACCTTCACCGTCGCGACCACGCCAAGCGTCGACTCCTTCACCTACACGCTCGCCTCGGCGCAGGGCGCGGCCACCGGCACGATCAACGCGATCTCGGCCGGCGCGGGGGCGAGCGAGCGCACCAACGTCGTCAACTGGGTGCGCGGCGAGGACAATTTCGAGGACGAGAACGCCAACTCCTCGTTCGTCGATACGCGCGCATCGATGCACGGCGACGTGCTGCACTCGCGCCCCGCAGTGGTCAACTACAACCGCCGCGCGCTGAGCGACCCGCCCAATGCCGACAACGACGTCTACATTTTCTACGGCGGCAACGATGGCGTGTTCCGCGGCGCCAAGGGCGGTTTCGGCAGCACCACGGGCGATCCCGCGCCCGGCGTCGAGGTCTGGGGTTTCATCGCCAAGGAGCATTTCGGCAACCTGAAGCGGCTGCGCCTCAATTCGCCCCCCATCAGCAGCAGCTTCAAGAAGCCGTACTTCTTCGACGGCCCGATCGGCGCTTATACGCTGGATTCAAACGCTGACGGCAAGCTGGTCGCTGCCGACGGCGACAAGGTATGGCTCTACCTCACCATGCGGCGTGGCGGGCGCGCGATCTATGCGCTCGACGTGAGCGACCCGCTGATACCCAAAGTGCTGTGGCGCAAAGGCTGCCCGAGCCTGAGCACGGTGCCGGCGGACATCGACGCCACGACCGGCTGCGACCTGGGCTGGGGCGAGCTGGGCCAGACCTGGTCCGAGCCGAGGGTGATTTCGATCAACGCCAGTAGCGACCCGGTGCTGATGTTCGGCGCCGGCTACGACGCGCTGGTCGAGGATCTGGATCCCTCTACCGTCACCTCGTCGACCGCGGCCTCGGTGGTTGCGAGCGGCACGACCTACACGCGCAGCATGGGACGCGGCATTTACGTCGTCAATGCGGCGACAGGCGCGATCATCTGGCAGGCCGCCGGACATGCGCGCGCCGACAGCAGCGCGCATCCCTTCAAGCAGGTGTCGGGAATGGACTTCGCGATCCCCTCCGACATTGCCGTGGTGCTGGGTGATTCCGCGCCCAAGCCGTACCGCAGTTACGTCGGCGATACCGGCGGCAACATGTGGCGCATCGACTTCGGCGACGTCGACCCGACCAAGTGGACGGTGGTCAACCTCGCCTCAATTGGCGACCAGACGACGGCCGCGGGGCGGCGCAAGTTCCTCTTCCCGCCTGATGTCGTCGGCTCCACCACGTCCGACATGGTAATCGCCGGCACCGGAGACCGCGAGCACCCGTTCGATACCACGGTGGTCAACCGGGTCTACGCGTTCAAGGACAAGGTGCGCTCGAGCACCCCGGCGGCCGACCCCATCACCGGCGTCCCGGTGCAGGCAACGATCGTGCACGCCACCACCGCGGTGATCAACGGCAGCTCGATCAACACGTTGCTCAACCTGAGCACCAATTGCATCCAGGTGGCGGCGAATTGCAGCGGCACCGCGCCCGAGGTGGCGAGCGGCGGCTCCACGGCGTCGCAGAACACGGCGTCCGCGCTCGCGGATACCGCCAACACGGGCTGGTTCATCACCCTCGCTTCGGGCGAAAAGCAGGTAGGCGGTACGCTCGCTCCGGGCGGCGGGGCGGTGTTCTTCGGCACCAACCAGCCTTCGGCGGCCGCAGGCGGCGGCGCCTGCAGTCCGAACCTCGGGGTTGCGCGGCAGTATTCGGTCAATTTCGAGAACGGCACTGCGTTCACCGGCACCAGCCTGTCGACGACCTATGCCGGTGGCGGCTTCCTGCCCTCGCCGGTATTGGTCTACGGCGGCCTGGGCGGCGCCACGGGGACCGGCACCAGCACCAGCGGCGGTGTGCCGGTGGGCGGCACCGTGTCCGGCGGCCAGCTCAAAATAGGTGCCGGGGCTTCCCTCGGCGGCGGCAACGATCCGACCGGCGTGGTGTGCTACGGCGCATCCTGCTCGCTCGCCCCGGGCGTGCAGCTCTACTCCAGGCTGCGCAAGTTCTGGTACAAGGAGATCGATTGAACCCGTCGCGTCAGGCGCATCAGCCGAAGTGACCGATTCCGTTTCCTGGGACAGCCATGCGGCGATGAGGCGGGTCGCGTTTGCGTTGGTCGTCTCGGCGTGCGGGCATGCGGCGCTGCTGGCCAATACCGCGTTCGTTCCCGCGGCGGCGGAGTTGTCGTTGTTCGCGGCGGCGCAGCCGCTGAACGCGCGCCTGGCGCCCGCAGCGGCGCTGAGTCCGCCCGACATTCAGCAGCAATCGGAGCCGCGGCCGCGCGCGCCGAAACCGGCCCCGGCCCCAAGCGGCGAGCCGCAAGCGCAAGCGGCCGGCATGCCGGCTGCCCCGATCTACTACCGTGCCAGCGAGCTCGACGAGCGCGCGATACCGCTCAACCAGGTGGATCTCGCCTATCCCGAAACAGCGCTCAGCGCGGGCACCCGCGGTGTCGTGACGCTGCGACTGCTCATCGACCACGAAGGCCGCTTGCGCGATGCAGCGGTGATGGATTCGCGCCCCGCCGGGATTTTCGACAAAGCCGCGCTCGAAGCGGTGATGGCGTTGCGCTTCCGTCCGGCGATACGCAACGGCGTCGCGGTGGGCAGCATCAAGCTCGTTGAGGTACCGTTCGAGCCGGACTGCAAGCGCACCGGCAGCTGCATTGAGTAGGCGCGGGGCACGATGATATGATCGGCGCATGATTTTGCGCGCCGGGTTCATTCTCGCCGCCTTGCTCGCGGCCTGCGCAACCGCGTTCGCGCAGCAGTACCGCTGGGTGGACGAGAAGGGGCGCGTGCAGTACAGCGATTCGCCTCCGCCCGCCAGCGCGAAGGAAGTACGCAAGCGTGGTCTGGGCAGTCCGCCGGTCAAGAGCGACAACCAGCAACTGCCGTACGAATTGCAGAAGGCACAGGCCGAGTTTCCAGTGACGCTGTATACAGCGCCGGTCTGCAAGCAGCCCTGCGCGCTCGCGCGCGAGGCGCTGAACAAGCGCGGCATACCGTTCAAGGAAGTGCAGGTCTGGAACGTCGACACCCTGGAGCAACTCAAGGCGGTGGCGCCTTCGGACAACGTTCCAGCGCTGGTGGTCGGGCGCTCCGTGCAGACCGGCTTCGATCCCAATAGATATGAAAGCCTGCTCGATCTGGCCGGCTACCCGAAAACGGGTGTGCTGCCGATGCGTTCGCAGGCCGCGCCGGCGCTGCCCGAGGGTTATGAGCCGCCGCCGGTCGCCGAACCCGTTGCGCCCGCAGCGACGCCGCCGCGCAAGGCGGGTCCCTACGACCCTAGCGGGCTGAAGTCGAACCGGCCCGACAAGCCGGGGCCCTATGGCGTTCCCGCTGCGGACGGGAAATAGCCCACGCAAGGTCGCCGCGGCTATTTCTCGGCGGCGAGCGCTTTCTCCAGATTGTCCGCCGAAACAAAGCCATTGAATCGGCGGCCGTTGCCCAGGATGACGACGGGCGTGCTCGTGACGTCAAAGCGCTTGGCCAGCGCGGCAATCTTTGCCAGCGGATGCGCGCACCCGGTGGCGCCCTCGGGAATCGCTGCGCCAGCCATCAGCTTGTCCCATGCGCCGACACGGTCCTTCGCGCACCAGGCCCAGACCGCCTTGTCGGCGGAGTTCTGCGACAACATCGGGGTCGGAAACGTATAGATGGTCACGTTGTCCAGCCGCGCGAACTCCAGGTTCAGGGCCTTGCAGAAGCCGCAGTTCGGGTCTTCGAAGCTGTACACGATGCGCCCGCCGTTGCCCCTCACGCGCTTGATGGCGGAATCGCGCGCCGCCGCGGCGAGGATGCCTGCCGTCGAGCGCCGCGCGTTTGCCTCGGTCAGGTTGCGCGGCGGCATGGTGCGGATGTCGAAGATGCTGCCGCTGAAAAAGTACTCCATCTTTTCGTCCGTATAGACGATTTCACCGTCGAGTACGACTTCATACAGGCCTGCGAAAGGCGACGCGACGACGCTCTGGACGGTTGCGCCCGGCATTCGGGCGGCCAGGCCGCGCTTTATCGAGTCTGCGTCGCCCATTGCGGGGAACGCCGCAGCCAGCGCGCACAAAAGCAACGATGCGGGCAGCCACTGTTTCATGCGAATTGGGCGCATGTTACGATGATTATCCTCTTCTTTTCGCTAGGCAATATGCTGATGTAGCTCAGTTGGTAGAGCAACTGATTCGTAATCAGTAGGTCCCCCGTTCGAGTCGGGGCATCAGCACCATCGAGTTGGCGAGAGGCAAATGGCGGCAAAGATCCTGGTGGTGGACGACGACGACGACAGCCTGCGCGAACTGCTGCGCATGCACCTCGCCTCGGCCGGCTACGAGGTCAGCACCGCCAACGACGGCATCAGCGCGGGCTACCAGGTGCTGAAGAATCCGCCCGAGCTGATCCTGTCGGATGTCAACATGCCGCACATGGACGGTTTCGAATTCGTCGCCGCGCTCAAAGCCGATGCGACGCTGCCCAACATCCCGGTGATCTTCCTTACCTCGGTGGAGGACGGCGAGCACCGCGGCAAGGAACTCGGCGCGGTCGGCTACCTGACCAAGCCGGTGCGCGCGGACCGGCTGCTCGAACTGGTCGCCAAGCACGTCCCCGGCGGCGCCATCCCCATCGGATAAAACAGGGACAGTCCACGTTTTCGGTCGAAAAACGTGGACTGTCCCTGTTTTACTGGCAATCGCGGATTTCGGTGCCGGGCGAGCCGCGCGAGAGTTCCTTCAGCCTGGCCTGCAGCGCGGCGTCGGCGTTGCGCACCTGGAACGAGATCTTCACCACCTGCGATTCGCGCTCGCCGCTCTGCGCACTGCGCACGCCCTTGACGCGCAGCGCTTCGAGGCGGCTGCGCGCCGCTTCCTCGCTGCTGAACACGCCCAGCGATACCGCCCAGCGCAGCTTGCCCTCGTCCGGCAGGACGAAAAAATCCTCGATGCCGAGCGCTTTGAGCTCGGCGGCTTTCTTCATCGCCGCGGCGCGATTGGGTTGCGGCGCAATGAACACCCACCAGCCGGCGGTTTCGTCGCTGCGACGTTGCGTCAGGCGCGCGCCCAGGGCGAGCGGCTCGAGCGTCTTCTCCGCGCGCGGCGCCTCGGCGACCGAGAATCCGCCCCATTCCACGCAGCTCCCGCCTGCCGCAGGCCCCGAGGCCGGGGTTTCCGCCGCCGGTTTGGGCTTCAGCACCGACAGGCCGGCGAGTTCCTTCCCCTCGAGCAGCCGGATGCTGTTGGGATTGATTTCGCGGCGCAGCGGCTCCGGATCGGCGGCGCTGTCGGGCATGGCGTAATACCGCGGCCAGGCGTAGAGAGCGAGGTTGAGTGCTACCAGCAGCAGGAAGAGCGTTCGCATGGGCTGTGGCGGTGCGCCTGGTAGTCAGCTGCGGCCGATGAGAGCCAATCCCTCGAGCACCAGATTCTCCACGTAGCGGCAAGGCAGGTCGAGCCGCTCGAGGAGGGCCTTACCACCGCCGCCGGATACGATGCAGGCGCTGTCGCTGCCAAGAAGGCGATGCATGCGCTCGACCGCGCCCGCCTGGGCCTGGCGGCAACCGGTCTCGATCGCGTCCAGCGTATTGCGCGGCGCCGCGCTGAAAAGCCCGTCCTGCAGCGGCAGGCGATCGGTGTGCTCGTGCAGCACGAAGCGCATCAGGTCGATGCCAGGCAGGATCACGCCGCCGGTGAATTTACCCTGGCCGGAGAGCATGTCGATGGTCGTGCAGGTGCCCGCATTGGCGACCAGGCAGGCGCGCCCCGGTTCCAGCGCGCGCGCCGCGATCAGCGCCGCCCAGCGATCGGGCCCGAGTTGTTCGGGGCGCTCGTAGCGGCTCTTCACGCCGCAGAGCTCGCGCTCGCCGTGGACCCATTCCGGGGTCGCATCGAAGATGCTGGTCCAGTTCACGATCAGCTGGTGCGCGCCATCGCCGGCGACGTTCGAGACGACGATGCGCGAGGGGTTCGCGTGCGTGGCGGAGAACGGGTTGATGTGGTCGCTCGAGGCGGCGAACTCGATCAGCGACACGTTGGCGACGCTCGTCCAGCCGCTCTTGCCGCCGGACTCGGGCTTCTCATCCTCATACCAGCCCCATTTCACGCGCGAGTTGCCGGCGTCGATGGCGAGGATCATGCCGCCCGCTCCAGGACCTGCTCGCGCGCTTGCTCCTGCACGCGCTCCCAGGACGCCAGCGCGGCCAGCACTTCGCGCGCAACCGCACCGATGACCGCATTGCGCGACACCGGGCGCCGCAGCACCTGGTCCAACGCGGCGATGCCGCGGCCCAGGCGCGCGCCGAGACGCGGTTGCGCACGACAATTGATGCCGACCCCGACAACCACCACGCTGCCGGGCGCGGACGATCGCATGCCAGGCCGGGTTTCCCGCGGCGCAGGCCGTGTTTCGATCAGGATCCCGCCGAGCTTGCGGCGGCTCACCATCAGGTCGTTGGGCCATTTCACCGCGATGCCGCGCGCGCCAAGCCGGCGCAGCGCGCGTGCCGCCGACAAGCCCACCGCGACCGACAGCCCGGCGAGCTGGCGTTGTTCGCAGCACAGGCGCAGGCGGATCGAGAACGTCGCGCCGGCGCCGCGCGCGGAGCGCCAGCGCCGGCCATGCCGGCCGCGGCCGGCGCTCTGCTCCTCCGCGGCGAGCAGGATTGGAAGATCTGCTTTCTCAACAAACAACAAGGCATTCGTCGACGTGCAGCGATCCACGATCCGGACTTCAAATCCCGGAACATTGATCCGCGTCCTGTCCAGCCGATCCATGGCTGAATTTTACATTGAACCGATTACGCAGACCCGAACGCAAAACCGCGTCCGGGCGCGGCATCGAAGAGCGCGCGCGTGTATTCGTGCTGCGGCCTCAGGAAGATTTCCTCGGCAGGCCCGTATTCGACCACGCGGCCCTTCGACATCACCGCCACCTGGTCGCAGATCCGCGCCGCGACGCGCAGGTCGTGGGTGATGAAGAGCATCGCCAGGTCGAGGCGCGTGCGGATTTCCTCGAGCAGTTCGAGCACCTGCGCCTGCACCGAGACATCCAGCGCCGACACCGCTTCGTCTGCGACCAGCAGTTCGGGCTCCATCGCCAGCGCGCGCGCGATGCAGATGCGCTGGCGCTGGCCGCCGGAGAACTGGTGCGGGTAGCGCGACAAGGCGGAAGCATCCATGCGCACGAGCTCGAGCAGGTTGCGCGCGCGCTCCAGCGCCTCGGGCCGCGGCACGCCGTAATTGAGCGGGCCCTCCGTGATCGCCTCGCCCACCGTGCGGCGCGGATTGAGCGAGCGGTAGGGATCCTGGAACACGATCTGCACCTTGCGCCGCAGCGGGCGCAGCGCGGCCGCGCCCATGGTGGCGATTTCCGTGCCGCCGATGCGCACCTCGCCCGAGGTGGGATCCACCAGGCGCACGATGCAGCGCGCGACGGTGGATTTGCCCGAGCCGGATTCGCCGACGATGCCCAGCGTCTGGCCGCGGCGCACTTCGATGCTGACGTCCTCGGCCGCGTGCACTTCGCGCCGCGGCCCGAACCAGCCGCGGTCGGAGTAGGTTTTCGCCAGCCTGCTGGTCTGCAGCACCAGCGGCGTGTCGGGCCGCGCCGCGCGCGCGACGGGCTTCAGCGCCGGCACCGAGGAGATGAGCATTTTCGTGTATTCGTGCCGCGGGTGCTTGAGCACCTCGTCGCGCGTGCCGATCTCGACGAGTTCGCCCAGGCGCAGCACCGCGACGCGGTGCGCGATCTCCGCCACCACGCCGAAATCGTGGGTGATGAAGAGGACGCCGGTGCCGTGCCGCTTCTGCAACTCGAGGATCAGGTTCAGGATTTGCGCCTGGGTGGTGACATCGAGCGCCGTGGTCGGCTCGTCCGCGATCAGCAGCGCCGGATCGAGCACCAGCGCCATGGCGATCATGATGCGCTGGCGCTGGCCGCCCGAGAGCTGGTGCGGGTAGGAAGCCATCATGCGCTCCGGGTCGGGCAACGCGGTTTCCGCGATGATTTCCAGAATCCTCTTTTTTCTTTTGTCTGCTGGCAACTCGGTATGGAAGCGCAACACTTCGTCGATCTGGTCGCCGCAGGTCATGACCGGGTTGAGCGCGGTCATCGGCTCCTGGAACACCATCGACATGCGCGTCGTGCGCAGCTGGCGCAGGCGCTCTTCCTTTACCCGGGTGATGTCTTCGCCGAGCAGCGAAATGGTGCCCGCGGTCACGGGCAGATTCTTCGGCAGCAGTCCCATGACGCTTTGCGCGATGACGGATTTGCCGGAACCCGATTCGCCGACGAGGCAGAGGATTTCGCCCTTGCCGACGCCGAAGGACACGCTCGAGGCGGCGCGCGCTCGCTCCGCGCCGGAGGGCAGGGCAATGCAAAGGTCCTTGATATCGAGAACGTTCATGCTGTCAGGGGTACACCGTCAGGGTCATACCTTTTTTGCCATCTTCGGATCGAGCGTGTCGCGCAGGCCGTCGCCCAGGACGTTGACCGCGAGCACGGTGGCGGCGAGGAACACGCCCGGAAAGAAGATGTTGTGCGGATAGTCGTTGAATTGCGCCCGGCCCTCGGCCATGACGCTGCCCCAGGTCGGGATCTCGGGCGGCAGGCCGACGCCGAGGAAGGACAGGATCGCCTCGACCAGGATGGAGAAGGCGCAGATATAGGTGCCCTGCACGATCAGCGGCGCGACGCAGTTCGGCAGGATGTGGCCGAAGAGGATTTTCCAGGTCGGCGTGCCCAGGGAAATCGCGGCCTCGACGTACGGTTCCTCGCGGATCGTCAGCACCAGCGAGCGCACCAGCCGCGTGACGCGCGGAATCTCGGGAATCGCGATCGCGATCACCACGGTGGTGAGGCTGCCGCGCCAGATCGCCACGAGCGATATCGCCACCAGGATCGCGGGAATGGCCATGATGCCGTCCATGAAGCGCATCAGGATGCCGTCGAGCCAGCGCAGGTAGCCGGAGAGCAGGCCGCAGAGGATGCCCACCGAGAGCGCCGCCAGCGCGCACAGCAGCCCGACCAGCAGCGACACGCGCGTGCCGTAGAGCACGCGGCTGTAGATGTCCCGCCCCAGGGAATCCGAACCCATCAGGAACGTGTGCTTGAGCCTTTCGCCCTCGAGCGTGGAGATTTCGCCCGACTTGCCCGGCAGCAGGTCGCGGCTGCCGGCGTCGAACAGCGACGGGTCCACGGTGCCGAGCCAGGGCGCGGCGAGCGCGACCGCCAGCAAGACGATGAGGGCGCTGCCGCCGATGCGTACCGACCAGTTATTGAGGATCATGGTCAGTAGCGGATGCGTGGGTCGAGGAACACGTACGACAGGTCGATCAGCAGGTTAAGCAGCACGTAGACGAAGGAGAAGAACAGGATCACACCCTGGATGGTCGGGAAATCGCGCGCCAGCACCGCATCCACCGTGAGCCTGCCCAGGCCCGGGATCGCGTAGACCGATTCGGTCACCACCACGCCGCCGATGAGTAGGGCGATGCCGATGCCGATCACGGTGACGATGGGCACCGCCGCGTTGGCGAGGCCGTGGCGCACCAGCACACGGAACTCGGGCAAGCCCTTGGCGCGCGCGGTGCGGATGTAGTCTTCGCCCAGGGCCTCGAGCACCGAGGCGCGCGTCACCCTCGCGATCAACGCGATGTAGATCACGGACAGCGTGACGGAGGGCAGGATCAGGTGCCGGAAAAACGGCCAGAAGCCGTCGCCGATGCGCTGGTAGCCCTGCACCGGCAGCAGCCCCAGCTTGAGCGACACGAGGTAGATCAGGATGTAGGCGAGCACGAAAACCGGTATCGAGAAGCCGAGCACCGAGAAGCCCATCAGCGCGCGGTCGAACCAGCCGCCGAAGCGCCACGCGGCGACGACACCGAGCGGCACCGAGACGAGCACCGCGAACAGGATGGTGAAGGTGGCGAGCGCCAGGGTGGGTTCCAGGCGCTGGCCGATCAGCTTCACCACCTTCATCTTGTAGTAGAACGATTCGCCCAGGTCGCCCGCGAGCATGTTGCCGGCCCAGATGCCGAACTGCACCACGATCGGCCGGTCGAGGCCGAGGTTGGTGCGGATGCGCGCGATCTGCTCGGTGCTCGCGGCGTCGCCAGCCAGGATTGCCGCCGGGTCTCCCGGCGCGAGGCGCAGCATGAGGAACACCAGGACTGCCACGATCAGCAGTACCGGAATGGTGGCGAGCAGGCGGCGGAGGACGAAATTCAGCATGAAAAAAAACGGCCCCGCTCAGGGGCCGCTAGGGTTGGTTTTTGCGGCTCAGTTCTTCTTTACGTTCCAGTAGAAGTTGCCGGTGCCGCGGAAGTGGCCGGTGACGCTCTTGCGCGCGGCGAGCGGGGCGTCGAACTCGCCCAGCGGCGCGTGTGTCGCCACCTCGAAGGCGCGCGCCTGGATTGCCTCGGCGAGCTTCTTCCTCTTGCCGTCGTCGGTCTCGCGCATGAACAGGTTGCGCAGTTCGAGGATCTTGTCGTCCTTGCCCCAGCCGAACCAGCCGGAGGCTTCACCGCGCGTGTCCATGGTAGCGTTGGCGATCGGATTCCAGATGTCCGGCCCCTGCCAGGCCGTGAGGAACATGTTCCAGCCGCCCTTGTCGGGCGCGTCCTTCTTCGCCCGGCGGCCCACCAGCGTCTGCCAGTCCATCGCCTGCAGGTCCACCTTGAAGCCGGCCTGCCGCATGAGCTGCGCGGCGACGTCGGGCAGCTTGTCGATCGCCGCCAGATCGGTGGGCTTCATAAGCACCACCGGCGTGCCGTCATAGCCCGAGGCCTTGAGCAGCTCCTGCGCCTTTTTCATGTTCGACTTGGACTGGATCTCGGTGCCGAAGCTGCTGGCGTAGGGCGTGCCGCAGGTAAACATCGAATCGCAGGTCCGGTAGAGCTCCTTCACGCCGACCTGCGCCTGCAGGAACGGCTCCTGCGCGAACGCCGCGAGCGCCGCCTGCCGGACCTTGGGGTTGTCGAACGGCTTATGCAGGTGGTTGAAGCGCGCCATGTACTGCAGCGGCACCGGGCTGTAGCTGTAGACAACCACGTCCGGATTGGCCTTGAGGCCCGGAATGAGCGGGAACGAGGGCTGCTCGAGGATGTCGATTTCGCCTTTCGCCAGGGCGTTGACCTGTGCCTGCGCGTCGCGCAATGCGAGATTCCACTCGACGCGCTCGACGAAGACCTGCTTGCCGCCGGTCGAACCCGAGGGCGCTTCCTTGCGCGGCACGTACTTGGCGTTGCGCACGTACACCGCCTTGTCGCCGGGCTTGAACTCCTCGCGCACGAACACGTACGGGCCCGAACCGATGTGCTCTTCGATCTGCTTGAAGGCATCGGTCTCGGCGATGCGCTTCTGCATGATGAATGGCACGTTGGACGAGGGCTTGCCGAGCGCCTCGAGCACGAAGCCGCAGGGCTCCTTCAGCGTCATGCGGAACGCATCCGCGCCGGTGGCTTCCAGCTTGTCGACGAAGCCCATCAGCGCCACGCCCATGGCGTCACGCTTGCCCCAGCGGTTGAGCGAGGCCACCACGTCTTCGCCGGTCACCGGCTTGCCGTCGTGGAAGGCAAGGCCGCTGCGCAGCTTGAAGTTCCAGACCTTCTTGTCGGGCGACACCGTCCAGGTATCCACCATCTGCGGCTTCACCTGGCTGTTCTCGTCGGTGCCGAAGAGGGTGTCGTAGATCATGTAGCCGTGGTTGCGGCTCATGTAGGCGGTGGTCCAGATCGGATCCAGGATCGCCAGGTTGGAGTGCGGCACGATGCGCAGCACCTTGCTGTCCTGGGCCAGTGCGGCGCCGGGCGCAGACAGGTACGCGGTTGTGAAAGCGAGAAGTGCGATGAGCTTGCGCATGAGAAAATCCCCCCAGGTGAAAATTCAAGGTCAGGGTATCAGGACATGGCACGCATCGCAATCGGTGGTTTCCAGCACGAAACCAACACCTTCGCACCCTCCCGGGCGGACTACCTGGCCTTCGAGACGGGCGGCGGCTGGCCGGGCGTGCAGTACGGCGAGCCCATTTTCGGTGCACTGGAAGGCGCAAACATTCCGGCGCAGGGCGCCATCCAGGCGCTGCGCTCGGCCGGTCACACGCTGGTCGGCACGGCCTGGGCGGCGGCCAGTCCCTCGGCGCAGGTTACTAAAGAGGCGTTTGAGCGCATTGCCGGAGAGCTCGTTGCGCAACTGAAAAAAGCCCTTCCCGTCGACGGGGTGTACCTCGACCTGCACGGCGCCATGGTGACGGAGGAGTTCGAGGACGGCGAGGGTGAGATCCTGCGCCGCGTGCGCGCGGCGATCGGCGCGCGCGTGCCGCTGGTGGCGAGCCTCGACCTGCACGGCAACGTCACGCGCGCCATGGTGGCGCAGGCCGACGCGCTGGTCGGCTACCGTACTTACCCGCATGTCGACATGGCGGACACCGGCGCGCGCGCCGCACTTCTGCTCGACGCGATGCTGAAAACGGGACAGCGCCCGGCGAAGGCCTACGCGACGCTGGACTTCCTCACCGGGCTGCCGTCGCAGTGCTCCTTCATCGAGCCCTGCAAGGGCCTGTATGCGCACATGGAAACGCTGGAGCGCGCAGGTAACGCGGTGCTCACTTTCATGCCGGGGTTCCCGATGGCGGATTTCGAGGAATGCGGCATGACGGTGCTTGGCTACGGCAAGGACGAGGCTGCAGTGCAATCGGCGGTGGCGAAGCTGCGCGGTGCCGTGAACGACGCCGAGAAGGACTTCGTCATGGAATTGCACCTGCCCGAGGCGGCCGTGGCGCGCGCCCGGGCCCGCGGCGAAGCGGGCAAGCCCGTGGTGATCGCCGACACGCAGGACAATCCGGGTGCCGGCGGCAACGGCGACACGACCGGCATCCTCGCGGCCCTGGTGCGCCAGCGCGCGCAGGAGGCGACGCTTGGCCTGCTCATCGATCCCGAGGCGGCGAAGCGCTCGCATGAAATCGGAATCGGTTTTGCCTCGGCCTTCAGCCTTGGCGGACGCTCGAAGATACCCGGCGATGCGCCGTTCGAGGGCGAATTCACGGTCGAGCGCCTGGGCGAAGGCAGGTTCACCTGCACCGGGCCGATGTTCAAGGGCTTCAGGATGGACCTCGGGCCGATGGCCCTGCTCAGGAGCAAGGCGGCGCCGGGCGTGCGCGTCGCGCTGGCTTCGCGCAAATGCCAGGCCGCGGACAAGGAGATGTTCCGCCACCTGGGCGTCGAGCCGGTGCGGGAACGGGTGATGGTCCTGAAGAGCTCGGTGCATTTTCGCGCCGACTTCGAGCCCATCGCGAAGGAAGTGCTGGTGGCGAAGTCGCCGGGACCGGCCTTGGCGGACCCAGCGGAATTTCCGTGGAAGAGATTGCGCAAGGGCATGCGCATGCGGCCGCTCGGCCCGGTCTACCAGGGATAATTGCCCGCATGCTGCGCTTCCTCGTCCTCGCGGCCGGCCTGCTTGGCGTGGCGAGCGCCGTTCTTGCGCAGAAACCTGCCCCGCCGGAAGAGTTCCGCGGCGTCTACGCGAGGATCGACCTGCGACCCACCGAGCAGATGGTGGCCAGGCTCCGCGTCGCCTACGGCAGCGACAAGCGGGAGGCGATGCGCGAAGTGCAGCGCTCGGCCTCTTCCTACAATCCGCTCGTGCTGTACACGCTCGCCAATACGCTGGTCGAGGACTATTCCGAAAGAGCCATTTTCTGGTACCACGTCGGACGTCTGCGGGCCACTTACGATGCGCTGCGCTGCCACGACAAGACCGCGCGGAACGGGCTGCTGGAGCTGAGGAAGCTCGTGAGCCCGCAACTCGCGTCGAACCAGTTCTACCGGCGCGATCGCCTCGTCGATATCGCGCAGAAGGCCGTCGACTGGGATGCGGCCAACCCTCGCGATTACGATCAGCGCTGGATCACGCTCTACGGCAGGCTCGCGCGCGAATCCGATGGCAAAGACGCGGGCGAGCTTTTTGTTCCGGAAAGCGATTGGCCCGCGATCCTGAAACACGTCCATGTGTCGCACCTGGAAAGCGTGCGGAAATTCGTCGCGCAATCGGCGCCAGTCCGGTAGTAGCAAAAGCCCCGTCGTTCCCGCGCCAAAGTTGTCGTTCCCGCGCAGGCGGGAACCCAGGTGTTAGCGTTGTCGTTCCCGCCAGGCCCTGAATTCCGCGAGCCGCAGCTTGTAGCGCGCGATGCTGCCTTCGTGCAGGTGTCGCAGCTCATCGGAGACCATGCTCGCAAAGCGTTGCTGATGTTCGGTGGCGACCAGAGTCGCGGCAATATTTTTCACATCGCCGAACTTGTTTGGCTTCCCTTCGCGAACGATTTGCGCGACCGCTTCGGCCAGCTCCGCGCGGTACTTCTGTCTGAACGGGTCCGGCTCGGGGAGTGTGCTCGCGACAGCCTTGAACCGCTGGCAGGAGCGTTCATAGGCCCACGTGAAGACGTCTCTTAGCAGGTCCACGCGACCGTGCTCGTAGATTGTGAGCGTGCCCTCCACGTACGCGCGTTCCGGCACGTCAATGAACGAGAGCGGGCAGAGGTTGGCCCTGATGAACGGGATGTTGGCGGCAAGCCGAGACACGCGCTTGTTCACGTCCACGAATGGCTGTAGATAGGGGATGTGCACCATCAGGAAAAACGACTGCTCGAACGGATCGTCGATCGCGCTTGCCTTTTCCAAAATGAGGCGGAAAAGGTCCTCGATCTGCTGTGGCACCTGCAGCGGCAGATACACCGTGCCCCCGATTTCCACGATCCGTTGGCGCAAGCGGCCGCTCTCCGCCGGATTGCCGAGGAGGTTTTCCGAGAGCATCGCGTGCAGGTTCATGAACGTGAACATGTTGAAACCGATCTCGCTTGCGTTGTCGACCAGGAACTCGATCGCCTGCTTGTGGTTCAGGATCATCTGCGTTTCGAGCCGGTCCTTGCCCTCCGCCTCGCGGCCGTGTTCGATTAGGTTCTGCGTATCAAGGCGCGAATAGGTGTTCCCTTCCAGATGCGACGAGGCCCAGGACAAGTCGATCAGCAGCCGGTTGAGGATGTCGCGCGCGTACGTGCCCGCTGGACGTGCGGCGGGCGACGTGCGACCGATCTCGCGCAGCCGCACGCGCCAATCCGTGTCCGTGAGATAGAACATTCTATTCGGCTCATAATTGTCCAGCAGCGCCCGGTCGTAGCTGACCGGCCTGCGCTCCGTGATCGGCCGGCGCACCCACGCGCGCAGCATCGGCGACTCCCCGGTCAGGGGGACGTAAACTTCGCCTTCTGCCTTAAGGATGAGGGGTTCGAGGGTTGCGTGGAGGGCGCCTTGAATGGACGTTGCGGGGAAATAGCGGGTTCCGCGCTTTTCGCCTTCGACGCGGATGCGCTTGCGGCGGACGAGTCGATTCAGCAGACGAGTTAGGGAGCGTCTGCTTGCTTGTTGCTCGAAGAGTTGCACCATGCGGGCGACAGCGACCCCATCAGGGTGCTTCCCGACTTCGGCCTCTATCTGGTCGAGCAGGTCGGGAGCAAGTTTTTTTGGCATAAATTCTTATCTTATTGGCGCATATAAATATAAGTATATGAAGTAATATAATATTTATTGTCCTAAAAGTCAATTATGCGCCAATATTCTGGCGTAAATAGAGGCATGAATGCCTGAATGAGCACTGGTTCTCAACGCTCGCTGAGGCCAGAGCAATCGTGACCGTCAGGGGCAGGTCACCAAGGAAAAGCGGACCATCGGCGAAGTCTGGGCTGCGGCAAGCAAACGGCGGCGCCGGTTTGCTATGGTGATTGACACCGCGCTTGCGGGAACGTCGGTTTCAGCTCAATTGCGCGCTGCTCTCGCGTAGGCAGTGGAGCCTGGGTTCCCGCCTGCGCGGCAACGACGGTCAGGGCGGCTAAATGTAACCGATCGGTTACATTGCTGCGGAGGCTCAGGGCTCCGGCCAGGCCTTCTGTGTCGGCCGCAGTTGCTCCAGCGCGCGCGAGGCGCAGCACGCCCAGGTCGTCGAAGCGCTTGCCGATGATCTGGATGCCCACGGGCAGGGGCCCGTCCTTGCCAGGCAAGCCATCCTTGCTGCAAGTCCAGTTGAGCGAAGCCGCCGGTTGCTCGGACATGTTGTACGGCACGGTGAAGGCGATGTGCGGCAGCGCGTTGCGCGGGTCGTTGCCGGGGGCGGGCAGCTCGGCCTCGTAGGGCAGGATCGGCGAGGTGGGCGAGAGCACGAAATCGTACGGCCCGCAGGCGTTGACGGTCACGTCGCGCAGCCTGACGTAGCTGGTGTACGCGGCCATGACGTCGCGGCCGATGAAGTTCTTCGCGCGCCAGTTGCACCACTCGACGATGAAGGGCAGCACCTTGGCCTGCTTGGCGGGCGGCATCAGCAGGTAGTCGTGGTGCGAGCGCGCTTCGAAGAAACGCGACATGCCGTCGAGCAGCTCCGCGGTGAGGAAGGAGGGCATCTCCTCCACGCTTGCGCCAGCAGCGGCCAGCGCCTTCGCCGCCGCCGCGGCAGCCGCCGCGACTTCGGCATTCACGGGCAGGCCGACTTTCATGCTGGGCAGGAAGCCAATTTTCAGATTTTTTAAATCTAGTTCTTTTCTCAATCCTTTTGAGAAATCAATATCTGCAAAAGGCAAACTCATGTGATCGCGCGCATCCGGTCGCGAGAGGATGTTCATGAGCGCCGCGCTGTCGCCGACACTGCGCGTCATCGGCCCGGTGACGCGCCCGATGTAGGGCGGGTAGACCGGCACCCGGCCGAGGCTGGGCTTCAGGGCGAAGATGCCGCAATGCGTCGCCGGCAGGCGCACCGAGCCGCCGATGTCGGTGCCAACGTGGAGCGGCGCATATCCGGCCGCGGCGGCGGCCCCGGCGCCGGAACTCGATCCCGAGGTGTTGCGGTCCAGGCGCCAGGGATTGCGCGTGATGCCGTGGATGCTGGAAAGGCCAGAGGACAGCATGCCGAAATCGGGCATCGTGGACTTGCCCAGAATCACGCAGCCGGCTTCGCGCAGCCTGGCAGCGGGCGGCGCATCTGCCGGTTGTGGGCCTGCATCGTCGTTTGCCCTGGTGCCGATCGGCGCCGGGTCGCCCTTGGTGTAGATGTTTTCCTTGATCGTTACAGGCACGCCGTCGAGCGGCGACAGGGGCTGCTTCGCGCGCCAGCGCGCCTCTGCCGCGCGCGCCGATACCAGCGCGCCTTCGCGATCGATGCGATACATCGCGTTGAGGCGCGGCTCCCAGGCGTCGATGCGTTCCAGGCAGGCGCGCGTGAACTCGACCGGCGAGAGCTCGCCGCTTGAATATTGCGCTGCAACCTGAAGTGCGTTCATTTCGTGCGCCGCGGCCATGGATCGCATCATACCGCCGTACAATCCGCGTCCTATGCGGCGCAGCCTCGTTTGGCTATTTCTTGCCGCGTTCTGCGGTGTGGTGCAGGCGCAGCAGCCGATCCAGTTCTGGCATGCGATGGGCGGGGCGCTGGGGGCGGAGCTCGATGCCCTGGTGCAGCGCTTCAACGATTCGCAGAAGGATTACCGCGTCGTCGCCGAGCACAAGGGCAGCTACGAGGACACGATGATCGGCGCGCTCGCGGCGCAGCGCGCGGGGACGGGGCCGCACCTGGTGCAGGTCTACGAGGTCGGCACCGCGCACATGATGGCGGCGAAGAGTTCGATGCGGCCCCTGGCGCAGGTGATGAGCGAAAACGGCGAGCGCCTCGAGGCGAAAGCATTCCCGCCTGCGGTGGCGGGCTACTTCTCCGACAACAGCGGGCACCTGCTCGCGCTGCCGTTCAACGTCTCGACGCCGATCCTGTTCTACAACAAGGACGCGTTCCGCAAGGCGAACCTCGACCCGGAAAAGCCGCCCAAGACCTGGTACGAAATGCCCAAGGTGATGGTCCCGATCCTCGAAGCGGGCTTTCATTGCGCCTACACCACGGTGTGGCCTTCCTGGGTGCAGATCGAGAACATGAGCACCTGGCATAACCAGGATTTCGCCAGCAAGGACAATGGCCTGGGCGGCCTGGACGCGAAGCTGATCTTCAATACCCACCTCATGGTGCGCCACGTCTCGATGCTCTCGTCGTGGGCGCGCGCAGGCTACTTCACCTACAGCGGCAGGCGCATCGAGGGCGAGCAGCGCTTCGAGAAGGGCGAGTGCGCGATGGTCACCTCATCGTCCTCCAGCGCCGCCGACCTGCGCCGCAACGCGAAGTTCGAGTTCGGCGTCGCGCAGCTGCCGCATTACGACGACATTCGCGGCGCGCCGCACCATTCGGTCCTCGGCGGCGCCGGCCTGTGGGTGCTGGCCGGCAAAAAGGGCCCCGAGTATCGCGGCGCGGCGAAATTCCTCGCCTGGCTGGCGCGGCCGGAGGTGCAGGCTGAATGGCACCAGCGCACCGGCTACGTGCCGGTGACGCGCGCGGCCTACGATTTGACCGCGCAGAAGGGTTTCTACAAGCAGAATCCCGGGCAGGAAATCGCGATCAGGCAGTTGCTGCTGAACAATCCGACGCGCGAATCGCGCGGCATTCGCCTCGGGCGCATGCAGGAGATCCGGTTGATCCTCGAGCAGGAACTGGAAAGCGTGTGGGACGGCAGCGTGCCGCCGAAGCTGGCGCTGGACCGCGCCGCCGAACGGGGCAACGCCCTGTTGCGGCAGTTCGAGCGCGAGCATCGTTCCGGCGTCGAGCCGGCCGCGCCGCAACGCGTTCCACGCAAAAAATAAGTCGCATTTCCTTGATTTTGTTTGGCTATGCTCGCAACTCCTGACTGAGACCATTGAGGGGGAAATTCCATGAAAATCAAGGCACTCACCGTTGCGCTGGCAAGCATAGGCCTGTTCAGTACCGGCGCGCAGGCCCAGACCGAGATCCAGTGGTGGCACTCCATGGGCGGCGCGCTGGGTGAGGCGCTGAACGGACTGGCCAACAAGTTCAACGCCGGCCAGAAAGAATACAAGGTCGTGCCGACGTTCAAGGGTTCCTACCCGGAGTCCATGACCGCCGCGATCGCTTCGTTCCGCGCCGGCAATGCACCCCACCTGCTGCAGGTGTTCGAAGTCGGCACGGCCACCATGATGGCCGCCAAGGGCGCGATCGTCCCGGTGGCCACGGTGATGGCGAACGCCAAGGAGCCGTTCGAGCCCAAGGCCTACCTGCCCAGCGTAACGGGCTACTACACCGACCAGAAGGGCAACATGCTGTCGTTCCCCTTCAACAGCTCCACGGTAATGTTTTACATCAACAAGGACCTGTTCAAGAAGGCGGGCCTCGACCCGAACAAGGCGCCGCGCACCTGGAAGGAAGTCCAGGCGGCCGCCGACAAACTCAAGGCCGCGGGGCAGCAGTGCGTCTACACCACCAGCTGGCCTTCCTGGAAGCACATAGAGAACTTTTCGGCCTGGCACAACCTGCCGATCGGCACCAAGGAGAACGGCTTCGGCGGGCTGGATACCCAGTTCAGTATCAACTCGCCGCAGCATGTGAAACACATCACGATGCTGTCGGACATGGCCAAAAAGGGGCAGTTCACCTACGCCGGCCGCACCAACCAGGGCGACGCCAAATTCTCCAGCGGCGAGTGCGCCATGTTCACCGGCTCGACTGGCGCGCAGGCGGGCATCCGCAAGGCCGGCAAGTTCGAGTGGTCCATCAACTTCATCCCGTACCATGACGACATCGCGGGCGCGCCGCAGAATTCCATCATCGGCGGCGCCTCGGTGTGGGTGATGGGCGGCAAGAAAGCCGAGGAGTACAGAGGCGTGGCGAAGTTCCTGTCCTTCCTCTCGACCTCGGAGATCCAGATGGAGTGGCACACCACCACCGGGTACGTGCCGATCACGCAGGCGGCCTACGAAATGACCAGGAAGTCCGGCTTCTACGACAAGGATCCGGGAGCGGAACTTGCGGTCAAGCAGATGACCAACAAGGCGCCGACGGCGAACTCGAAGGGATTGCGCTTTGGCAACTTCGTGCAGGGGCGCACGGTGATCGAAGAGGAACTCGAGAATGTGTTCTCGGGCAAAAAGGAGCCCAAGGCGGCGCTGGACGACGCGGTGAAGCGCGCCAACGAGATCCTGCGCCAGTTCGAGGCCGCGAATAAATAAGCTGAAGTAGGCTTTTCGGCGTGGAGAAGCGGGTCGTATTCCGGTCTGCGTGGCTGCCGTATGCATTGGTGGCTCCGCAGATCGTGATTACGATCCTGTTTTTTTTCTGGCCCGCTGTCCAGGCGGTCTGGTACTCGTTCCAGCTGCAGGACGCGTTCGGCCTGAAGACCCAGTTTGTCGGTCTGCAGAACTACGCCAACCTGTTCAAGGACGGCAACTACGTCGATTCCTTCAAGGTCACTGCGCTTTTCAGCGTGCTGGTGGCGTTTTTCGGCATCGCCATTTCGCTGCTGCTGGCAACCATGGCGGACCGCGTGCTGCGCGGCGCGATGGCCTACAAGACGCTGCTGATCTGGCCCTACGCGGTGGCGCCGGCGATCGCGGGTGTGCTCTGGGCCTTCCTCTTTGCGCCCTCGATCGGCATCGTCACCTACGTGCTGAAGGGCTGGGGCATCGACTGGAACTGGATCATCAAGGGCGATCAGGCGATGCTGCTGGTGGTCATCGCTGCGGTGTGGAACCAGATCAGCTACAACTTCCTCTTCTTCCTCGCCGGCCTGCAATCGGTGCCGCGCTCGCTCATCGAGGCGGCGGCGATCGACGGCGCGAGCCCGTTGCGGCGCTTCTGGACCATCGTCTTCCCGCTGCTCTCGCCCACCACCTTCTTCCTGCTGGTGGTAAACATCGTGTTCGCCTTCTTCGCGACCTTCGGCATCATCGATGCCACCACCCAGGGCGGCCCGGGGCAGGCGACGAATATCCTCGTCTACAAGGTCTATCACGACGGCGTGAAGGCGGCCGATCTCGGCGGCTCGTCCGCCCAGTCGGTGATCCTGATGTTCATCGTTATCGCGCTGACGGTGGTGCAGTTCCGCTTCGTTGAACGGAAGGTCCAGTACTGATGGTCGAGAACCGTCCCTGGCTCACGTTCATGTCGCAGGCCGTGCTGATCCTCGGCGTGCTCGCGGTGGCGTTTCCCCTGTACGTGACCTTCATCGCCTCGACGCTGACGCTGGAGCAGATCATGCAGGTGCCGATGCAGCTCACCCCCGGCAACCAGCTGATCGAGAACTACTCGCAGGTGCTCGCCTCCGGCTCGACCAAGGGTTCCAGGGCGGCCGCTTCGTCGATGCTGTTCAACAG
This sequence comes from Nitrosomonadales bacterium, assembly GCA_005240145.1. GTDB lineage: Bacteria > Pseudomonadota > Gammaproteobacteria > Burkholderiales > SG8-39 > RBG-16-66-20. The sequence continues at coordinate 17,520 of SBAS01000036.1, read as the reverse complement.
CCTGGTGATGGCGCTGGTGATTCCGCTGGGCAAGATGGCGATTTCGGTCATCTCGGCGTTCGCCATCGTCTACTTCCGCTTTCCGCTACGCATGTTCTTCTTCTGGATGATCTTCGTCACCCTGATGCTGCCGGTGGAAGTGCGCATCATTCCGACCTTCAAGGTGATCGCGGACCTGGGCATGCTGAACACCTACGCCGGCCTGACGATCCCGCTGATCGCCTCGGCCACCGCGACGTTCCTCTTCCGGCAGTTCTTCATGACCATTCCGGACGAGCTTGCCGAAGCCGCGCGCGTTGACGGCGCCTCGCCGATGCAGTTTTTCGTCGACGTGCTGCTGCCGCTGTCGAAGACGACGATGGCGGCACTCTTCGTCATCCAGTTCATCTACGGCTGGAACCAGTACCTGTGGCCGCTGCTGATCACCACCGACGAATCCATGTATACGACCGTGATCGGCATCAAGCGCATGATCGTCGGCAGTGACGCGGCCAACGAATGGAACCTGATCATGGCCACTGCCATCCTGGCGATGCTGCCGCCGGCGCTGGTGGTGATACTGATGCAGAAATGGTTCGTGAAGGGCCTCGTGGAGACCGAGAAATAATGGCCGCCGTATCCTTGAGAGACGTTCGCAAGAGCTACACGCCGGAGTTGCAGGTGATCCACGGCGTGTCGATGGAAATCAAGAACGGCGAGTTCATTGTCATCCTCGGTCCCTCGGGCTGCGGCAAGTCCACGCTGCTGCGCATGGTCGCGGGGCTTGAGACCATCACAGGCGGCGAGATCGCGATCGGCGAGCGCGTGGTGAACAACCTCGAGCCCAAGGACCGCGACATCGCCATGGTGTTCCAGAACTACGCGCTCTACCCGCATATGAGCGTGTACGAGAACATGTCCTATGGGCTGCGCATCCAGAAGATGTCGAAGGCGGAGATCGACAGGCGCGTGCAGAACGCCGCCGCGATCCTGGAGCTGAAGAATTTCCTCGCCCGCAGGCCGCGCGAGCTCTCCGGCGGCCAGCGCCAGCGCGTCGCCATGGGCCGCGCGATCGTGCGCGAGCCGCAGGTGTTCCTGTTCGACGAGCCGCTGTCGAACCTCGATGCCAAGCTGCGCGTGCAGATGCGCGCCGAGCTGCAGTCGCTGCACCGGCGCCTGGGCACCACCAGCCTCTTCGTCACCCACGACCAGGTCGAGGCGATGACCCTCGCCCAGCGCATGATCGTGATGAACGCCGGCCGCGCCGAGCAGATCGGCGCGCCGCTCGAGGTCTATGCCAGGCCCGCCACCACCTTCGTCGCGAGCTTCATCGGCTCGCCGCCGATGAACCTGATCCCGCGCGACGGCAAGCTGCTCGGCATCCGCCCCGAGCACCTGGAACCTTGCGCGGCAGCGCAAGCCATGCTCACGATCGACGTCGATCTGATCGAGCCGCTGGGCGCCGACATCCTGGTCTACGGCCATGAAGTAAAGCCCGGCGGCGATGCCTCAAGCGCGCGTGTCGCCGCACGCCTGCCGGCCGACGCGAAGGCGCAGGCGGGCAAGCTCGCCGTGCGCTACGCGCCGCGGAACGCGCACTGGTTCGATCCGGCCAGCGGCAAGCGCATCGATTAGCTGGCGGCCCCGGTGATCAGACTTTTCGCGCTTGCACTGTCCCTCGTCGCCTGCTCCGCGCAGGCGCTCGACCTGCAGGGTCATCGTGGCGCGCGCGGCTTGTCGCCGGAGAACACCCTGCCGTCATTCCAGCGCGCGCTGGAGCTTGGCGTGACCACGCTCGAGCTGGATATCGCCGTCACGCGCGACGGCGTGCTGGTCATCCATCACGACCAGACGCTGAATCCGAACATCACGCGCGATGCCTCCGGCCGGTTCCTCGACCAGCGCGGGCCGGCGATCCACTCCCTGACCTGGGCCGAGCTGCAGACCTACGACGTCGGGCGCCTCAAGCCCGGCACCGACTATGCGCGCCAGTATCCCGAGCAGCAGCCCGTGGACGGGACGCGCATTCCGCGCCTTGCCGATCTGTTCGACCTGGTCAAGCGCTCCGGCGACGACAAAGTGCGCTTTGCGATCGAGACCAAGCTCACGCCAGACACGCCCGATGAAACGCCCCTGCCGGAGCCGTTCGCGCGGGCGGTGGTGGCCGAGATCCGCAAGGCCGGCATGGCGTCCCGCTCGCAGATTCTTTCCTTCGACTGGCGCGCGCTGCAGGTGGTGCAGAAAGTCGCGCCCGAGATCCAGACCGTGTACCTCACGGCGCAGCAGCGCTGGCTGGATAACGTCGGCGCCGGGCAGGCCGAGGGCTCGCGCTGGACTGCCGGGTTCAGGTACCGCGACCACGGTTCGGTGCCGAAAATGATCAAGGCCGCGGGTGGCAGCCATTGGTCGGCGCACTTTCGCGACCTGGATGCACAGAAGGTGAAAGAGGCGCAGGCACTCGGCCTCAAGGTGCTGGTGTGGACGGTGAATGATCCCGCCGTCATGGCGCAGATGCTGGATCACGGCGTCGACGGTCTCATCACCGACCGACCGGACCTTGCGCGCAAGCTGCTCGAGGCGCGCGGCATCCGCTGGCGCTAGGCATGCGTTTCAGCGCCAAACAGTTGCGCAAGGGCATGAAATGGTGGCCGCCGTTTCTTGGCGCCGGCATCCGCGTGACGAGCTTCGCGGACGATTTTCGCGAGGCGGTGGTGGAACTGAAGCTCGGGTGCCTGAACCGCAACGCGGTCGGCACGCAATTCGGCGGCAGCCTCTACGCCATGACCGATCCGTTCTTCGCCATCATGCTCATGCATAACCTGGGCGGCAACTACCTGGTCTGGGACAAGGCCGGCTCGATCGAGTACGTGGCGCCGGGGCGCGGCACGGTACACGCGCGTTTCGTGCTGAGCGCAGAGCGGCTCGCCCAGATTCGTACCCAGGCCGAAGGAGGTGAAAAAGTGCTGCCCGAATTCCAGGTCGAAGTGCGCCACAAGAAGGACGACACGCTGGTCGCGCTGGTGCGCAAGACGCTCTACGTGCGCCTCAAGCCCAGGTACCGGCAGGCGCCATGAGCTGGCCCTGGCCGAAAATCGTGGCGCACCGCGGCGGCGGCGCGCTCGCGCCGGAGAACACGCTGGGCGCGATCCGCCTCGGCGCCTCGATGGGCTTCAAGGCCGTCGAGTTCGATGTCATGCTGGCCGGGGACGGCACCGCGATGGTGATCCACGACGAGACGGTGGATCGGACCACGGATGGACGCGGTGAAGTCTCGAAAATGAGTTTTGCCGAACTTGCCAGATTCAAGAACAAGAATAATGAAAGGATTCCAAAGTACGAGGAGGCCGTGGCGCTGTGCAGCGAGCTGGGTATCTGCGCCAACGTCGAGATCAAGCCCGCGCAGGGACACGAGCGCAGGACGGGCGAAGCGGTGGCGCACATGACGCGCGATCTCTGGCAGGGCGCGCCGCTCGGTCCGCTCCTGTCATCGTTCTCTGTCGAGGCGCTCGAGGCGGCGCAGGCGGCGGCGCCCGAACTGCCGCGCGGCTACCTGGTGGTGAAGATTCCGCAGGACTGGCGCGCCACCATGAAACGCCTGGGCTGCGTCGCGCTGCACTGCAATTACAAGAGCCTGACCACCGAGCTGGCGCGGGAGATCCACGCCGCCGGCTACTCGATCCTGCTCTGGACCGTGAACGAGCCCGCGGAGGCGCAACGGTTGCTCAGGATGGGCGCGGACTGCGTCGTCACCGACGCGCTGGACCGGATCGGCCCCGACTTCAGCTAACTACACGCAGCGCGCGCCGTCCACTTCGATGCAGGAGCCGCTGACCATGGCGGCTTCGTCCGAGGCGAGGTAGAGGCAGGCGTTGGCGACATCCAGCGGGGTGGAAAAGCGCCCGAGCGGGATGGTGGCGAGGAACGCCTTGCGCGCCTCTTCGGTGACGGCGCCGCCGGCGAATTCCGCCGACAGGGCGGTCTCGGGGCTGAACACCGGATTGACGCAGTTGACGCGCACTTTGTCCGGCCCGAATTCGGCCGCCATGGATTTGCTCATCAGGATCACCGCGCCCTTGGAGCTGTTGTAGACGGTCAGGCCCGGACGCGGGCGCAGGCCGGCGGTGGAGGCGATGTTGACGAAGCAGCCGCCGCCCTGCTTGCGCAAGGCCGGCAGGGCATGGATCGCCGAGAGGTAGATGCTCTTCACGTTGACGGCGTAGACCTTGTCGAACTCCGCCTCGCTGACCTCGACGTAGGCTTTGCGCCGGTGGGTCCAGCCGGCGTTGTTGACGACGATATTCACATTGGCGGCGGCGGCGATCAGGCGCGCCCAATCGGCGCCGCGGGTCACGTCGGCCTGGACAAACGGCGAGTCGAGTTCCTGGGCGATTTTCCTGCCGTTCTTCTCGTCGATATCGACGACAAACACCTTGGCGCCTTCCTCGACGAAACGCTTGGCGATGCCCGCGCCGAAACCGCTGCCCGCGCCGGTGACGATCGCGACCTTGCCCTTGAGCCTCATTCAGTACTCCCTGGATTTTTCATGCGAGGAAACAATTATAGGTTCAGGCCTTGAAAGGCGAGTGCTCAGTGAGTTCGTTGACGTAGCGCGTGATGCCCGCGCCCTCGTGCTTGAGGTAATCCTCGATCGCCCCGGCGAAGGCCGGGTGGGCGAGCCAGTGCGCCGAGTGCGTTTCCACCGGCAGCAGCCCGCGATAGAGCTTGTGCTCGCCCTGCGCGCCGCCTTCGAAGAAGCGCAGGCGGTGGGCGATCGCGTATTCGATCGCCTGGTAGTAGCAGCACTCGAAGTGGAGCAGGGGAATGTGTTCTTGCGCGCCCCAGTATCTGCCGAAGATTTTATTTTCATTTATTACGTTCAAGGTCGCCGCTACCGGCCTGCCGGCGCGCTCGGCGAGAATCATGAGGCAGCGCTGCGGCAGCGTCGCGCCGAGGCGCAGGAAAAACTCCAGGTTCAGGTAGGGGCTGGAGCGGTGCGCGGCGTAGGTGCGCCGGTAGCAGCGCTCGAAGAACTCCCAGTGGGCGGGTTCGATTTCGGCGCCGCGCAGCCAGCGGCAGGTGACGCCGGCGGCGTGCACCCGGCGCCGCTCCTGGCGGATGTTCTTGCGCCGGTGGCGCGTCATCCGGGCGAGGAAATCGTCGAAGTCCGCGTAACCCTCCCCGGGCGCGTTCTCCCAGTGAAACTGGACCGTGCGCCGCAGGAGCAAGCCCGCCGCCTGCAGCAGGAGGGCCTCGGCGGCCGGCGGAAACAGCACGTGCAGCGAAGACGCCTTGCCGGCGAGTTCGAGCGCCGCCCGGGCGAGCGCCTTGCGATCGGCGTCGCTTTGCGCGAGGAGCCGCGGGCCGGTCACGGGCGTGAAGGGCACCGCGCACAGCAGCTTGGGGTAGTACTCGAGGCCGTGGCGCTGGTAGGCGTCGGCCCAGGCCCAGTCGAAGACGTATTCGCCATAGGAGTGCGACTTGAGGAACAGCGGCATTGCGCCGGCGAGCGCATTGCCCTTCTCCAGCAGGAGGATCTGGGGCCGCCAGCCGGTGCGGCTGCTGGCGCATCCGGTCTCGATCAGGGCCGAGAGGAACTCGTGGCTGATGAAAGGGTCGTTCCCGGCGAGGGAATTCCAGTCCGCCGCCGGCACGCCCGCGAGCGACTCGACAACCCTGATTCGCTCCGCAGCCATGAGGTCATTATAGAATTACACCTACAGCCTGAAATCCCGGAGGAGCAGCTCGATGAAAAAGATCGAAGCGATCGTAAAGCCGTTCAAGCTCGACGAAGTGCGCGAGGCGCTCTCCGAAGTCGGAGTCACGGGCCTGACCGTGACCGAGGTGAAGGGTTTCGGCCGGCAAAAGGGCCATACCGAGCTCTATCGCGGCGCCGAATACGTGGTCGATTTCCTGCCCAAGGTGAAGATCGAGGTGGTGGTCACCGACGGCCAGCTCGAACCGGCGATCGAGGCGATCGTCAAATCCGCGCGCACCGGCAAGATCGGCGACGGCAAGATATTCGTCACCGCGGTGTCGCACGTGGTGCGCATCCGCACCGGCGAAACCAACGAGTCCGCCGTCTAGAAAAACAGGGACAGTCCACGTTTTTCCACCATGCGGAAAAACGTGGACTGTCCCTGTTTTTGTCTGTTTTTGAACATCAGCGTTTCGCTTTCAGCAGTACGAGGATCGCCCCGCTGCCGCCGTCGTTCGCGGGGGCCTGGCAGAAGGCCAGCACTTCTTCCCGCAACGGCAGCCATTTCCTGAGCTTGGCTTTCAGTATCCCCAGGCCCTTGCCGTGCACGATGCGCACGCAGCGCCGGCCGCGCGCCAGGCAATGTTCCAGGAATTCGACCAGCAGGGCGGCCGCCTGGTCGCGGGTCAGCCCGTGCAGGTCGATGCCGTCCTGGACGGACCAGTGCCCGCGGCGCAGCTTGCGCAGCGTCTCGCGCGCCATTCCGTCGCGCAGGTAGCTGAGTTCCTCGCCGGTTTCGAGCGCTTCGTCCGCCGATAGCGGGCCTGCCAGGCTTTGCGCCAGGGCCTGGGCTTCGTCGCGCCTGCTTTGGTGCGGTATCGGCGCGGGAGCAGGCCGCCGATGCGCGATACGCTTTTCCCGCTTTAAAGGGCTTACCCCGGCAACGGCCCTGCGGAACTCATCCGAGTCCATCGAGGAATTTCTCCGCGTCAAGAGCGGCCATGCAGCCAGTGCCGGCGCTGGTCACGGCCTGGCGGTAGACGTGGTCCTGCACGTCGCCCGCGGCGAAGACGCCCGGCACGCTGGTCGCGGTGGCACCCCCCTCGCGGCCGCCCCGGGTGATGATGTAGCCGTTCTCCATGTCCAGCTGGCCGGCGAAGATCTGCGTGTTCGGCGTGTGGCCGATGGCGATGAACAGCCCTTTCACGTCGAGAGTTTTCTTGTTCTTGTTTTTCAGGTTCAAGACCCGGATTCCGCTCACACCGCTCTTGTCGCCCAGCACTTCGTCCAGCGTCGAGTCGAGTTCGAGGCCGATTCTGCCCTCCGCGACACGCTTCATGAGCTTGTCGACCATGATCTTCTCGGCGCGGAACTTGTCGCGCCGGTGCACCAGCGTCACCTTGGCGCAGATGTTGGCGAGGAACAGCGCCTCCTCGACCGCGGTGTTGCCGCCGCCCACCACCGCGACTTCCTGGTGCTTGAAGAAAAATCCGTCGCAGGTGGCGCAGGCCGAGACGCCGCGGCCCATGAACTGCTGCTCGCTCGGCATGCCGAGGTACTTCGCGGTGGCGCCGGTGGCGATGACCAGCGCGTCGCAGCTGTAGCCGCCCGCGTCGCCTTCGAGGAGGAAAGGGCGCTGCCCGAACTTCACGCTGTGGATCTGGTCGTAGACGATTTCGGTTTCGAAGCGCTCGGCGTGCTTCTGGAAACGCGCCATCAGGTCGGGCCCCTGCACGCCGGCGTCGTCGGCGGGCCAATTGTCGACGTCGGTGGTGGTCATGAGCTGGCCGCCCGGCGCGATGCCGGCCAGCAGCACGGGTTTCAGATTGGCGCGCGCGGCGTACACTGCGGCGCTGTAGCCGGCGGGGCCTGAGCCGAGGATCAGGAGTTTGATGTGACGGGAATTGGTCCCCATGTGAGGCGCCGGTCAGTGTCGTGGAAGCGAAGGACGAGATTATAAGGCCCGGGTTTTACGACGAGTTCTGCTACCATAAGACTGACTTAGAAATGATGAGCGAACCCAAAAGCAGAATGGCCGGCGCGACGACCACGGTCTCGACCACGATATTGAAGACGGTGCCGCTGTTCGCGACCTTTCCCGAGGAGCAGTTGCGCACGCTGGTCTCCGTCGTGACGCGCCGCAGCGCGCCGCGCGGCTCGGTGATCATGGCCGCCGGCGACCCGATCGATTGCCTCTACATCGTCATTTCCGGCCGCCTCAAGGTGATGATGGGCGATGCCGAGGGCAAGGAAGTGATCCTGGGCCTGATCGGCCCGGGCGAGTTCTTCGGCGAAATGGGCCTCATCGACGACAGCCCGCGCTCGGCCAGCGTGATCACGATCGAGCCCTGCGAGCTGCTCTCGGTCGCCAAGCGCGACTTCAAGAACTGCCTGGCGGGGAATTTCGAAATGTCGATGACCGTGATGCGCGGCCTGGTGCGGCGCCTGCGCGAGGCCGACCGCAAGATCGGCAGCCTCGCGCTGCTCGACGTCTACGGCCGCGTCGCGCGCCTGCTGCTCGACATGTCCGAGGATGTGAACGGGCAGAAGACGGTGACCAAGCGCCTGCCCAAGCAGGACATCGCCAAGATGATCGGCGCCTCGCGCGAGATGGTGAGCCGCGTGATGAAGGACCTGCAGATTGGCGGCTACATCGAAGTGCGCGGATCCACCATCGTGCTGCGCGACACCATCCTGCTGCCGCACCACTGATACGCCGGCCGTTGGCGTAGCCATGGCTGCGGCACAAAAATCCCGAAGCGGCGCACCCCTCCCGGCGAAGCTCGCCGGGCTGCTGCGTGAAGCCAAGTGGCTGGCGCTGGTCGCCGCCGCCGGCTACCTGCTGCTGATCCTGGTCACGCACCACGCCGGCGATCCGAGCTTCACGCGCAGCGCCACGGGCGCGGTGGTGCAGAATGCCGGCGGGCTCGTCGGCGCGATGCTTTCCGACTTCATGCTCATGCTGTTCGGCTGGTCCGCGTTCTGGTGGGTGGCCCTGTGCCTTTACACGGTGGTGCGCGGCTACCGGCGGATCGAAAATGACCTGAAGATCGAGGCCCGCTCGCTACTGCTGTCGCTGGCGGGCTTCGCCCTGCTGCTGGTGGCGAGCGCGGCGCTGGAATACCTGCGCCTGCACAGCTACGGGCAGGGCCTGCCGCAGTCGGCCGGCGGCATCATCGGCATCGAGCTGGGCAAGCTCGCGCGCAACCTGCTCGGCCTTACCGGCGCGACGCTGCTCACGCTGGCGGCGATGGCCGTGGGCTGGAGCCTGTTCAGCGGCATCTCCTGGCTGCGCATCGCCGAAGTCACCGGTTTCCTGCTCGAAGCCGGATACGCGTTGGCGCGCGGCGCCTGGGAGCGCCGCCGCGACGAGAAAATCGGCGTCCAGGCGCGCGTGGAGCGCGAGACCGTGGTGCAGGCGGAGAGGAAGCGCGAGGAAGACCACGCGCCGGTCATCATTGCGCCGCCGCCGCTCGAGATCAAGCGCTCGGAACGCGTGCAGAAGGAAAAGCAGGCGCCGCTCTTCGAGCACCTGCCCGACACGCCCTTGCCGCCTCTCAAGCTGCTCGACGAGCCGGAGAAGGAGCTGGAAACCGTCAGTGCCGAGACGCTGGAATTCACCTCGCGCCTGATCGAGAAGAAGCTCTCCGACTTCGGCGTCGCGGTGAAGGTGCTCGCCGCGTATCCGGGCCCGGTGATCACGCGCTACGAAGTCGAGCCCGCCGTCGGCGTCAAGGGCAGCCAGATCGTCAACCTCATCAAGGACCTCGCGCGCGCGCTGTCGGTGGTCGCGATCCGCGTCGTCGAGACCATCCCCGGCAAGTCCTGCATGGGCCTGGAGATCCCGAACCCGCAGCGGCAGATGGTGCGCCTGACCGAGATCCTCGGCTCCGAGACCTACCACAGCCTGCATTCGCCGCTCGCGCTCGCGCTGGGCAAGGACATCGCCGGCAATCCGGTGGTGGCGGATCTGGCGCGCATGCCGCACCTCCTGGTCGCGGGCACCACCGGCTCGGGCAAGTCGGTGGCGATCAACGCCATGATCCTGTCGCTGCTCTACAAGTCCGAGCCGAAGAACGTGCGCTTCATCCTCATCGACCCGAAGATGCTCGAGCTCTCGGTCTACCAGGACATCCCGCACCTGCTCGCGCCCGTGGTGACCGACATGAAGCAGGCGGCCAACGCGCTGCAGTGGTGCGTCGCCGAGATGGACCGGCGCTACAAGCTCATGAGCTGGCTCGGCGTGCGCAATCTTTCCGGCTACAACCACAAGATCGCGGACGCCGAGAAGCACGGGCGCAAGCTGGAGGATCCCGCCACGCTCGAATCGGGCGATCCGCAGCCGCTGCAGGCCCTGCCGCTGGTGGTGGTGGTGATCGACGAACTGGCCGACCTGATGATGGTCTCCGGCAAGAAGGTCGAGGAGCTGATCGCGCGCCTGGCGCAGAAGGCCCGCGCCGCGGGCATCCACCTGATCCTCGCTACGCAGCGGCCCTCGGTGGACGTGATCACCGGGCTCATCAAGGCGAACATCCCGACGCGCATCGCCTTCCAGGTGGCCTCCAAGATCGACTCGCGCACCATCCTCGACCAGTCCGGGGCGGACGCGCTGCTCGGCCAGGGCGACATGCTCTACCTGCCGGCCGGCACGGGCCTGCCGCAGCGCATCCATGGCGCCTTCGTCGCCGACCAGGAAGTGCACAAGGTCGTTGAACATCTGAAAACCCTGGCCCGGCCGGAGTATCTCGAAGACGTGCTCGAGCCGGCGGCGGCCGATGACGGCGCGGCGGGGGCGAACGGGGAACCTACGGGCGAGAAAGACCCCCTCTATGACCAGGCGGTCGAGGTGGTGCTGCGCACCCGCCGTCCGTCGATCTCGCTGGTGCAGCGTCACTTGAGGATCGGCTACAACCGCGCGGCGCGCCTGATCGAAGACATGGAGCGCGCCGGCATGGTGTCCTCGATGCAGACCAATGGCAACCGCGAAGTCCTGGTGCCGGCAAAAGTGGAGTAGCGGGGTGAGAGTTTTTCTTTTCGCTTTGTTCTCGCTCCTGTTTTTTCCGCATTCGCATGCGACGAGCCTGGAACGCTTCCAGAGCTACCTGCGCACCACGCAGGCGGCGCGCGCCGATTTCCAGCAGAAGGTCTTCGACAAGAACGGCAAGGTGGTGCAGGACTCCAATGGCAATTTCTCCTTCCAGCGCCCGGGCCGCTTCCGCTGGACCTACTTGAAGCCGCCGCAGGTCATCGTCGGCGACGGCGAACGCGTGTGGATCCACGACGCCGACCTGAACCAGGTGACGGTGCGCAAAGTCGCGCGCGTGATCGGCGCCACGCCCGCGGCCCTGCTCGCGGGCGCTTCCGACATCGACAAGTCGTTCGACCTCAAGGAATCTGGCGACAAGGACGGCCTGCAGTGGCTCGAGGCGAAGCCGCGCGAAAAAGAATCGGGCTTCGAGCGGGTGCGGCTGGGCCTGTCGGTTTCGGGCGTGGAAGCCATGGAACTGCTGGACCACTTCGGCCAGACTACGCTGCTGCGCTTTTCCAACATCGTGCGCAACCCGCAGTTCGAACCCGGCACGTTCCGCTTTACCCCACCGAAGGGGGTTGATGTCCTTGGGGAATGATTTATTCGGCAAAGTACATCCTGCGGCTCCCCTCGCAGAAAAACTCCGGCCACGATCGCTCGATGAAATCGTAGGACAGAAGCACCTGCTCGGGCCGGGCAAGCCGCTGCGCGTCGCGTTCGAATCCGGCACGCCGCATTCCATGATCCTGTGGGGGCCGCCGGGCTCGGGCAAGACGACCCTCGCGCGCCTCATGGCGCTCGTCTTCGAGGCCGAGTTCATCGCCCTCTCGGCGGTGCTCTCGGGCGTGAAGGACATCCGCGATGCGGTGCAGACCGCCGAACGCTCTCTCGCCGAGCACGGACGACGCACCATCCTCTTCGTCGACGAGGTGCACCGCTTCAACAAGGCGCAGCAGGATGCGTTCCTGCCGTTCGTCGAAGGGGGCCTCTTCACCTTCGTCGGCGCGACCACCGAGAACCCCTCGTTCGAGGTGAATTCGGCGCTGCTGTCGAGGGCGACCGTCTATGTGCTTGAGAGCCTTGCCGATGCGGATCTTTTGACTTTGCTTGCAAAAACAAAAATTGAGCTGGATGAAAGTGCACGAGCCCGCCTGGTCGGTTTCGCCGATGGCGATGCAAGACGCCTGCTGAACGCGGTTGAAATTCTGCTCAATGCGAAACCGCAAGGCGTGATCGATGGCGTGTTCGTCGAGGACACGCTGGCGAAGAACCTGCGCCGCTTCGACAAGGGCGGCGAGCAGTTCTACGACCAGATCTCGGCGCTGCACAAGTCGGTGCGGGGTTCGGACGCGGATGCCTCGCTCTACTGGCTGGTGCGCATGCTCGACGGCGGCGCCGACCCGCTCTACCTCGCGCGGCGCATCGTGCGCATGGCGGTCGAGGACATCGGCCTGGCCGACCCGCGCGCGCTGCGCCTGGCCCTCGATGCGACCGAAACCTACGAGCGTCTCGGCTCGCCCGAAGGCGAGCTGGCCCTCGCCGCAGCGGTGCTCTACATGGCGGTGGCGGCGAAGTCGAACGCGGTGTACAACGCCTATAATGCGGCCCGCGCGTTCGTCGCCGCGGACGGCACGCGGCCGGTGCCGCTGCACATCCGCAATGCGCCGACGCGGCTGATGAAGGACCTGGGCTACGGCAAGGACTACCGCTACGCGCATGACGAGAAGGACGCGTTTGCGGCGGGGGAAAACTACTTTCCCGAGGGCATGCCGGAGGTGGGCTGGTACCAGCCGACGGAGCGCGGGCTGGAAGGCAGGATCAGGGAGAAGCTGCAGGAACTGCGGCGGCTGAACGAACAGGCAGGCAAGAAAAAGAAATGATCGACATTCAATTGCTCAGGAACGACATCGACGCGGTGGCCAAGCGCCTCGCGACGCGCGGCTATGCGCTCGATGTTGCCGGTTTCAATTCTCTTGAAGCAAGAAGAAAAAACATTCAAACCGCCACCGAGCAATTACAGGCCCAGCGCAATGCCGTGGCGAAACAGGTGGGCCAGGCCAAGGCGAAAAAGGACGAGACCGGCGCGCATCTGCTGATGACGCAGGGCGCGCGGGTGGGGAAAGAACTCGAGGAGCTCGAGGCCGAAAACCATGAGACGCAGGCGAAGCTGCGCGAGTTCGTCGCGCTGATTCCGAACCTCCTGCACGAAAGCGTCCCGCTCGGCAGCAAGCCGGAGGATTGCCGGCTGGAGCGCAGCTGGGGCGAGGCGCGCAAGTTCGATTTCGCGCCGAAGGACCACGTCGACGTCGGCGCCGCGCTGGAGGGCATGGATTTCGAGGCCGGCGCGAAGCTCGCCGGCGCGCGCTTCGTGGTGATGAAAGGGCAGGTGGCGCGCCTGCACCGCGCGCTCGCCCAGTTCATGCTCGACACGCATGTCGACAAACACGGCTATACCGAGGTGTACACGCCCTACATGGTCACCAGCGCCTGCGCCGACGGCGTCACCAGCTTCGCCAAGTTCAAGGACGATCTTTTCAAGCTCGAAGGCCGCGACCTGTACCTGATTCCGACCGCCGAATCCACGGTGACCAACTTCGTGCGCGATACGATCGTGCCGTTGGAGCAACTGCCGCTGAAATACGTCTGCCATTCGCCCTGTTTCCGCTCGGAAGCCGGCTCGGCGGGCAAGGACACGCGCGGCATGATCCGCAACCACCAGTTCGACAAGGTGGAACTGGTGCAGATCATCCACCCGTCGCAGTCCTACGCCGGCCACGAGGAACTTACCGGCCATGCCGAGGCGATCCTGCAGAAACTCGAGCTGCCTTACCGGGTGGTGACCCTGTGCACGGGGGACACCGGCTTCGCCTCGGCCAAGACCTATGACATCGAGGTCTGGCTGCCCGGGCAGAAGGCGTTCCGGGAAATCTCGTCCTGCTCGAATTTCGAATCCTTCCAGGCGCGCCGCATGCTGGCGCGCTTTCGCAACGACAAGGGCAAGGCCGAACCGCTGCACACGCTCAACGGTTCAGGTCTCGCGGTGGGCCGCACGCTGATCGCGGTCCTGGAGAACTATCAGAATGCGGATGGATCAGTGACGGTCCCTTTAGCCCTTCGTACTTACATGGGCGGAGCCGAGAGAATCAGCAGGTAGGACTGCGGGCCCTGATAAAATTCGCCTCCCGCGGAGAGGTGGCAGAGTGGTCGATTGCGGCAGACTCGAAATCTGTTGTGCCCGCAAGGGTACCGGGGGTTCGAATCCCTCCCTCTCCGCCACTATTCAACTACTTACGGCAACTTCGTTTTTTTTCGGCACGTCACCGTTGTGATGGATTTGTGCCGTTGCCATCGGCCACCAACTTCGATCACGGCTTGCCACATAGTAACGTACGAGTTACCATAGCCCGTGTCCGAGATTCGCGTCGCCGAGTATCTCGATCCCTCCGGCCGCTCGCCGTTTCGCCGCTGGTTCGACGAGCTCGACGCCACGGCGGCAGCCAAGGTGACCACAGCGCTGTACCGTCTCGGACAGGGAAATTTCTCGAACGTGGAGGGCGTAGGCGCTGGCGTATTCGAATACCGCATCGACTTCGGCCCGGGTTACCGGATTTATTTCGGCAAGGACGGCGCGACCTACGTAATACTGCTCGGCGGCAGCGCCAAGAAACGCCAGTCAGCCGCGATAAGTGCCGCAGTCGGCGCCTGGACAGACTACAAGCGCCGCAAGCCGGCGCGATAGCAAGGAGAATCACATGGCACTGACCCGCGATTTCAAACTGACCGTCGCAGCGCGCGCCCAGCGCGATCCCAAATTCCGTCAGGCGCTTTTCACCGAGGCGATCACCGCCTACCTCGCCGGTGACACACTCACCGGGAAAGCGGTCCTGCGCGACCTGGTCAACGCCACGGTCGGCTTCGAGGGCCTCGCAGCGGAAGTGAAGAAGCCGAGCAAGAGCCTGCACCGCATGCTCGCACCACACGGCAACCCGAGCGCGGAGAATTTCTTCGATATCGTCAAGGCGTTGCAGAAAAAGACTCGCGTGCGCCTGCGGGTCACGTCGGACCTGGCCTAGAGAAACGATCTGAGGGCGACCGGCATGGCCAAGCGCAAATTCGATCCAGTGCACCCCGGCGTGGTCCTCGCAGAGGACTTCCTCAAGGGGATGGAGATCAGCCAGTACCGACTTGCCAAGGGCATAAACGTATCGCCACGGCGTATCAACGAGATCGTCCAGGGCAAACGCGGCATCACCGCCGACACTGCGCTGAGGCTCGGCAAATTCTTCGCCATGGAAGCGCAGTTCTGGATGAACCTGCAATCGCACTACGACCTGGAGGTTGCGAAGGACGCAATCGCCGGGAAGCTCGACCGCGAGGTTGAGGTGCTGAAGGCCGCTTGAATGCGCAATAATCGTTTTCACACTGGATTTCAAAGGGAAGTAGTTTGCTTAGGGTTTTCACCAATTCAAGCGTGGAAAGAATCACTTCAATGTCTGTCAAGATTCTGGTGGAACTTCGGTCCTGCGTCGCGACGGTTTTGATGTTGCTGGCGGTGTCCAATGCTTTTGCCCAACCTGACTGTCGTCCACCGCTGCCTGAGGTGGCGCGGTTGGTAGAAATCCGACCTGGCTTTCATCGCGTCGTTGGGCCGCTGGCCGAGTACGATCCTTGCCATCGCTCGGTGCAGCTGTCGATGCCTGGATTTTTTGCAGATAAGCTGGGCGAAAAACCCCCGCTCATGATCATTGCCCATGGCGGCAACGGTCCAGGTTCCGCCGAACAGGAAATGGTGCGTCGCATGAATGCTCAGGGCGTGGCCACCTTGCTGTTCGATGCCTACGAGATGAATGGTTTTCAGTATCGCGGTACAGCGCTGTTTCTTACCGGCGCCACCAATGAATCACGCCAGCGCATGATCTTCAAAGCCACGTTGGGCGCCTATCTCTGGATTCGTCTAAGCTCGCGCGTTGATACCTCGCGCCTGTTCATTCATGGCCTGTCCAACGGCGCCAGTGTGGCCTTGAACATGGCGGCCGTGGTCGATCCTGCGCATGTTCGGATGGTCTTTTCCGAGGGAGCTCCCTCGGCTGGCATTGGCATGCCCGATCAGATCCGGGTGCCTCTCAAAATGGTTTTCGGCAAGCTCGATAACTACGGTGGCAAAACCGAAGACGATTGGATGCATCTGCGCACCGACCCCTGTGTGGTCAATCAGCCAGCTGAAGCGGCGGCGCCAGGTACTACCCAACGCTGCAGCTTGCTCGTCAATCCGAAAGCGCAGGGCCTTTCTCCGCAGCAGTGGGGTGAGCAACTCACGGCAGCAGGACAGCCGGTGGATTTCTGGTTCTACGAAGATGCCGCGCATGGATTGCTCGCAGGTCCTATCAATCAGGGCATGCGAACCTACGGCTCCGGGCCGACTGCCGCCAGACGCTACGGCTGGACAGGCGCGAGCCCGGATGCGGCGAACCGGTTCACCGCGGATCTGATAAAGGCGATCAAGGCGACTTATCCGTAGCTCCCGGGGTTTGGGCTTCCCCCGAATTCCCGGACACTACCCTAAGCATTCTCTAGCTTTTTTGAACTGATCCGGACTGACCTGCCCGAGCGTCGAATGGCTGAAGTTGGAACGCGTACGCGTTAGGCGCGTTCCACTGCCAATCTAAGCCCGGCTGCTTTCAGGATCGCATGTAGCGTGGACAGTCGAGGATTGCCGCTCGATGAGAGGGCTCGATAGAGGCTTTCACGCGGCACGCCAGCCGCTTTCGCGAGCTTGGCCATGCCCTTTGCCTCGGCGACGGTTCTGAGCGCCGCGAGATAAACGCGAGGATCGCCGTCTTCTGCGGCCTCGCTGAGGTACGCCGCAGCAAGCGCCGGGTCTGAGCGCAGTTCGCCGACCAGCCACTCGCGATGCGACGTAGTCAGCGGCTTGCGCGCGGTTCGCTTCTTTTCCGTTCTACGAACTCTTGCCATAGTTCCACCGCCTTCTTGATGTCTGAATCTTGCTTGCGCTTATCGCCGCCTCAGAGCAGGACAATTACAGCCTGCCCGTCGCGCCCGAAATACACCCGGTGTCCCGGGCCCCAGTCGATCCGCGGCTCGCTGACACCGCCGTACCATTCGGCAAAGTGCGTGCGCCCCTGGGCGCTGCGGTAGTGCCGAATCTCGAGCGCGGCTGGTCAGTGTATCGTATACGTTACAGTACGCCAACAGGGATTGTGACGAATTTGTGCCCTGAATAACCCGGGACGCCGCGAAATCTGTTGTGCCCGCAAGGGTACCGGGGGTTCGAATCCCTCCCTCTCCGCCATTTTTCAATTGCTTGCCGTTCGCATCGGTGAAGTAGGAGTTTTTCCTACCCGGAATTAGCGCGAGGTACGCG
This sequence comes from Nitrosomonadales bacterium, assembly GCA_005240145.1. Lineage (GTDB taxonomy): Bacteria > Pseudomonadota > Gammaproteobacteria > Burkholderiales > SG8-39 > RBG-16-66-20. The sequence continues at coordinate 435 of SBAS01000036.1, read as the reverse complement.
TTTTTCGGGCGTTTCGCCGATGGCGCTGGACTTTGAAGGCGGGCACGATGCAGCCGTTAAAGGAGGCAGCCATGATGCTCGACGACGTTTACGGCAGCGACTTCGACCGCTTCCCGCTGGAACAGGAAGCCGCGGATCGGGACGAGGATGACCTTGGCCTGGTCTGGGACGAAGCCGAAGTCGAGCGCATTGCGGACCGGCTGGGTGCAGCGCGCCCGCTGCCGGCCTAGGCCCCACTTCTCCTCCGAAGCCGGTCGCCCGCGAGGGCATGTGGTCCGGCTTCTTCTCCTCGCCGGCCTCCATGGCCGGCTTTTTTTTGCCTCGATCGGAGACCTGAAGCAGACCCCGCTTTGCGCCGTTATTCGGGCCATTGCGGGGGGCGGCCGAGTCAATAATTCCATGATCGCAAGCGCTTTATCCGGAGCCCGATCATGC
>SBAS01000062.1 GCA_005240145.1 Nitrosomonadales bacterium | reverse complement strand
CGCATGCTTGACGACGACCAGGTGCTCGGGCACCCCCTTCGCGCGTGCGGTGCGCACGTAGTCCGAGCCCAGCACCTCCAGCATGCTCGCGCGCGCGAGGCGGCTGTAGAGAGCCAGGAAAATCAGCGCGAGCGTCGTCGCGGGCAGCACCAGGTGATGCGCGATGTCGAGCACCTTGGCGAATCCCTGCGCGCCCGCCACCACGTCATAGAAGCCCCCGGGCGGCAGGATCGGGATGGCCGAGGCGAACAGCAGCAGCAGCATCAGGCCGCTCCAGAATACCGGCGCGGAGAATCCGAACAGGGACACCAGGTTCACGCTGGCGGCAAACCAGCCACGGGGGAAGCGCGCCGCCAGCACCCCCAGCGTGGTGCCGACGACGAGCGCGATCGTCAGGGCGGTGAGCACCAGCAGCACCGTCGCCGGCACCCGGTCGAGGATCAGTCCGAATACCGGCGTGTTGTAGTAGACCGAGGTGCCGAGGTCGCCTCCGGCCACCCGGGCGAGGTAGATGCCCAGCTGCGCCGGGTAGCTGCGATCCACGCCGTAGGCGCGGCGCAACTCGGCGATGGTCTCTTCGCTCGCGCCGCCCATCTCGCCGACGATCGTGGAGACGATGTCGCCGGGTGCGAGGTGAATCAGCGTGAAATTGAGGACCGCGACCGCCGCCAGCAGGCCGATCGCCTGCAAGATGCGCCGCAGCACGATCGCCACATAGGCCATGCCGCTAGCGGCGCATCTCGTCCACCGGCGCGGTGGCGCCCCAGATGGTCTGCGGCAGGTTCTTCAGCGTCGCGTCGTAGATCGTGTAGTAGGGCAGGAGGTTCAGGTACACGATGGGCGCCTCGTCCACCACGATCTTCTGGAATTCCTGGTAGAACGCCTTGCGCTTCGCGCCGTCGCGCTCCACGCCCGCCTTCGCGAGCAGTTCGTCCACCTTCGGGTTCGCATAGCTCTGGGTGTTGGACCAGATCACGCCGGGCCGGATGTTGGACGAGAGGTAGGTCCGGTGCACGCCGATCACCGGGTCGCCCCAGTTGAACACCGAGTCGGTCGTGAGATCGAATTCGTGGCCGCCGACGCGCTTGGCCCAGGTGGGGAAATCCGGCGCGGCGCGCACCGTGACCTCGAAGCCGATCTTCTTCAGCTGCGGCTTGAGGTATTCGGCGATGTTCTGGTGCATCTCGCGGTTGCCCGGGATGAAATCCACGGTGAGCGCGTGGCGCACGCCGCCGGCGCCGGCTTTGAGGCCGGCTTCGTCGAGCAGCCGATTGGCTTTCGCGAGGTCCACCTTGTAGGGCTCCAGCGCCGGGTTGTAGAAGGGCGAGGCAGGCGCGATCGGCCCGAGCGCAGGCTGCGTACGCCCGCCCTGCAGCTTCTTGACGATGAAGTCCCGGTCGAGCGCGTAGGCGATGGCCCTGCGCACGCGCACGTCGTCGAACGGCTTTTTCTTGGTGTTGATCGCGAGCCAGTTGATCGGTCCGATGGCTTCGCCGCCCTTCTGCGTCACGGCCACGCCGGGCGTCTTCTCGAAGCGGGCGATCATCGCCAGCTCCCCCCAGAAGGGCGTGAAGTGAATTTCCTTGCGCTCGATGGCGAGCGACAGGGCGTTGGCGTCCTTGAAGTACTTGAAGACGATGCGGTCGAAATGCGGCCGGCCGGGAATGAAGTAATCCTTGTTCTTCTCCAGGATCAGGTGCTCGCCGGGCTTGTACTCGGCGAAGCGGTAGGCGCCGGAACCCACGGGGCTGGTATTGCGCGGGTGAATCTTCGCGTCCGTGCCGTCGCCGTAGACGTGCTTGGGAAGCACCGGGACGAAGGGGGGCGTCAACGCCAGCAGGATCGCCGGGTGCGGCTGCGACAGGCGCACGATGGCAATGCGCGCATCGGGCGTATCGACGCGTTCTACCGCGGCGAGCATCGACTGGAACGGGTGGTTGGCCTTGGCGGTCATGATCGAGAACGCCACGTCCTCGGAGGTGACCGGCCGGCCGTCGTGGAACTTGGCGTTCGGCACCAGCTTGAGCAGCAGCGATTTCCCGTCGTCCTGGAAGCTCCAGCTCTCGGCAAGGTAGGGCTGCGGCTGCCATTTCTCGTCGAAGCGCAAGGGGCTCGCGAATATCTGCGCCCCCGGCATCATGGTGGCGATGCCCGACTGCACGGCGGGATTGAAGTGACGCGGGATCTGGGTCGTTCCCCAGACGAGCGTGCCCTGTGCGTTGGCGCCAAAAGAAAAGAACGCGGAGGCTAGAAAGACGAGCAGTTTCTTCACGAGGGACTCTCCTTGGCGAGTCTCGCCATCATATCGCCGATTTCAAGCCTTGCCGCGCCAGGGTACGAGCTTCGACTCGGCGGCGCGCATGGCGAGATCGAAGGTGTAGGCGACGACGCCGATCACCACGATGCCCATGATGACGATGTCGGTGCGCAGGAAGTTCGAGGCATTCAATACCATCTGGCCCAGGCCGGCGGTCGCGGCCACCATTTCGGCTGCCACCAGCGTGGTCCAGCCGAAGCCTACGGCGATGCGCATGCCGGTGAGGATCTCGGGCAGCGCCGCCGGAAGCACGACGTGGCGCACCACCTGGAGGAAGCTCGCCCCCATCGAGTAGGCGGCATGGATCTGCTCGATCGACACCGAGCGCACGCCGGCGCGCGCCGCCATGGCGAGCGGCGCGAAGCAGGCGAGGTAGATGAGGATGATCTTCGCCGTCTCGTCGATGCCGAACCAGATGACGATGAGCGGCAGGTAGGACAGGGGCGGCAGCGGGCGGTAGAACTCGATCGGCGGGTCGAACACGCCGCGCGCCAGGCGCGAGACGCCCATCGCGATGCCGATGGGGATCGCGGTGAGGCAGGCGGCGACGAACGCCGCCAGCACGCGCCACAGGCTCCAGCCAAAGTGATTCACCAGCGGCTCGCCGCCCTGGATCTCGCCGCGGTTCGCGTCGAGAAAGGCCTTCATGATCGCCTCGGGCGCCGGCAGGTAGAGCGGCGCGATCCAGCCCAGGTGCGTGGCGAGCCACCACAGCGCGAACAGCAGCGTAATCGTGGCCGTGCTGACCAACGCGCTCGGGCCCTCGCCGGGCAGGCGAAAGCCGCTGACCGGCCTGGGTTCACTCATGCCGGGGCCTGATGGATGAGCGAGAGCACCTCTTCGCGCAGGCGGATGAACTCGGGGTCCGATTTGACGCGCCGGGCATCGCGACTGGCGATGTAGCGCCGCGAGAAGTCGACTTCATAGGTGTGGGCGATGCGCCCGGGCCCCGGCGTCATGACGATGAGCCGCGTAGCGAGGAACAGCGCCTCTTCCACGCTGTGGGTGATGAAAAAGAAGATCTTGCGCGTGGAATGCCAGAGTTCCAGGATCAGTTCCTGCACCGACTCGCGCGTGAAGGCGTCGAGCGCGCCCATCGGCTCGTCCATCAGCATCACCTCGGGGTCGCTCGCCAGCGCCCGCGCGATGCCGACGCGTTGCTGCATGCCGCCGGAGATCTGGTAGATCGGGTGCTCGGCGAAGTCCGCCAGGCCCACCTGGCGCAGCTTCTCCAGCGCGATGCGGCGGCGCTCGGCGGCGTCGATGCCGCGCATGCGCAACGCGAATTCGACGTTGCCGCGCACCGACAACCAGGGCATGAGCGCGTGCTTCTGGAACACCACCCCGCGCTCGCGCCCCGGCCCGGCAACCACCTTGCCGTCCAGCCGCACTTCGCCCGCGGAGGGTTCGAGGAACCCGGCGATGCAGTTCAGCAGCGTCGTCTTGCCGCAGCCCGAGGCGCCCAGCGCGACGACGAAATCGCCCGCGTCTTCGCCGAGGCGGGGGCGCGGGTTTGCATTGCAGACTTGAAGGAGCCTTCGTCCAGTACGAGAAACACCATCAGTTTGCGTATGGATGTCACCAGCGAAGAAGAAGTCGAGCGTGGCGTCGACGAAACGGCGCGGCGACTCGGCGGCATCGACATTCTGGTGAGCAACGCGGGCATCCAGCACCTCGACACGATCGCCGACGTGTCTTTCGAGAACTGGAGGAAGATCCTCGCCGTTCACCTCGACGGCGGCTTCCTCACCGCGCGCGCCTGCCTGCGGCGCATGATCGCGCAAAAGCGCGGCGGCGCGATCCTGCTGATGGGCTCGGTGCACTCGAAGGAAGCCTCGGTGCAGAAGGGGCCCTACGTGGTGGCCAAGCACGGCCTGCTCGGCCTCGCGCGCGTGCTGGCGAAGGAGGGTGCCGCCCACGGCGTGCGCGCCAATGCAATCTGCCCCGGCTTCGTGCGCACGCCGCTGGTGGAACGGCAGATTCCGGTGCTGGCGAAGGATCTCGGGATATCCGAGGAGGCGGTGGTCAGGGACGTCATGCTGGGGACCACAGTGGACGGGGTGTTCACCACATAAGCGCTAAGATAAAAGTTTGGAGTTGCGATACACTGCGCCTTCGTTGGCAACGGCCGCACGGGGGTTCGCGATGGAAGAGGGCAACTTCGATGTT
>SBAS01000094.1 GCA_005240145.1 Nitrosomonadales bacterium | reverse complement strand
TCTCAGCCGCGAGCGCCCGCGCCACGCGAACCAGAGCAGCGGCGCGGCAAGGTAGGCCAGCGATGCGGCATACAGCGCCGGGGTAGCGAGCGACAAGCCGCTGTCGCCGTCCTCGTGCCGGTTGATGGCGTTGAACATCACATTGCACCAGCAGGCCTCGACGTTCCAGTAGAGGTTGAGCAGCCCGAAGGGCAGCCCGCCGAGAAACACGAGGAGAAACGCCCTGGGGTTTCTCGCTGTGACCGCCCAGGCGAGGTACGCGAGGCCGAGCAGGACCGCAAAATACTTGGCCAGGAAGGCAAGGCCGAGCAGCGCCCCGGAAAGGACGAACAGCCCAGCTGAATTCTTTCCGGCCGCGCGCACGAACGCCAGCAGCGAAGCCACGGAAAAGAGCACCAGCGGCGTGTCGGTCGTGACGAGCACGTTCCACACGTTCATGGGCGCAAGCACGATCGCGAGCGCCGCCAGGTTCGCCGTTTCCTCGTCGCGCGCGAACCAGCGGCGCAGCGCGCCGTGCACGGCGAGCGCCACCAGCGCCGGTACCAGCACCGCGGGCAGGCGCATGAGCCACCCTGCCTCCGAGAGCGCCGCGAGCGGCGCCAGCATCCAGCCCACCAGCGGCGGATGATCGTAGTAGCCGAGCGCGGGCGAGCGGCCCCAGAGGATGAAATAGGCCTCGTCGGCGGTTACCGGCGCCACGGCCGAGAGCCACACGCGGAACAGCAGCGTGGTGGCGAACGCGAGCAACAGCCACTGGCGGGAACTTGAGGCTATCAAAGGGCGAATAGTACGGGCAGGGATCGCGCGAGGAGCAGCAGGCCGGCGAGCACCAGCAAAGCGTACACCGCTTTCACCACCGCGGCTGCGCTCACCGCGGCGTGCAATCGGCCGCCGAGCCACACGCCGCCGAGCAACGCGGGCAGGAGGAGCAGCGCGGTGGCAAGCAGCCCGTCCTGCGTGCGCAGCCCCGCGATGGCAAAGAGCACCACGCGCACCAGCGAGGAGAGCACGATCATCGCCGCATTGGTGGCGCGCAGCGCCTCCTTGTCGCGGATGCGGCCCGCGTTGTAGAGCGCGAACAGCACGCCGCCGGTGCCGAAGAGGGCCGAGAACACGCCGCCGGCGAGTCCGACCGGCACGCCCCAGGCGCGCGACACAAGTGACGGTCGAACGCGGCCGAATTCTCCAACCAGTAGTCCATAGGCCGCGTAGAGCAGGAGGAAGCTACCCAGCACGACGAGCAGTTTCTCCTCGCCGACTTCAATCAGGAGGGTCAGGCCCGCGCCCATGCCGACGAGGATGAACGGCACCAGCCAGCCGATCTCGCGGTACTGGATGCTCTTGAACGCGCGCGCGCCGAACAGCAGGAAGGCGGCGATATCGAGCAGCATCAACAGCGGCACCGCGAACTTGAGCGCGAAGAAATGCGCCAGCAGCGGCAGCGCAATGACGGTAGAGCCGAAGCCGGCCAGGCCGAACGCCGTATAGGCGAGCGCGACCACCAGCGCCGCCAGCAGCAGGACTTCCGGCGCGTGCGGCAGGGCGAAGCTCAGCGCTTGCCTTTGTCCTTCCTGCGGCGCGCCTTCACCGCCGCGGCGAGCGTGTCGAGCACCTTCACGGAGTCCCTCCAGCCCAGGCAGGGATCGGTGATGCTCTGGCCAAATTTCAATTCCCCGAGCGGCTTGCCAGCGACCAGGTCCTGCTTGCCCTCCAGCAAGTGCGATTCCACCATCGCGCCGATGATGCAGCGCGAGCCGGCGGCGATCTGCGCGCCGACGTCGCGCGCGACCTCGATCTGGCGCTTGTACTGCTTGGCGGAGTTGGCGTGCGAGAAATCGATCATGAGGCGGCAGGCGAGCTTCGATTTCTCGAGCTCCGCGCAGGCCGCCTTGACGCTGGGCGCGTCGTAGTTGGGCTGCTTGCCGCCGCGCAGGATGATATGGCAGTCCTCGTTGCCGCGCGTCTCGACGATCGACACCTGGCCGCTCTTGTGCACCGAGAGGAAATGGTGCTTCTGCCGCGCGGCGAGGATCGCCTCCACCGCGATGCGCACGTTGCCGTCGGTACCGTTCTTGAAGCCGACGGGGGCGGACAGGCCCGAAGCGAGCTCGCGGTGCACCTGCGACTCGGTGGTGCGCGCGCCGATCGCGCCCCAGGACACCAGGTCGCCGATGTACTGCGGCGAGATGACGTCGAGAAACTCGCAACCCGCGGGCACGCCCGCCCGGTTGATGCGCACCAGCAGGTCGCGCGCGATGCGCAGGCCCTCGTTGATGCGGAAGCTGCCGTTCAGGTACGGATCGTTGATCAGCCCCTTCCAGCCCACCGTGGTGCGCGGCTTCTCGAAATAGACGCGCATGACCACTTCCAATTCCTTTTCATGTCTTGTTCTTTCATGCAAAAGTCTTTCTGCATACGCGACCGCAGCCGCGGGATCGTGGATCGAGCAGGGCCCGATGATCACCAGCAGCCGGTCGGACTTGCCGTGCACGATATCGCGCAAGCGCCGGCGCGTCTCTGCCACCAGCTTCTCCACCGGCGTGCCCTGGATCGGGAAGAAGCGGATCAGGTTCTCCGGCGGCGGCAGCGGAACGATGTTCTCGATGCGCTCGTCATCGGTGAGCGACGTCTTGTCCGCCGGAACGGGACCGAGGAAGGAATCAGTGGGGGTTGTCATGGTGGGGCCTCAGGTGAGCGTGGGCGCACGACCCAAAAAAAAACCGCCAGGCTCTCGCGCTGGCGGTTGCTTGGGAAGTGGCGTGTTTCTAGCCGGTCCCGTCCGCCAGCAGGCAGGGGAAGTAGTAAAAGAAAAAGAAGAACCGGCGCGTCATGGCCTCATTCAAGCATGAACCCGCATGGAAAGGCAAATCTGGCACTCCGCAGGGCTTATTGCCAACCACGCCATTTGCTAGGCGCTGGGGCTCATGCTACGGTTTTCCCACGCTCGGCCGAATACAAGAACACTAACGGAGGTCGAAATGGCGGCTATTGCAACGCTTTCCGTCTCGTCGGCGTCGATCCCGGTCGCGGGATTCAAGGACGTCTACGCCACCGCCGCCGTCGAGAAGGCCCTGCAGGAACTGCCGCAATCGGCCAACGAGGCCCTGCGCGCGCTTTACGAGAAAATGCTGCGCGTCGGCGGCCAGCGCTTCGCGGTCAAGCCCTCCGGCATGCCGCAGATGCAGCCGCTGTTCGAGGAGCTGCCGAACTTCGGCGCGGTACTCGAACACATCCGCCGCCAGCTCGCGCTGTGCGCCGACTCGAGCGACGACGTCGAGTTGCCGCCGATCCTTCTGCTGGGCGGCCCCGGCATCGGCAAGACCCACTTCGCGCGGCGCGTCGCGCAGATGCTCGGCACCGGCTTCGGCTTCGTGCCGATGAGCTCGCTCACCGCGGGCTGGGTGCTCTCCGGCGCCTCCTCGCAATGGAAGAACGCCAAACCAGGCAAGGTTTTCGAGACCTTCCTCAACGGCGAGTACGCCAACCCCGTGATGGTGGTGGACGAGCTCGACAAGGCGAGCGCCGACGGCCAGTACGACCCCTTGGGCGCGCTCTACGAACTGCTCGAGACGCAGACCGCGATGCGCTTCACGGACGAATTCGCGGAAATCCCCATCGACGCCTCGGGCGCGGTGTGGTTCGCAACCGCCAACGACGCCTCGAGGATCCCCGAGCCGCTGCTCAACCGCATGAACGTCTACGAAATCGAGCCGCCGGACGCTGAAGGCTCGGCGCGCATCGCAAGATCCCTGTACCGGGAAATCCGCGAGGCGCACGACTGGGGCCGGCGCTTTCCAGAGGCGCCCTCGGGCAGCGTGGTGGAAAAACTCGCGCTACTCACGCCGCGCGAGATGCGCCGCGCCGTGCAGGCGGCCTTCGGCAATGCCAAGGTATCGGGACGCGAAGAACTGCGGCCCGAGGACGTCGACCTGCAGCGCGGCGGCCGCAAGTCGCGCATCGGGTTCTAGTCTAGAAATAGGCGCGCAGCACCGCAGCAGTCAAAGCCGCTGTTCTACCCATGATTTCACGCTCTCCAGCGCGCTGCCGAGTTTCGCGGGTTCGGTCCCGCCTGCCTGCGCCATGTCGGCGCGCCCTCCGCCCTTGCCGCCGACCTGCTGCGCGACGAAATTCACCAGGTCGCCGGCTTTGACCTTGGCGGTCAGGTCGGCCGTGACACCGGCGATGAGGGAAACCTTGCCTTCGCTCACCGCGCCCAGCACGATCGCAGCGCTCTTCAGCCGCTCCTTCAGTTTGTCCATCGCTTCGCGCAGCGTCTTGACGTCGGCGCCTTCCAGCGTCGCGGCAAGGACCTTCACACCCTTCACGTCGATGGCCTGCGAGGCGATGTCGCTGCCCTGCCCCATCGCGAGCCTGGAGCGCAGGCGCGAGAGCTCCTTCTCGAGCGCTTTCTTCTCGTCGAGCAGCCCTTGGACCGCCTTCTCGACCATCCCGGCACCCGGCTGCGCACGCACCTGCTTCGCCACCTCGTGGAATTCCTGCAGCTGTCGGTTCATCATGGCGAGCGCGTTCTTGCCGGTGGTTGCTTCGACGCGGCGCACGCCCGCAGCTACGCCGCCTTCGGCATAGAGTTTGAACACGCCGATGTCGCCGGTGCGATCGACATGGGTGCCGCCGCAGAATTCGCGCGAGGAGCCGATGTCCAGCACGCGCACCTCGTCGCCGTACTTCTCGCCGAACAGCATCACCGCGCCCGACTTCTTCGCCTCTTCGATCGGCATCACCTGGGCGCGTGTCGGCAAGTTTTGCAGGATTTCGCCCGTCACCAGCGCCTCGACGCGGCGGATCTCCTGCTCGCTCATCGGCTTGTCGTGCGCGAAGTCGAATCGGGTCTTCTCGGCGTCGACCAGCGATCCTTTTTGCTGCACGTGCGGGCCCAGCACCTCGCGCAACGCCTTATGCATGAGGTGCGTGACCGAATGGTTGAGCATGGTGCGGCGGCGCCGCTCCGCCTCGACGCGCGCTTCGACCTTGTCGCCGACGTTCAGCGAGCCGGTCTTCAGCGTGCCGTGGTGGCCGAAGACGTCGGGCTGGATCTTCTGCGTATCGCCGACCGCGAACGTGCCGCCGGATCCCACCAGCTCGCCCTGGTCGCCGACCTGGCCGCCGGATTCGGCGTAAAACGGCGTCTGGTCGAGCACCACCACGCCCGCCTCGCCGGCCTTGAGCTGCGTGGCCGACGATCCTTCCTTATAGAGCGCGACCACCTTTGCGGCCACGCTGAGGGTGTCGTAGCCGCGGAATTCAGTCTTGCCGCCCGAATAATCGAGACTCGCCGTGGAGCCGAACCTGCTCGCCGCGCGCGCGCGCTCGCGCTGCAGACCCATCGCGGCTTCGAATCCAGCCAGGTCCAGGCTGACGCCGCGCTCGCGGCAAATGTCGGCCGTCAGGTCCACCGGAAAACCGAACGTGTCGTAGAGCTTGAAGATGGTGTCGCCGTCGAGCAGCTTCTCGCCCGAGGCGAGCGCGCCTTCGAGCAGGCCCATGCCGTGCTCGAGCGTTTCGGCGAAACGCTCTTCCTCCTGCTTGAGAACCTGGATGACCCTCGCCTTCTCCCGCGTCAGCTCCGGAAACGCCCGCCCCATGGAGCGATCGAGGTCCTCGGCAAGGCGGTGGAAGAAAGGAGATTTCTGTCCCAGCTTGTAGCCGTGGCGGATGGCGCGCCGGATGATCCGGCGCAAGACGTATCCGCGGCCCTCGTTGCCGGGTATAACGCCGTCCACGATCAGGAAGGAACAGGCGCGGATGTGGTCCGCAATCACGTTGAGCGAGGGATTCCTGAGGTCCTTCTGTTTCGTCTCGCGCGCCGCGGCCTTGATCAGGTCCTGGAACAGGTCGATCTCGTAATTCGAATGCACGTGCTGCAGCACCGCGGCGATGCGCTCCAGCCCCATGCCGGTATCGACCGATGGCTTGGGCAGCGGATGCATGACGCCAGCCTCATCACGGTTGAACTGCATGAACACGAGATTCCAGATTTCGATGTAGCGGTCGCCATCGGCATCCGGCGAGCCCGGCGGGCCGCCGGCGATCCCCGGCCCGTGGTCGTAGAAGATCTCGCTGCAGGGGCCGCAGGGGCCGGTGTCGGCCATCTGCCAGAAATTGTCCGACTGGAATTTGGCCCCGCCCGCCTTGTCGCCGATGCGCACCACGCGGTCCTGCGGCAGACCGATGGTCTTGGTCCACAATTCGTAGGCCTCGTCGTCGGTCTCGTAGACGGTGGCCCAGAGGCGCTCGGGCGGCAGCTTGTACACCCCGGTAAGCAGCTCCCAGGCGAACTGGACCGCGTCCTTCTTGAAATAGTCGCCAAAGCTGAAATTGCCCAACATCTCGAAGAAGGTGTGATGGCGCGCGGTATAGCCGACGTTTTCCAGGTCGTTGTGCTTGCCGCCGGCGCGCACGCAGCGCTGCGAGGTCGTGGCGCGCAGGTAGGCGCGCTTTTCCTGGCCGAGGAAGGTGTCCTTGAACTGCACCATGCCCGAGTTGACGAACAGCAGCGTCGCGTCGTTCGCCGGCACGAGCGGGCTGGAGGCGACGATCGTGTGGCCCTTGGACTTGAAGTATTCGAGGAAGCTCGAGCGGATTTCGGCGGAATTCATGATCCGCCTATTTTAAATGAAGCGCCTGCGGCGTCCGGACGCCGCAGGGCCTTGTTGCTACGCGGCCAACCGGCCGTACTTCACGAGCCGCGCGCGCACGCCTGTCTGCGTGCGTTGGTGCGCGGCCGCAAGGTCGGGCAATCCCCTGCCGGCATCGAAGCCGGAAAGAAGCTTGCGGTCCTCATCCTCCGTCCAGGGCTCGCCCACCTTGGGCGGCAACTGCTGCTTGCGCCGCTCGAAGCGTTCGGCCTTCTCCAGCGCCTCGGCCGCGGCGTAGAGCGCGCGCACCGTCTGCGCGCGCTGGTAGACGCTGTCGGCGGCGAACACTTCGCCCGACTCCGGATCGACCCCGTTGGCCAGCGAGCGCACCACGCTCAATGCTTCAGATTGATTCATTTCGTTCACCCCCTCTCTACAGAAAAATCCTGTAGTGGATGAACGATCAGTCCTCGCTGCGCGCTGACAGGAGTTTGTAAATAATTTCGGAGGAAAAGCCGCGCGACTGCAGGAAGCGCATGCGTTTCGCGCGTTCTTCGCGCGTCGCCGCAGGTTCGCGGTACTTGCGGTTGAGAATGCCGCTCGCGCGCTCCAGTTCGCCCTCGGCAGAGATTCGATCGATGGTTTCGCGGTCGACGCCTTTGGATTTCAGGTCCTGGCGGATGCGCGCGGCGCCGAACTTGCGCGCCATCACGCGCGCGCGCTCGGCTGCGAAGCGCTCGTTCGACAATTGCTTTCTTTTTTCTAGCTCTATTAAAAGAACTTCAAGAGCTTCGGGAGAAGCCGCCCGTGGCGCGAGCTTGCGTGCCAGCTCATCCCGGGAGTGCTCCCGCCGCGCGAGCAGCCGTAACGCCCGCGCGCGGAGCTCTACCGGGGAATCAGCTTCGTCCTTCACCCACGTTTACGCGTCGGCAGCTTCTCGACCTTGTTGTCTTCGACAGCCGCTGCGGCGTCAGACGCGGCCACGGGCTTGAGCACGCCCGCCTTCTCGCGGATCTTCTGCTCGATCTCGCGCGCCATCGGCTGGTTTTCCTTGAGGAACTCGCGGCAGTTGTCCTTGCCCTGGCCGAGCCGGTCGCCGTTGTAGATGTACCAGGCGCCCGATTTCTCGACCACGCCGTGGATCACGCCCAGTTCGAGCAGCTCGCCCTCCCAGGAAATGCCCTCGCCGTAGAGGATGTCGAATTCCGCGGTGCGGAAGGGTGGCGCGACCTTGTTCTTCACGATCTTGACGCGCGTCTCCGAGCCGATCACCTCGTCGCCCTTCTTGATCGCGCCGATGCGGCGGATGTCGATGCGGGCCGAGGCGTAGAACTTGAGCGCGTTGCCGCCGGTGGTGGTCTCGGGGCTGCCGAACATGACGCCGATCTTCATGCGGATCTGGTTGATGAAGATCACCAGCGTATTGGTGCGCTTGATGTTGGCGGTGAGCTTCCGGAGCGCCTGGCTCATGAGGCGCGCCTGCAGGCCCATCTGCGGCTCGCCCATTTCGCCTTCGATCTCGGCCTTGGGGGTGAGCGCGGCCACCGAATCGACCACGATCACGTCGACCGCGCCCGAGCGCACCAGCATGTCGGCGATCTCGAGCGCCTGCTCGCCGGTGTCGGGCTGGGAAATCAGCAGGTCCTCGGTCTTGACGCCGAGCTTGGCAGCGTAGGAAATGTCGAGCGCGTTTTCCGCGTCGATGAAGGCCGCGGTGCCGCCGATTTTCTGCATTTCCGCAATGACCTGCAGCGTGAGGGTCGTCTTGCCCGAGGACTCCGGCCCGTAGATCTCGACCACCCGGCCGCGCGGCAGGCCGCCGACGCCCAGGGCGATGTCCAGGCCGAGCGAGCCGGTCGACACCACCTCGATGTCCTTGATCGCGGCGTCGTCCATCTTCATGATGGAGCCCTTGCCGTACTGCTTTTCGATCTGTGCCAGCGCCGCTTCGAGCGCCTTTTGTTTGTTTTCGTCCATTCCCGTACCTCTTATATTGGCTGTCGACATCTGCGGCAGGCCACGCCCTGCAAGGACCGAGCACCTGGATCGACACCGGATACTGTATAAATGCACATGTATTGTGGTCGGTTGACAGCGGGCTGTCAAACGAGCTGCGGTAAAATCCCGAAAACCTCTTTGGAGACAAGACGATGGCGAAAGTTTCGTTCCTCGGCCTGGGCGTGATGGGCTACCCGATGGCAGGCCACCTCCTGAAGAAAGGCGGCCACGACGTGACCGTCTACAACCGCACCCCCGCCAAGGCCGCGCAGTGGGTAAAGGAGTACGGCGGCAAGTCCGCCGCCACCCCGAAAGAGGCGGCGCAGGGCGCCGATTTCGTCCTCATGTGCGTCGGCAACGACGACGACGTGCGCTCTGTTGCCTTCGGCGACAACGGCTCGCTCGCCGGGCTGAAAAAGGGCGCCATCCTCATCGATCACACGACCGCTTCCGCGGTCGTTGCCAGGGAACTGCATGCGGAAGCCAAAAAACGCGGCGTCGGATTCGTGGACGCTCCCGTATCCGGCGGCCAGGCCGGCGCCATCAACGGCCAACTCGGCATCATGTGCGGCGGCGAGCAGGCCGACTACGACAAGGCGCAGCCGGTGCTCGCCATCTACGCCAAGATGTGCGTGCTGATCGGCGCTCCCGGCGCGGGCCAGCTCACCAAGATGGTCAACCAGGTCGCCATCGTCGGCTTGCAGCAGGGCCTGGCCGAAGCGCTCAACTTCGGCATGCGGGCGGGCCTGGACATGGAGAAGGTGGTTTCAGTGATCTCCAAGGGCGCGGCGCAATCCTGGCAGATGGACAACCGCTGGAAGACCATGGTGGAAGGCAAGTTCGAGGGCTTCGGCTTCGCAGCCGACTGGATGCGCAAGGACCTGAACATTGCGCTGGCGGAAGCGAAAAAGAACGGCTCCCACATGCCGGTCACCGCGCTGATCGAGCAGTATTTCGGCCGCGTCAGCGCCGCCGGCCATGGCCGCTGGGACAACACCGCGATCATGTCCCTGCTGAAGAACTAGCGCAGGCGC
>SBAS01000050.1 GCA_005240145.1 Nitrosomonadales bacterium | reverse complement strand
CGCCGAGCGCGCCAAGTTCGTGGCGGTGCTCGCGTTCATCGTGCTCTGGTTCACCTTCAGCTACGCGCCGATCGCGCACATGGTCTGGTTCTGGATGGGGCCGGATGCCTACACCGACGCGAAAGTGATTGAAGCGATGACCGCCAAGGCCGGACTGCTCTGGCAGTGGGGCGCGCTCGATTTCGCTGGCGGCACGGTGGTGCATATCAATGCCGGTGTCGCAGGGCTGATCGGCGCCTACCTGGTCGGCAAGCGGGTCGGTTACGGCAAGGAAGCCATGCCGGCGCACAACCTGCCGCTCACGATGATCGGCGCCGCACTCCTGTGGGTGGGCTGGTTCGGCTTCAACGCCGGCTCGGCGCTCGAAGCCAACGGCATCGCAGCACTTGCCTTCATCAACACCTTCCTCGCCACGGCCTGCGCGGTGCTCGCCTGGACCCTCGGCGAAGCCCTCTTCAAGGGCAAGCCAACGATGCTGGGTGCGGCTTCAGGTGCGGTTGCGGGTCTGGTTGCGATCACCCCGGCAGCCGGCAATGTCGGCATCGCTGGCGCGTTCGTGATCGGCACTGCGGCTGGCTTCGTTTGCCTCTGGGGCGTAAACGGGCTGAAGAGGATGCTTGGTGCGGATGACTCGCTGGATGTGTTCGGCGTACACGCCGTCGGCGGCATCCTCGGCGCGCTGCTTACCGGCATCTTCAACGCCCCGCAACTCGGCGGCCCGAGCTTCCCGGTGGACTGGGTGACGGTGACCGCGACGGCCGCGAAGGACTACGACATCTGGGGCCAGTTCATCATCCAGGCCAAGGCCGTCGGCCTGACAGTGGTCTGGTCAGGCGTGGTGGCCTACCTTGCCTTCAAACTGGTTGACCTGACGATCGGGCTGCGCGTTACGGAAGAAGAAGAGCGCGAAGGTCTGGACATCAGCTCGCACGGCGAGGCCGCCTATCGGTTGTAACCCGGCGGCTGTAATCCGAAAAGAACTCTTCCTGAGTTCAAAGGGGCGCGCAAGCGCCCTTTTTTTTCGGCAAGCCGTGCCCGCCATGCCGCGTCCCCGCGCCCCAGGCGCGCTTACTGCACGGCGATGAGACTGGCGAGCAGCTCCGGATCCTTGCGCAGGCGCTCGGATTCGCCGTCATACACGATGCGGCCCCGGTCGATCACCACGGTGCGCGGCGAGAAATCGAGCGCCACGCGGCTATTCTGCTCAACGAGCACGATCGACAGCTTGCCTTCGCTGCGCAGCCGGACCAACACCTGGGCGAGCGCCTGCACGATCACCGGCGCGAGGCCTTCGGTGGGCTCGTCCATGAGCAGCACCGATGGATTGGTCAGCAGGGCGCGCGCGATCGCGAGCATTTGCTGCTCGCCGCCGGAGAGCTGGGTGCCGGCATTGCCAAGCCGCGCTTGCAGATTCGGGAACAGCTCGAACACCCGTTCCAGCGTCCAGGGACCGGGACGCGCGCATAGATCGAGGTTTTCGCGTACCGACAGCGAGGGGAAAATTTCGCGTTCCTGCGGGACGTAACCCAGGCCCGCGATGGCGCGCGCATGCGCGGGCAACGTGTCGATGCGTCCCGCGCGCAGGTGGATCTCCCCCGCGTGCAGCGTGGTATGGCCCATGATGGTCTCGAGCAGCGTGGACTTGCCCACCCCATTGCGACCGATCACGGACAGGCTTTCGCCCTCTGCGAGTGCGAGCGCGATGTCTTCGAGCACATGCGTCTCGCCATAACCCGCGCTGACCCCTTGCAGCTGGAGGATCTCAGGCATCGAGCGGTTCCCCACGACGCGGCGTCATGCCGCGTTGCCCAGGTAGACCGCACGCACCTCGCGGTTGGCGGCGATCTCGGCGGGTTTGCCTTCGGCGTAGATCGCGCCGCTCACCATCACCGTGATGCGCTCGGCGAAACGGAACACCAGGTCCATATCGTGTTCGATGATGAGTATGGCGATGTCCCTGGGCAGCGTGGCGATCGCATCGAGCAGGATGTGGCTCTCGGCGCTGGGTATCCCCGCGGCAGGTTCGTCGAGCAACAGCACGCTGGGTTGCAGCCCGAGCGCAATGGCGATCTCCACGAGGCGCTGACGCCCGTAAGGCAGCTCGACGATGCGCCGCCCGGCATCTTCGTCAAGTTTCAGCATTGCGATCAGTCGCGACGCTTCGTCGATCACTTCGGCGCGCTTGCCTGCGGGCCTAAGCATCGAGCTCCCCACCCCCAGGCGCTCCGACACCGCGATGCACACGTTCTCCAGCACCGTGAGACCGCGAAACAGCTGGTTGATCTGGAACGTGCGGGCAATGCCGCGCTTGACCCTTTTCGCCTGTGTAAGCGTCGTCACCTCTTCGCCCCCGAGGAACACGCTGCCGCGCGAGGGCGCGAGCAGGCCGGTCAGCAGATTGATGAAAGTCGTTTTCCCCGCGCCATTGGGGCCGATCAGCGCATGGCGAGCCCCGCGTTCCAGACGAAAATTCAGTTCGCGCGCAACCTCGAGTGCGCCGAAGTTCTTGCACAGGGTCCTGGTTTCGAGCATCGCCTGGCTCATGGCCGGGAACCCGCGATTCGACGCCGCAGCGAGCCTCATGGAGGGGTTGGACGAGATGTTCACCGTCAACGATCTGGGGCTCACGCCCCAGCTCACGCGGTGTCTGGCCACGACCAACATCGTCGAGAACCCCAACGGGACGCTTCGCGTCATCACGCATCGCGTGAGCCGCTGGCGCGATCGCGAGATGATCGAGCGCTGGGCGGCACTTGCCTATCTGGAAGCTGAACGGCGTTTCAAGAAGATCCAGGGCCATCGCGAAATCTGGATCCTCGCGCAGGCCCTCGGGCGTACCGAGCAACCGGTTGATCGGCAGAGCAAAGCCGCTTAGCCTATGCACCCCGCCACCCAAAAACCTTCAACTAACAACGGGACACCGCCGCGTGACGCCACGTTGAATGGCACGCCGGATCATGTAGTGTTCCTGGATGGTCGACAGGCGATTGATTCGGCTGTTGTAGGTGTAACTCTCGTCATCCGTCGCCACGAGACATAGCACCTCCACGAAGCTCAGTTCCTGCAAGGCGAGCAAACGAATATGGCCATCAAGGAGGACGTGCTGACCGGTCTTCCGATCCGGCGGGCCGACCGACAGCGGTTCGATCAGCCCGATTTCCTGGATCGACGAGCGGATCTGCATGAATTTTCGTGATGTTGCCACGCCCACTGGCGTTTTGCGCGACGGCAGGATTTTGCCGATCGGCACCGACAAAGGTTCAAGGTCAAATCCAAGAGACACCTTGGTCATGCAGCCCGCCCTCCTGCCCAGACCCGTTCCGCAAGGTATTTCGGCAAGGAGTCCAAGCCTTCCGCCCGCAACAACGTGGTGAAGTTTTCATCTGCGAGTAGCTCGCGCAGGGCGCTCACGACAAACAGCAACCGCTGCTGCGCAAATTCGGCCTTTTTCACCATCTGCCTTTGGCGATCCACCTCCTTCTGGTAGGTCCGAATCAGGCTTGAAGTGGTCACGCTTTCGCGTTTTCGCGGTGTGCCGCGCGCCACTGACCGACCCAACGACTGCCGGCGCTCGATGACACGCCGCGCTTGAAGCAGTTGCTTTCCACGTAGCTTGCCCGACTCGTAGGCGTCCTGGAGCGCGGCCTGAACGGCCTTGTCGTCGTCGCCCGCCCCGACGATAGTCAGCGCCGCGTTCAGGGGAATGCGCCCCTTTTCCACCGCGACCAGCAAGCGCTCCTCGCCATTTTTCAGCAATAGCAGGATGCCCTGCACGTATTCGACCGTCAGCCCGGTCTTTTGCGCGATGGCCTTCTTGTCGTAGCCCTGTTCGCGCATTTGCTCAATGCCCGCGAGCAGTTCCAGCGGTCGGTATTGCCGGCGGGCGATGTTTTCCGCCAGACTCATGATGAAGGCGTTTTCGTCGGTGACGTCGACGACCAACGCTGGAATGCTCTTTTCCCCCAATGACCGAAATGCCTTCATGCGGCCTTCACCGCAGATCAGGAGATAGCGCTCGGTACCATCGGAACCGGGACGCGGCGTCACGGTGATGGGTTTCTTGAGTCCGATCGCCTTGATGTTTCCAACAATCTCTTCGAACACGACCCGGTTGCGCTCACGCGGATTGAGGACATCGATCCGATCGATCGGAATCATCCGGATTTCGCCCGGTTTCATTTTTTGACCTTGCCCCCGAAAAACGTATCCCTTGCTGGGCGACTAAACTTTGAGCAAGGGGGGCGGAAATGTCGAAGGCAAAGAGGGCGCTGTACACGCTGG
>SBAS01000099.1 GCA_005240145.1 Nitrosomonadales bacterium | reverse complement strand
GCGCGGCGGCGGCGCGCCCGGCGGCAGCTTGCCGTGCCGGCGCAGGTGCTCGGCATCGAGCTCGCGGTCGGTCTTGTAGTGCGCGACCTTGAACGTCAGCCGCCTGGCGTTCTGCAGGCGGTAGGGCACGTCCTTCAGTTCCTTCTCCCAGTACTCGTCGCCGAGGCGGATGTTGGCATCCGCGTCCAGCAGCCAGTTCGCCTTGCTGCGCTCGCTGCCGAACAGGTAGAGCCGCCCCTTGTAGACCAGGTAGACGTTGGCATGGATCGCCGACTTCAGCGCGTAGTGCACGCCGCTGGCGCAGAATCCCGCCCAGGCGGGCGCGTAGGCACGGGGATTCGCGTCGAACAGGCGCTTGTTCGCGTCGCTGGCAAAGCGGTAGACGTCACCGTCGTAGACCGACTTGATCGCGGGATCGCCTTTTTGCGGCGCAGCGCCCGAAAAATACGACACCGGATCGTTGCCGCGCAGCATCACGCGCTCGTCGGCGCCATCGCGCATCGTATTGTGAACCGTCCCGCAGCCCTGCAGCAAAACGGCGGCGAGCGCCGCCATCAACATCTTCACAGGCGTTGCTCCTCGGAAAATTGCAAACCGCGCCTTATCTCGGCGTAACGCTGTTCGAGCGCCTCTTCGCTCGCGCTGCCCATATTCACCACCGCGTAGCGGTAGCTGCCGAGCCACTTCATTTCCCGCGCCAGCGCTTGCCCGCGCTTCAGGTACAGCATGATCTCGGCATCCGGGTATCGCCGGCGCACATCCGCGACCTCGGCCGCGCCCGGTTCCCGCTCCAGCGGACGGCCATCGAAC
This sequence comes from Nitrosomonadales bacterium, assembly GCA_005240145.1. Taxonomy (GTDB): domain Bacteria; phylum Pseudomonadota; class Gammaproteobacteria; order Burkholderiales; family SG8-39; genus RBG-16-66-20. Next base: position 2,240 of record SBAS01000099.1, on the reverse strand, counting down.
CGTCGTGATACAAGGCTCGCTGCGATGCGGCAGCCGGTGTGCGCCGGCGCCGCCTGCGGAACTTCACCGGTACAAAGCTCAAGCAGCATGCGGTGCGGATTGATGCCGTCCACACGCTTGTAGAGCCCCGCGAGTTGCGAGGCGAGGCGCGGGTTGAGCTCGATCAGCATGATCCGGTCGTCGGCCGGATTCGAGATCATCTCGATGTTGAAGAAGCCATGCCGGTAGCCCATACCGGTGAGCAGGCGTCCGGCCAGATCGCGCATGCGTTGCTGCACCGCCGCGGGCACCCGCGACGGATAAACGAAGCGCTCGAATTGGTCGGTGCCGCGGAACATTACCGCGTCGCACAGCCCGAGGAAGACCACCCGGCCATCGCGCACATAGCCATCGACATTGACTTCCTGGCCGGCGAGCGGCGTTTCGGCGATCAGGTGATGCGCATCGATGGTGAAATCGGTATACAGGGGCATCAGGTCGTTGAACGGCCGGACCAGCCTGCGGATGATCAGTTCTTCGAACCATGAAAACGTCAGATGGCGCCGCAATTGGGCGAAATTCTCGATGCGGCGCACCAGCACCGAGAACGTCGCACGCACCGGCTTGACGTAGAGCGGGAACGGCAGGCCGACTTCGGACGGATCGCGCACATCGAAGGGAAAAACCGAGAACTCCGGCACCGCTTCGGGGGCGATGCGCCGTTGCTCGAGGCGCGCGTAGTACTTCTGCTGCGCCGTGACCACCACCGCTGGCGGGGTGCCCGGCAGGCCGAGCCGTTCGGCGACCCCCGCGGCGATCAGCGCGCCGAAATACTCGTTGTTGCTGAAGACCCCGTCGATACGCCCGCGCCAGCGCCGCACCAGGCGTTCGACGAAGCGGCGGGCGTCGAAGATCAGCAGGTGGGCGTTGGAGGGAAACCGGAACAGGTCGAATCCCTCGTAGACGAACTCGTAGTCCGCGTAGTCGCCGCGCGCGAACTCCTCTCGGTCCCATTCCTTGGGGAAAATGACCAGTATTCGCTTGCGTGCCATCTGCTCAGCTCCTCACCGTGCCGCTTGCAAGGTAATTCGTGCCAAGCATCGCGGACCTTACACGCAGGTTCGCCAGGCGAGACTCGACCAGCCCCCAGGGCCGGTCCAGCCCGCTCAGGGTGGTCACGTAGGCGCGCGCCTTGAGCAGGCGGTACAGGCGCAGCGGGAAGAGCCACGGCGGCGGGTGCTTGATGCCCGCAATGGCGACGCGCGCTCCGGGCCGGGCGAAGGAGAACAGGCGCGCCAGCGCCTCGGGCGACTGCAGGACGTCGTGGGTGTAGTTGAACAGCGCGGCATCGAACTTCGCGCCCACGTCGGCCTCCTCCACCGGCGCTTCGAGCAGGCTGACGTTTTCCCAGCCGGCGCAGCGTGCACGCGCGATCGCCAGCATGTCCGGGCTTACCTCAATGCCGATCACCTTGCCCCGCGGGCCGACTGCCTGCCGCAGTAGCGGCAGCGACAGGCCGGTGCCGCAGGCGACGTCGACCACTGTTTCCCCGGGCGCCAGCGCGAGCATGTCGATGACCTCGCGCCGCAGGCCCATGGTGCGTTGCGCGCTCGCATCGTACCCGGCCGCGTGCCGGCGGTACTTCCCGACTGCAATGGCAGGATCGGGTTGGGTAGCAGAGCGGTTCGTGGGAATTGAGGTTCTCATGCCAGCAGATACGTCGTGAACAGCCCAAGGAGCCCATTCATTCCCGTGCACCCTTTCGCGGGTTTTCCGCCCGGCACGCATGCGCGTAGAATTTTAGCCGTGAATTCACGGCAGCTTGCGGTTTCCGCCACCTCCGGCGCGCTTGCCGGCTTCGAAACGATCATCGATACGCGCTCGCCCGCCGAATTCGCCGCAGACCATATTCCCGGCGCAATTTCCTGTCCGGTGCTAGACGACGAAGAGCGCGCGCGTGTCGGCACGATCTACAAGCAGGTGTCGCCGTTCGACGCGAGCAAGCTGGGCGCCGCGCTGGTGGCGAGGAACATTGCCCTGCACCTGGAAAACAGCTTTGGGGAAAAACCCAAGGCCTGGAAGCCGCTCGTTTACTGCTGGCGCGGCGGCAAGCGCTCCGGCGCCATGGCGCACGTGCTGCGCGAAGTCGGCTGGGAGGCGCGCACGCTGGAGGGCGGCTACAAGGCCTACCGCCGCTATGTCGTGAGCTCGCTCGCCGCGCTGCCGGTGACGCCGTGGATCACCTTGAACCTGAGCCTCGC
>SBAS01000024.1 GCA_005240145.1 Nitrosomonadales bacterium | reverse complement strand
GGAGCGCCTGGCGAGGGGCGGTTTGTGCCGGCGAACCGGAGTTGCCGCGACCGGACTGGGCCGTGGATGGGGTGCCCATTAACGTCGCGTAGTCCTGGTGATCGGGCTCGAGCGCGAGCTTCACGACGTTGCGGTCATCGCCCTTCGCGTCCTTTTCCACATCGACCCGGGCGATGAACTCCAGGCCGTCGATGTCGGCGAAGCTCGCAATCCGGCGCGCAGCGGCGGCTTGCGGGCTGTTGTCCTTGGGGTGAACATTGCGCGCACTGTTCAACGCCGCGCGCACAAACGTGCGGCCCATCTGGCCCCAGGTCGGACCCTTCTTGGAGTAGAGACCAATGTTCGACCACATCTTGCGCCGGGCGAAGGGTCCGCTCGTCACCACGAATTCGCAGGCGAGGTAGACCGCCCCCGTGTTCATCGATTGCGTGGCATAACCGCCAGTCCAGCCCTGCGCGTGGTCATCGTGCCCACCGGGTTTGAGCGTCATGCGTACCGACACGGTCGTGCCCTTGGGGATCAGGTCGAATCCGCCGTGTTGTGCTTCGGCGTCGTTAAAGTCATTCCAGTTGTTGGTCGTGTTCATGTCGATCTCCTTGAGATGGGGTTTAAGCGTTGGGGGCGTCGGCGTTGGGGGTATCGGTATCGCGGCCGAGGCACTTGGCGATGAGGCGTCCGAGGTGAGGCTCCTCGATGGCTTCGAGCCGACCGCTACGGTCCTTGCTCGGGTAGCCGTAGGTGTTGTCGGCACGGGTGACAAATCCCCGGTAGGGCGTGCCGTCGTCGGCCTTCAGCACCGCAAGCGTGATCACTTCGTCCAGCACACCCGGCAGTTCGAGTGCGGTCTTCGCCCCTTCCAACTGCAGCTGGTAGTAGCGCCGGTTGAAGTCGTCGGTCTTCTCCTCCAAGATCGCGACGTAGATCACGTGCTTGTCGCGCACGTGCTGCAGGTGCGTGAGTGCGGTGATCATTTCCTGGCCCAGCTGGCCATACGCGCCGCGGTTGTCGGGCTTACCGGTTTTTTCGCTAAAGGCCTGCGGCTGGGTCTTGCACCAGGCAAAGCACAACCGCGAGAGCACCGTCAGGCTGTCGACGAAGTAGGTGTCGTACTTGGCCAGCTGCGCCGGATCACCGTACTTGGTGCAGACGTGCTCGAAGTGCGGCTGCGAGAACGCCTGCTCAGCGGTGGCGGTTGGCATGGGTCCTGCGAGAAACACGACGAGGTCACGGAATTCGGGCCACGTGCGCGGCCGTACCGTGTCGCCGGGCCAGTCGCGCACGGATAGGTCGCCCGCTTCGAGATCAACGAAGAGGGTGCTGTGCGCTGGCAGTGTCTTCAGTTGAGAGGTCTTCCCAACCCCGGCTGGGCCAACCAGCGCAATCTTGGCGCTGTGACGCTCCCTCAACCGTTCTTCGGCAGAGATGATGGGTAGGGTCATCACGCTGCCTCCGCCACGGTTTGTTCCGCCGCGCCAAGCACCGCCAGCACACGGCTCTCGCGGGTGGCCCCGGCGCAAAGCGCGAGGTCGCGCAATTCCCTCAACGCCCGGTGGCGGCGCACGTCAGCGGCAATCTGCGTCGAGAGCAGCCCCAGATGCGCTTCGAGCTCGGCGAGCGTGGCGTGGACGAGGGGCCTGTAGATGACGCCTTCGTCGTCCTCGTCGATGACATCACCATCGGGCGGGATACTGATGGACGGTGGCAGGTCGGCCTGCAGCGCCCCGGGAATCCCCGGCAGATGGAGTTGGGCACGTTCGTGCTTACTCGGACGACGCTTCAATTCACGCCGGGAGATGTCGGTCAGGGCGTCCTCGGCCAAACGTGTGCCGATGCTGCGCACATCGGCCGGATGCAGGGCGCACACGACCCGCGCGACTTCGCGTGGCCGGGCATGGCCGATGATTTCGAAGGCATGACTGATTTCTGCGCGCACGGCCTCGCGCAGCGTGCTCATGACGGGATCACGCATGGTGAGCTCCTTTCCAGACTTGGTCGAAACGGGTGATGAGAGGGACGGCCTGGGCAAGCCAGGTCGAGAGGTTTTTGTGCTGGTAGTGCGGCACGCAGTCGATGAGCGAGGCGGGGTCGGTGTCGATGCGGCACAGCGATTCGAGCCCCTCACGCAAAGCGAGCCAGCGTTCGGTGGCGGCCGCCGATTCAGCCGATACCTCGGGGCCGTGGTAGCGGCCGTCGGAACCGAGGACGAGCACATTTTTTTGCTGGGCGATGCGCTTCGCTTCGCTGGGGGTGGGCAACGGCGTGCTTTCGGCGTTGATCACCTCGACCACTGCGCACTGCTCGATGCCGGAGAGGTTTTGATCGGCGGCGACCTGGTCGAAGATGCGCACGGCAGACTTGCCGCACACACCGGCTTGGTCGATCCGTGATTTCACCTCGCGGGCGATGGCGCGAATCTCGTCCTGAGTCTTGGCAAGAACCGCACGCTGCTCGTCAGCCGGCAGGCGGGCAAGGTGGGCGGCGATAGAGACGGGCACCTGTCCAGACTCCACAGCCGCAATCAGTTCTGGCGCCCCGGTGTTCTTGGTCTCGAGTGCATGACGGACGCTGCGGTCACTGACCCCCAGTTGTCTGGCAGCTTCGACTTGGGAAACCTTCGGCAACGTTGCCGAAGGTCGTATATCAGTGCGCTCACCTTGGCGCATGTTGGCCATCTTGGCCGCCACCATCGCCCGCTGACCCTCGGACAGATGCCGCCGATGCAGGTTGAGCGAGATGACCAACGCGGTGGGCTCACCTTCATCGGGTTGGACCTCGCGCGTCCGCGGCTCGACCCCCAAGCGTTCGCAGGCGCGCAGGCGGTGGCGACCGTCAATCACTTGCCCCGCCTGAATCACGATGGGCTCTTGCTGACCGTTATGCGCGATATCAGCCACCAGCGCCTCGAAGGCCGCCTCGTCCATCTCCGGGAAGAGATCGGTAGCGGGATGGAGCGTGAGATTCGTCATCAAACCCTTACCAGTCGTGAGCGCCTCATTCATTTGGCGCACCCTCTACGAGAGCCAGGCGGAACGAAGCCCTGCCGGGCTTGACGGTGCGTGCCTTGGCAAAGGTTTCCTTGAGCGGGGTCGGCCAGTTGTTGTAGCGGCTCTCGGGAATCGAGTAATCGGTGTCGATGTACTCGCTCACCTTGTCGCCGGCGGCGGCCATGCGCTGCGCCATATCGGCCAGTCGGGCCTGATCCCAGGTGACGCGTTTGGGAAGTTCGACCGTGATACGCAGCACGCCATCGTTCACGTGACACACGCCAAAGTCGCGCCCATCGGCCTGACGCGCAGCGGCAGCTTGCTCGCCATAGCGCTGCTCGAGCGCGGCATGGAAGCGATCGAGCACGCTCTTGACCATGGATTGCAGGGCCAGGAGATTGGTGTGCGCCTCTTGCAGCTGGGCGTGAGGCAGGGCAACGATCTGCGCGACCGACATGTCCGCAAGCGGCATGGAGTATTCGAGGTCGACCGGGGTGGTGTGAGTGGTGGTCATGTTCATTGCCTCACCTCACCGCACGTTCGGAGGTCGAGACGTGCAGCGCGTCGTGCTCGTACTCCGTGATCGCTTCGAGCGGATAGGTGACCCGCTTGGAGAGCTTCAGATACTTCGGGCCACGCCCTTCGGTGCGCCAGCGTTGCAGCGTCTTCGGACTCACGCCCCAGCGTTGCGCCAGTTCGGTTTCAGACAGCACGCGCCGCTCGTGCGGTGCCATCGGTGCAGGCAGCGCCAGGTGGGCGGATGCACTGCGGTTTGCTGATGCTGAATGCAGCATTGATACCCCTTTCAAGTAGGTGAGGAACAACGCTGCTATTGAAGAATTTGGGTGGCGAACTGTTGATGGACTGGGTGGCGAACTGAGCGGAAACTTCCAGTTCGCCAATGACATGCCCAAAACGGCCCGCCCAAATGAAAACGGCGAGCCGCAAGGGCCCGCCGTCAGAGGGAAATGATGTGATTCAGGCGATCACATTCGCCGCGCAACGCATCGCGTAGGTGCCGGAGCGCCGGTCGGTGGTGACCAGCGCTCGGTAGGCGTGCATGGGCCCTTCGTAATCGACCTCCCCTTTGTTTTGCGACTTCACCTTGAAGACATCGATCGGCTTGGTGCTGCCGCGCCCTGCCTTGTTCATGATGATCTCGGCCGACTGCGGTTTTCCCTTGTAGTGCCACAACGCCTTGAAGACCGCCGCCTGCGCATCGGATAGACGAATCTGGCCATGCGGCCAATCGGCGAGGTGAACGGCGCGGAAGTCTGCAGAGAACGGACCGTTCACGGCCCGCGTGGAAACCGCCGCCGTCGCGATGGGCGTCGCACCCGGTGCGAGGAACTGCAGATTGCCCCCGTACAGCGTGAAGCGTTCTTCCATCGGCAACCAGTCGAGCGCACCGCCGAAGGGATCCACGTCAACATCGCGCAACGGTTTCGGCGTGATAAGCCAAGGTGGACTCGTGCCGTTTGTACTTGCGCGAGGGATCGACGCGAGATGTCGCAACACATGATCGAGGCTGCGCGCGAGGATCAGGGGGTGCTGATGATGGTGGCCGATGCGCCAGATTCCGCTGATCACTGAAACGTGACCTTGCTGTGGAGGAACTTCGAACGCGGCGCGCAGTTTGCTGATCACCCACTCGGGCTCGAGCGTCCAGCTGCGCGTGTCGCGGGGATCGAGTGGCACCGAACCACAGTCAGGACATTGGCATGTCAGGCCGTACTCACCCTGGACGACGGGGCCGCGCAACAACTCGCAGTAGGGACAGAGCGCGAAACGCAGATCGAGTTTGTGTGGTTTGGCCGCCTTCAGCTCGATGAGCCTGGCAAGCCCTTGGCGCTCGGCATCCGAAAGTGCGGGTTCGAGCGTTGATCCGCCTTGCTCAAAGAGCCGGCAGGCGAGCGCCCACGCAATGGTGTTGACGGCGCGCATCACTCACCGTGTTCATGGACGAGATCGGTTGATTCGCCGCGGGATGCGACCTGCATCGACAGCGTCTGCTTCTCCTGCAGGATGCCGATGCTCACCAGATAGCGTTCCAGTTGGGCGCGCAGGTTTTCGTCGTACTTGTGCAGACTCAACCGGCCGCGCCGCGTCACTTCGACCGTCACGACGGGGCTACGCTGCTTGCCCGGCGGGGGCGCGTAGTAGAGGTTGATGCTCGCCGCGCTGACCAACCAGTGGTGGGCGAGCGGATTGTCGCGCGGCAGTCTGGCCGCGATCAACTCGGTCACGCACTCGTGCTCGCTACTCGCCATCGCGGTGAATTCCGCTTTGAGGTGCGTGTCCGGGCTCATCAGCGTGATCGACTTGACCTGCAGCGCGACAAAGCCATCCTCCACTGCTTGCGGCACCTGGAATCCGAGTTTGAGGGGCGAGAGATCGAGCGTCGGGGGCCTCAATCGTGTTGCCGTGACCTCGACCCCGAGGAGATGGCGGGTGAACGCCTGCGCCAGCATGTCGTGGTACTTCGCACCGCCCCGAATGATGGTGCGCGCCGCACCAGTGATTGCCGAATATTCGAGCACCATGTGGATGTTGGGGCTGCCGACGCGCCGAGTCAGCGTCACGCCCTCAAACTCCAGGCGCAGCATCGCCAAGTCCTTCGCGTGAACGCTCACGAGCTGTGTGCCCTGCGCGCGATCGAGAATATGGGCGATGCAGACTTCGCCGCACCCCAGTTCGAATTTGTAGAAGGCCTTGATCGCTTCGCAAAACGCGGACATCGATGCAACGTCGCGACGCACCGGCACCGTGACGCCGAGCTCGTGCTGCTGGGCCTGCTGGATGTGGCCCTCGACATAGTCGATTTCGGCCGCCTGCTCGAAGAGCGCCGGGTGATGCACGAAGAGCCAGAAGGCACGGTGCTGATCGGACAGACAGGCGATCAAGCCGATCAGGGCCGGGCTGTGGGATGCGACCTGAAACATGGCCTGCTTGCCGCGCGGGTGCGCGAGTTGCATGCTGACCTGAAGGCCGGCGATGATCCTGTCGCGCACGGCGGGGTCGGGCCAACTCTGGATAGCGTCAATGAGGGCGGCGCTTGTCGTGGCGTCGTCGGTCCAGCTGAAATCACTGGGCAGGACGAGCCCCTGACGCTCGATGTAAGTGCGTAGCGTGGCGTCGACCGGAAGATCGAGCAGGACGTCAGCGTAGGTCTTCATGCTTTTTTTGATCCTCATGTGCTGTCGCCCGCTGGCGCAATACCCAGAAAATGGTGCAGCGAGGGGTGCTATTGGCGGCGGCGACGGGGTTTTGTAAAAAGATTCCTATATCGAATATAAGTAAAGCTATTCGATACATTTGTCATTCTATCCTCGGACTTCCGCTTGTCAATCAATACGGCCTATATTCACGTAATTGACTCTCTTTGCTATACTTTCTGGCTAGCCCATCAACGAAAGCGTCCATGCCAAGTCCATTCGGAATACGCCTGCGGCAGTTCCGGGAGGCCAAGGGACTGACGCTGCAGCAGGTGGCAGACCATGTCGGCTGCACCAAGGCCTACATCTGGGAACTGGAAATGCGCGAAGGCCAGCGCCCCACTGCCGAGCGCCTGAACGGCATTGCGAAGTTGCTCGGCGTCACCGTCCAGGACCTGCTCGGTGAGCCCATCGGTGCGATGGGCAACCCCACGCCCACCGACGTCGCGTTCTTTCGCGAGTACGCCGGCATGAGCGAAGACGAAAAAGGGCGCTACCGCGAGGCCATGAAACTCATGTTCGGCAAGCCGCCTGGCCCGGAGGGTTCTTGACCGACGCGATTGTCCTCAACAGCTTCAAGGCTGCCGCCAAAATCCTTGCGTGGCTCGATGCGATGGGCTGCCGGAAATTGCCGATCGATCTCGATCTGGTGCGGCAGATGCTGCCTGAGACCCCGTTCGGTCGTGGCACCGTGATCAAGCCGCCTGCGGACTTGACCTGGGGCGGGAGCGAAGGTGCGCTCGTACAAAACCCCCACAACCTCACCGAGTGGGGCATCTTCGTGAATCCCAAGGCACGCGCCGAGCGCCGCCGCTTCACGGTTGCGCATGAATTCGGCCACTTCATTCTCCATCGAACCGCGCAGTCGAGCTTCCACTGCGACAAGGAGAGCGTCTACAGCGGCATCGATACGCTCAAAGCCATCGAGCGCGAGGCGGACGACTTCGCGAGCCACCTGCTCATACCCGGTGACATCCTGCGAGACCGGACCCACGGCCAGCGCATCGATTTTCGTCTGCTCGGCGCGCTTGCCACGGAGTTCGGCGTGTCGCTCGAATCGATGTGCATCCGGCTCGTGAAGTACACCGAGCAGCGTGCCGTGCTGGTGCATTGGGACAACGGGTTCGAGAAATACCAGTGGAAGAGCGCCGAGGTGCAAAAAACGCGCGTGCGCTTAAAACGCACCGGCGACCAGCAGGAGCCGCTGCCGGACACGCTCGCGGCCGACGATGCGATTGCGCAGGAGTGGGACGGCATCGATATGGCGGCCGATGCATGGTGCGACAGCGAATCTGATGAGATCACGCTGCGCGAAATGAAGCACACCTACGCTGGTGGCAATCGCGTGCTATCGCTACTGATTCTGGAGTCGGCACCCCCGCGCGCCGATTTCCGGACCGGCTGGGAGGATGAGGTAACGCGCGACACGTTCGATCGCTTCATCGACAACGCTCAGTTGCCGGTTCGCTAAGGGCGAGAAGACAGTGGGCGCTTACAAATGGCAATTCGCCCCCCGGTTTCGCCGCAACGCCTTCAGCTGGAGGTCCGACGCCCCGATCCGGCGGATCAAGGAAGCCCTGAGCGAAATTCGACTGGTTGCGCGCAAGGAGCCCGTCCTCGCCGCCGAAGGTGCCATCGCGCTTTTGGAAAAACTCTCGCCCGCGCTCATGAGCGTCGACAGCTCATCGGGCGCGCTAGGGTCGATGGTCAACCACGCGATCGAAACCTTGGTGCCTCTCCTGACCCAAGCCGATGTCGACGCAGCCACGCGTGCACGTTGGCTCGATCGCCTGTGGGAGGCCATCCAGGAAGACGAGATGCCCTACATCGAGTACCTGGCCGATTTCTGGGGCGAGCTGTGCGTAGAGCCGCAAGTGGCCTCCGCCTGGGCTGACCAATTCCTGCCGATCGTAGAGCGCATCTGGAGTCCGGCAGAACCGGGATACGGCCATTTCAAGGGAACCGATGCCTGTCTGTCTGCGTTGCACGCAGCCGGGCGGTACGACGAATTGCTCGCGCTGGTAGCCAAAGCCCGCTACAAGAGTTGGCACAACCGGCGCTGGGGCGTCAAAGCACTGGTGTCGATGGGCAAGAAGGCCGAGGCCATTCGCTATGCGGAAGAAAGCCGGGGGCTGAACACGCCCGAGGGCCAGATCGCCACGATGTGCGAAGAAATACTGCTCTCCTCGGGCTTGGCCGACGATGCCTACCAGCGCTATGCCATCGCAGCCAACCGCACCACCACCAACCTCGCGACGTTTCGCGCGATCGCGAAGAAGTACCCCCACAAGGACGCAGCCGACATCCTGCGCGACCTGGTCAAGAGCGAGCCCGGCGCTGAAGGTAAGTGGTTTGCGGCGGCCAAGGACGCGGGCCTCTTTGATGTGGCCATCGAGTTAGCCGGTCGCAGCCCCACCGACCCGCGCACGCTGACCCGAGCGGCCAGAGACTACGCCAGCAAGCGTCCCCCGTTTGCCTTCGCCGCTGGACTGGCCGCGCTGAACTGGATGGCCAGAGGCCACGGCTATGAGATCACGGGGCTTGATGTGCACGCCGCCTTTGGTGCCGTGATGCAAGCCGCGGCGGGTGCAGGGATTGACGAGCAGCAGATCAAAGCCCAGGTGCGTCAAGTCATTGATGTGCACTCGCCGGTTCCGAACTTCGTTCAGAAAACCCTCCAGTCCCGGCTCGGTCCTTGAAACTGATGACTGCACCGCATTCCGCCTCGGCAACGCGCTAAAGCGAGTTACTCCGAGCGGGGTTGGCTCCTAGCATGGATGGTAGTTTCCCATCAGGAGTGCCACCCATGTCAGAAGTCGAATCACCCTCTGTCGTTCATCGTCGTCCCGACGAAGGTCTGCCGCGACACCCACACCGCGAGATCGCGGAATTGCTCGCTGCTGCGATTTCGCGCATACGTGCGCGAAGTCAACCCCATCTTCAGATCGAAGGCAGCGAAGTTCGACTTGGCTTTACTGCCCACCAGAGCGTGAATGCGAACCCGTCTTACACAGAAGGAGTTCGAGAGTGACGACACAAGCAAGTACCGCCATCGCCAAAATCGCGCAGCTGCCGCAATTGTCGATGGAACATCTCTGGGCGCTATGGGACGACCTCTTCGAGCGTCGGCCCGGCCATCACCAGCGCACCTACCTTGAGAGCCGCATCGCCTACAAGCTGCAAGAACGCGCCTTTGGCTGTCTGTCCTATCACGTGCGCCGAAAACTGGAGCTGATCGGCGAGACTGGTGACGTCCCCAACCACAAGCGCCGCGCCGAGAGCGAGCTCGCCCCCGGCACGACCCTCGTGCGTGAGTACAACGGCATCAGCTACCGCGTCAGGGTGCTGGACGATGGTCGGTTTGACCTCGACGGCCGCCCCTTCAAGAGCCTCTCGGCGGTATCGCGCGCCATCACCGGCACGGCTTATTCCGGGCCAGTGTTTTTTGGGCTCAAGCCGACTAGCCGCGACAGAAAAAAGGCGGCCCGCGCATGAAGACGCCAACGAAACCTATCTCGGCGGTAACGCCGAAGAAGCGCTGCGCCATCTATACGCGCAAGTCCACCGACGAGGGACTGGACCAGGAATACAACAGCCTGGAGGCACAGCGCGATTCCGCACTGGCCTTCATCAGCAGCCAACGCCACGAGGGCTGGACTGCCGTTGGCGACGGCTATGACGATGGGGGATTCTCTGGCGGCAACACCAATCGACCGGCGCTGAAACGCTTGCTGGCGGATATCGAGGAGGGTCAAATCGACGTGGTGGTGGTCTACAAGATCGACCGCCTGTCACGGTCGCTGTCCGACTTCGCCAAGATGGTCGACCTCTTTGATGCGCACGGTGTGACGTTTGTGTCCGTGACGCAGCAATTCAACACGACCACCAGCATGGGGCGATTGACGCTCAACATCCTGCTGTCCTTCGCGCAGTTCGAACGCGAAGTCACCGGCGAGCGCATTCGCGACAAGATCGCCGCATCGAAAGCCAAGGGCATGTGGATGGGCGGTGTGCCGCCCCTGGGATATGACGTCAGGGATCGTAAGCTCGTCATCAACGAGTCGGAAGCGCAGATGGTCAAGGACGTTTTTGCGCGCTACGCCGAAACCGGATCGGCAGCCCAAATGGTGCGTGAACTACAGATCGAGGGGCGCACCAGCAAGGCGTGGATCGCGCAGAACGGGCGGCGGCACGAAGGGACGGTGATCGATCAGCAGCGGCTCTTCACGATGCTGCGCAATCGTCTCTACCTTGGCGAGATGACCCACAAGGGCAAAACCTTCCCCGGCCAGCACGACCCGATCGTGACGCCGGAATTGTGGACGTCCGTGCACGCGATCATTGATGGCCGCAAGCAGGGGCCCCGCACGCGGTACAAAAAGGATCCTGCACTACTGACCGGCCTGCTCTACGCGCCCGATGGCCAACGCATGCTGCCGACCTACACGCAGAAGAAGAACGGCAAGCGGTATCGGTACTACGTTCCCTACCTCGAAAAACGCCAATCGGCGGGTGCGACCTATGACCCAACGCGGCCCAATATCGGCACGCTGCCAGCCCTGGAAATTGAGTCTGCCGTGCTGGCGCAGGTGCACAGGGCGCTGCAGAAACCGGAAATGATCGTGGGCGTCTGGCAGGCCGGCATGGCGCTGCGCGATCGGCAGGAAATCGACGAGCCCACCGTGCTGGTCGCGATGCGGCAGATGAGCCTGGTGTGGGAGAACCTGTTTCCCATCGAACAGAACCGCATCATGCGGTTACTGATCGAGCGCGTCCAACTGCACGAGGATGGACTGGACATCATCTGGCGGGACGATAGCTGGCAGCGTTTCGGCCGGGAGTTGGAGCGGCACCCGTTTGTGGCCGAGCAGCGCGAGCCGGTGGCCAACGCAGACATGCGCGACATGGAGACCGCTTGATGAGCATCGCCGCGAAAGTCCTGTCGGCCAGACACCGCGTGGAAATCACCTCATCCGGCAAGCCGCGCCAGTTCGAGGCGGGTGGGCGGTCAGTGACCTTCGTGCCGCTTGCGATCAAGCGCCGCCATAACAGCAAGATCATCGTGCCACCGGCAGGCGTCGCACCTGCGAAGACCATCTCGTCATTTGATCTGCCGCTGATCCGCACCCTCGGCAAGGCCTATTACTGGCAACGGCTGATCGATGCGGGCGAGGTCGCCAATGCCAGCGAACTGGGTCGCCGCTTCAAACTCGAGATTGGGTGGGTGTGCGAGGTGCTCCGGATGACGCGCCTGGCACCGGATATCGTTCGGGCGATTCTCGAGGGCCGTCAGCCACGGCACCTCAATTTGCACGCCGTGCGCGGCCGCCAGGTCGAGGTCCCAGTGGACTGGGATGCGCAGCGACGCCTGTTCGAGTTCGTCGCGAGCGAGTCGTAGCGGGTCAGCGGCGCTCTCGGGCGCGCTGAACCATCTTTGCTACCCGACCCATGTGGAAAACCGATCTACCCCGACACATGCGTAACCGCTTGGCAGCACAGGCTTTCTGCGTGTGCCAACTGCGGTGCACTTCTCCAATTTATTTGAGAACAGAGAGCAGAAAAGAATCGAACTGGGGAGAAAACTGGCCATTCAGGCAGGGGGCCGTCGGCCGTGTGGCACACGCAGAACGGTGCCAAGCCCCGCGTGGACACGGGAAAACCTGCAAATGGAAAGACCAACCGAGAGCGGTTGGTGAAAAAGAGTGGTGGCCAAGGCTGGAATCGAACCAGCGACACGCGGATTTTCAGTCCGCTGCTCTACCAACTGAGCTACTTGGCCTTGGGGACGCGCCTCGAAATGTACAGACAGCAGGCGCGATTTGCAGGGGGCGAATTATATCAAGCGGCGGAATTTTCCAGGCTGTAACCAAGGCCCCGCACGGTGAGTGAAATACAAAAGAAAAAGGGCGCCGAAGCGCCCCTTTCCGTGCCATGGATCCCCGCTTGCGCGGGGATAACTCGGCTTTCGCCGAGTTACATGTCCATCCCGCCCATGCCACCCATGCCGCCCATGCCGCCCATGCCGCCGCCGCCGTGGTCGTGGCCGCCGCCGCCCTTCTTCTCCTCCACCTGTTCCGCAACCATCGCGTCGGTGGTGAGCATCAGGCCGGCAACCGAGGAGGCGTTCTGCAGCGCGGTGCGCGCCACCTTGGTCGGATCGATCACGCCCATCTCGACCAGATCGCCGAATTCGTCGGTCTGCGCGTTGTAGCCGTAGTTCACGCCCTTGCCTTCGGCGACCTTGTTCAGGACCACCGAGGGCTCGGCGCCGGAGTTGGCCACGATCTGGCGCATCGGCTCTTCCAGTGCCCGCATCACGATTTTGATGCCGGCTTGCTGGTCGTCGTTAGCCACCTTGATCTTGCCTTCGAGCGCCCTGCGTGCGCGCAGAAAAGCCACGCCGCCGCCTGGAACCACGCCTTCTTCAACCGCCGCGCGGGTCGCGTGCAGCGCGTCTTCAACGCGCGCCTTCTTCTCCTTCATCTCGACTTCGGTCGCGGCGCCCACCTTGATCAGCGCCACGCCGCCGGCCAGCTTGGCCACGCGCTCCTGGAGCTTTTCACGGTCGTAGTCGCTGGTGGCTTCCTCGATCTGCACGCGGATCATCTTGACGCGGCCTTCGATGTCCTTCTTCACGCCGGCGCCGTCAATGATGGTGGTGTTTTCCTTGCCCGCCTCGATTTTCTTCGCGCGGCCGAGCTGCTTCAGCGTCACGTTCTCGAGCTTGTGGCCCATCTCTTCGCTGATCACTTCGGCGCCGGTGAGGGTCGCCATGTCTTCCAGCATCGCCTTGCGACGATCACCGAAGCCCGGCGCCTTGACGGCAACGGTCTTAAGTATCCCCCGGATGTTGTTCACCACCAGCGTCGCGAGCGCTTCGCCTTCGACTTCCTCGGCGATGATCAAGAGCGGCTTGCCCGACTTCGCCACTTGTTCCAGCAGCGGCAGCAGTTCGCGGATCGAGCTGATTTTCTTGTCGTGCAGCAGGATGTACGGATCGTCCAGCACCGCGATCTGCTTCTCGGCGTTGTTGATGAAATAGGGCGAAAGATAGCCGCGGTCGAACTGCATGCCCTCGACGACGTCGAGTTCATTCTGCAGGGTCTTGCCGTCTTCAACCGTGATCACGCCTTCCTTGCCGACCTTGTCCATCGCGTCGGCGATGATCTTGCCGATGTCCGCGTCCGAGTTCGCCGAGATCGAGCCGACCTGGGCGATTTCCTTGGAGGTCTTGCAGGGCTGCGAGATTTTCTTCAGCTCTTCGACCAAGGCGATCACCGCCTTGTCGATGCCGCGCTTCAGGTCCATCGGGTTCATGCCGGAGGCAACGTACTTCATGCCTTCGCGGACGATGGCTTGCGCCAGCACCGTGGCGGTCGTGGTGCCGTCACCGGCGACGTCCGAAGTTTTGGAAGCGACTTCCTTCACCATCTGCGCGCCCATGTTCTCGAACTTGTCCTTGAGCTCGATTTCCTTGGCGACCGAGACACCGTCCTTGGTGACGGTCGGGGCGCCGAACGAGCGCTCGAGCACCACGTTGCGGCCCTTGGGGCCGAGCGTGACCTTGACGGCGTCGGCCAGGATGTTCAGTCCATGGACCATCTTGACGCGCGCGTTCTCGTGAAAACGTACCTCTTTGGCTGGCATTTAAATCTCTCCTGTGTGCTTCGTGTCTGCGGAATCGTGTGTGTGAAAAAAAGCGGGCGGACTCAGTGACCTTCGATCACGCCCATGATGTCTTCCTCGCGCATCACGAGGAGCTCATCGCCCTTCACCTTCACGGTCTGGCCGGAATATTTTCCGAACAGCACCTTGTCGCCCGGCTTGACGTCGAGCGCGATCAGCTTGCCCTCGTCATTCTTCTTGCCCTTGCCGACGGCAACAACTTCGCCCTGGTCGGGTTTTTCGGCCGCGGTGTCGGGGATGACGATGCCGCTGGCGGTCTTGCGTTCTTCCTCAATGCGCTTGACGATGACACGGTCGTGCAATGGACGGATCTTCATACGGGTCTCCATAATTAATCGTTAGTATTTACCACGACCTACGTAATATTTGGCGCGAGGACTCGCGGATTTGCTAGCACTCTGCGATAACGAGTGCTAATGATACGGGTAACGCCGCCCAATTTCAAGTGTTTAATAGAATCCAGCAGTGTCCCCGTCCCGCGATCTCATTTTCGGCCTCGTCCTGAGCGGGGCGGCGTGCTTCGTCCAGGGGCAGAGTTCCCTGCCCTCACCGGCCGCGCACGCCCTGGCCGCGACGAAAATTCCACCCGGTGCGGTCGCGGTGCTGGTGCAGGAAACCGGCGCCTCGCGCCCTTTGCTCAGCATCAATTCCGGCGCGGCTTTGAACCCTGCGTCGGTGATGAAGTTGGTGACCACTTACGCCGCACTCGAGCTGCTGGGGCCGGCGTACCGCTGGAAGACCGAGGCCTATGCCCTCGCCGCCACGCCCGATGGCGTGCTCGAAGGCGACCTGCTGCTGAAAGGCTACGGCGACCCGAAGCTCGATCTCGAAGCCTTCTGGGTCCTGCTGCGCGCCTTGCGCGGCAAGGGGCTGCGCGAGATTCGAGGCGACCTGCTGCTCGATCGGAGCTACTTCGAACGCGCCCAGGACGATCCCGGGCGCTTCGATGGCGACGCGTTCCGTCCGTACAACGTGCTGCCTGACGCGTTGCTGGTGAACTACAAGTCCTTGCGCTTCGTCTTCCTGCCCGACCTGGAGCGCGACGCCGTGCGCCTTTACGTCGAGCCGCGGCCACCGGCACTGGAGGTGGTGAACGTGCTCAAGCTCGCCGCAGGGCCCTGCCCCGAGGGATCGGCGTTCCGCGAAATGCTCAAGCCCACTTTCGAGCCGGCGCGCCGGCGCGCGATCTTCTCCGGCCAGTACCGGCGCAGCTGCGGCGAGAAGGACCTCAACGTCGCGCTGCTCGAGCCCAACGACCAGGTCGGCGGGGTGATGCGCCAGCTCTGGGCCGAGACGGGTGGAACCTGGAGCGGCACGGCGCGCGAGGGCCAGCTGCCGCCGGATGCGCGCCTGCTGCATGCGATGGAATCCGCGCCGCTCGCGCAGATCGTGCGCGACACCAACAAGTTCTCCAACAACGTGATGGCGCGCCACCTGTTCCTGACGCTGGGCGCCGAGAGCGCAGGCGCGCCCGCCAGCGGCCCGAAAGCCTCTGTCGCGATCGCGGCCTGGCTCGCAACAAAGAAAATTGCCGCGCCGGAGCTCGTCATGGAGAACGGCTCGGGCCTGTCGCGCATCGAGCGCATCAGCGCCGCCAACCTCGCCGCCCTGCTGCAGGCGGCGTGGCGCAGCGCGGTGATGCCCGAATTCATCGCCTCGCTGCCGGTAGTCGCGGTCGACGGCACCATGCGACGGCGGCTGAAGGGGGAAGGCGTCGCGGGACAGGCGCACATCAAGACCGGCCTGCTGTCGGACGCGCGCGCGATGGCCGGTTACGTGCTCGATCGCAGCGGCCGGCGCCACGTCGTGGTGATGATCGTGAACCACCCCAGCGCGCACGATGCGCAGCCGGCGATGGACGCGCTGCTGCGCTGGGTCTATGAGCAAGGATCGCGCTAGGTTATAATATAGGTTATAACTTTACCGGGCACCGTCATGGCAAAGCTCAAGGTCGTTCAAGTGGGCAACTCGCTGGGCGTGATCCTGCCCAAGGAGACTGCCGAGCGCCTGCGGATCGCCAAAGGCGACTCGCTGAACTGCGTCGCGACGCAAGGCGGCATCGAGCTTACCCCGTACGACCCGGGATTTGAGAAGAAAATGGCGGTCGCGCGACGCGTCATGCGGCGCTATCGCAATGCCCTGCGCGAATTGGCGAAGTGAAGCGCTGGATCTGGCTCGACGTCACGGACATCGCCGCCTATCACGCCGAGCAGATTGCCGAGCATGGCGGCGGGACGGGATTGCGTGACCGCGGCCTGCTGGAATCAGCGCTTGCGCGACCGCTGAATCTTGCCGCCTATGGAAAGCCGACGGCGTTCGAGCTGGCCGCTGCCTATGCCTTCGGCATCGCCAAGAACCATCCATTCGTGGACGGCAACAAGCGCGTCGCATTCGTCGCGAGCGTCACCTTTCTCGAGCTGAACGGATGGAAATTCGTCGCTACCGAGGAAGACGCCGCTATCGCATTTCTCGGATTGGCCGGCGGCAAGGTGACCGAGCAAGATCTTTCAGGCTGGCTGGAAGAGAGGAGCCGGAAGGCGGTCCGCAAGCTCTGATCACGCGGATCGCCTTGCCCTCCTTCAGCGCCAGCCGGCAGCGCGCTCAAAGCCCGAGCTCCTTCCACAGCGCGTCGACGCGCTTTTTCACCTCTGCGTCCATCACGATCGGCCGTCCCCACTGGCGCGTGGTTTCGCCGGGCCACTTGTGGGTGGCGTCGATGCCCATCTTCGAGCCCAGGCCGGAGACCGGGCTGGCGAAGTCGAGGTAATCGATCGGCGTGTTCTCGGCGATCAGCGTGTCGCGCGCCGGATCGACCCGCGTGGTGATCGCCCAGATCACCTCCTTCCAGTCGCGCGCGTCGATATCGTCGTCCACCACGACGATGAACTTGGTGTACATGAACTGCCTCAGGTAGCTCCAGACGCCGAACATCACGCGCTTGGCGTGCCCCGGATACTGTTTTTTCATGCTCACCACCGCCATGCGGTAGGAGCAGCCCTCGGGCGGCAGGTAGAAGTCCGCGATTTCCGGAAACTGTTTCTGGATCAGCGGCGTGAAAACCTCGTTGAGCGCAACGCCGAGCATGGCCGGCTCGTCGGGCGGCTTGCCGGTGTAGGTGCTGTGATAGATCGGCGCGCGGCGCATGCTGATGCGCTCGATGGTCAGCACCGGGAATGTCTCGGCCTCGTTGTAATAGCCGGTGTGATCGCCGTGCGGCCCCTCGAGCGCGCTGTCGCCCGGCTTGATCACGCCTTCGAGCACGATCTCCGCGCAGGCCGGCACCTGCAGGCTGCTGCCCAGGCACTTCACCACCTCCGTGCGCGCACCGCGCAGCAGGCCCGCGAACTGGTATTCGCCCAGCGTATCCGGCACCGGTGTCACCGCTCCCAGCATGGTGGCCGGATCGGCGCCCAGCGCGACCGCGACGGCAAAGGGCTCGCCCGGGTGCGCGAGGACATGATCGCGGTAATCGAGCGCGCCGCCGCGATGCGCGAGCCAGCGCAGGATCACGCGGTTGGGCCCGATCACCTGCTGGCGATAGATGCCCAGGTTCTGGCGCGCCTTGAGCGGACCGCGGGTAACGGTGAGGCCCCAGGTGATGAGCGGCCCGGCGTCCTGCGGCCAGCAGGTCTGCACCGGCAGGCGCGACAGGTCGACATCCTTGCCCTCCCAGAGGATTTCCTGGCAGGGTCCCGAAGGCAGCTGCTTCGGCACCATGTCGAACACCTTCGCGGCCATGTCCTTGAGTTCCGGCAGCCGCTGCAGCAGATCGCGCCAGCCCTTCGGCGGCTCGGGTTCGCGCAACACGGCCAGGAGTTTTCCGATCTCGCGCAGCGCCGCGGGGTTCTCGACGCCCATCGCGAGGCAAATGCGCCGCACGGTGCCGAACAGGTTTCCCAATACCGGCATCGAATGCCCCGCCGGCCGCTCGAAGAGGAGCGCCGGGCCGCCCTGGCGCAGGACGCGGTCGCAGAGTTCGGTCATCTCCAGGCGCGGCGAGACCTCGGCCTGGACGCGGCGCAACTCGCCCATACGCTCGAGCTGGCCGAGAAAATCGCGCAGGTCGGCGTAATGCATCGCTAGGGCTTGCGCTGCGCGAGCTGTGCGGCCGCCGCGTGCGCGAATTCAAGCAGCAGGCTGTTGCGGCCGCGCACCGCATAGCTGCGCTCGGTTGCCGCGAAGGAGAGCGTCAACACCGTGACGCCGAGCCAGAAGAACGCGAGCAAGGCCACGGCTCCTGCCGCCAGCACCGCGGCGAGCAACGGCAGCAGCCTGGCGAGGCCGCGCATGCCGTCAAAAACGCCCAGCAGCACCGCATCCAGGGATTCGCGACGCGCGTGTTCCTTTACGCCGGTCGTGAGCGACGCGGCCCAGCTTTGCAGCGGGCCCGAAATCGCCACGAGCACCAGCGCGACGATGAGCAGCCCGATGGCCCAGTTCAGCTTGGGCGCATCGCGCTCGAAGGCGACGCGCACGGCCGCGAGCTGCGCCGGCGGCACCGTCTCCAGCGTGTCGCCGCCATGGTGCAGCAACCGGTTCGCGTACAAGGTCAGGCGCGAGCCGCGCTGCGCGCCCGAGCCGATCTCGAACTCGGCCAGAGGGCTATCGAGGCTCAAATATCACCGGCAGCAGGTAGGCGAGCGCGATGCCGGCGAAGACCGCAAAACCGATCCAGTTGCTATGCCGGAAAGCGCGGAAACAGTCTGCGCGCGAACGACTGCGAATCAGCGAGTGCTGGTAGAGCATCAGGCCCGCCGCCACGGTGAGGCCAAGGTAGTAGGGCCAGGCAAGCGCCAGCGCGACGCCGAGCGCCGCCAGGATCGCGATCATCAGGGCGTAGCTCCCCACCACCGCCGCGACGTCATATGGGCCCAGCGTAATCGCGGAACTGCGCAGGCCGATCCTGACGTCGTCATCGCGATCCACCATCGCGTATGCCGTGTCATAGGCGAAGACGTAGCAGGCGTTCGCCGCAAACAGCGCCCAGCACTCCCAGGGCAGGCCGTTGCGGATCGCGGCGAACGCGATCGGGATGCCGAAACTGAACGCGATGCTCAGCCCGAGCTGCGGCAGCGGCACATAGCGCTTGGCGAAGGGGTAGGCGCAGGCAATCGCCAGCGCACCGACCGCAAGCAGGATCGCGAACCGGTTCAGGAACAGCACCAGGACGAACGCGGCCGCGGCCAGCACCGCGGCGATGATCAGCGCCTCGCGTGGCGTGATTTCACCGGCGGCGAGCGGCCGGTCCTGCGTGCGCGCAACGCGGCCATCGAAATCGCGGTCGGCCCAGTCGTTGAGCGCGCAGCCGGCCGAGCGCATGAGGACGGTGCCGGTGAAAAAAATCAGGCACAGGTCCAGCGACGGCCGGCCGTAGGAGGCGATCCACAGCGCCCACAGCGTCGGCCAGAGCAGCAGCAGCGTACCAACCGGCCTGTCGAGCCGGATCAGCCGCTCGTAGGCGTTGATGCGCTTGAGCGCGGCGGCGTAGTCCATGGGAGTGGCGGGATTGATGCGCCAGAATATCAGGCGGAACGAAGGACGCGCATCAGGCGCGTAGATACTCGTGGCGCGAAGCAAGCCAGCGCTCAACGTGCCGTCGCGCCGCCTGAGGCGCCTCGTCGAGCAGCTTTTCCGCCGCCTCGCGCGCCTCCTCCGCCAGCTTCTTGTCCTGTTCGAGGTCGGCATAGCGCAGCAGCGGCGCACCGCTCTGGCGTGCGCCGAGAAACTCGCCCGGTCCGCGCTGCAGCAGGTCCTGGCGGGCGATCTCGAAGCCGTCGCGGGTCTCGAAAATCACCTTCAGGCGCGCGCGTGCCGTCTCCGACAGGCCCGAGCCGTAAAGCAGGATGCACACACTCTCGCGCGACCCGCGCCCGATGCGCCCGCGCAGCTGGTGCAGTTGCGCAAGACCAAAGCGTTCCGCGTGCTCGATCACCATGAGCGAGGCATTGGGCACGTCGACGCCGACCTCAATGACCGTGGTCGCGACGAGCAGATGCAGGCGGCCAGAGGCGAACGCCTGCATCACGGCGGCTTTCTCATCCGCCGGCAGGCGGCCGTGCAACAGCCCCACCCGCAGGCCTTTCAGTTCCTTGCGCAGCAACTCGAAAGTGTCCACCGCGGTCCGTAGATCCCCGTCCCTGGACTCTTCGATGACCGGGCATACCCAGTACGCTTGCTGACCCTCGGCGCAGGCCTCGCGGATGCGTTCGAGCACCTCGGAACGCCGGCCGCTCTCCGCGAGGCGCGTCGCCACGCTGCGCCGTCCCGGCGGGAGCTGGTCAATGGTCGAGATGTCCAGATCGGCAAAGTAGCTCATCGACAGCGTGCGCGGGATCGGCGTCGCGCTCATCATCAGCTGGTGCGGCACAAGCGGCGCCGGCACGGAGCGGTTCTCCCCTTTGCGCCGCAGGTCGAGCCGCTGCTGCACGCCGAAGCGATGCTGTTCGTCCACGATGGCGAGAGCGAGGCGCGCGAACGCCACCTTCTTCTGGAACAGCGCATGGGTGCCGATGGCGACGACCGGCGCGGGCCCTTGCAGTTGCTTCACCACCGCTTTCTTCTCCGCCGCCGCAAGACCGCCATGCAGCCAGGCAATTGGCACGCCGAGCGGGCCGAGCCAGGCGGAGAATTTGCGCAGGTTCTGTTCGGCGAGGATCTCGGTGGGCGCCATCACCACCGCCTGGCAGCCGGCGTCGATCGCGGCGAGGCAGCTGATCGCGGCGACGATGGTCTTGCCGCTGCCGACATCGCCCTGCAGCAGCCGCTGCATCGGATGCGGCTGCGCCAGGTCGCGCAGGATCTCCGCCATGGAGCGGCTTTGCGCGCGCGTGAGGCGGAACGGCAGCTGGCCCAGGAAGCGCTTGAGCAGCGGCCCATTGGAAGGTAGCGCCAGCGCGGTGCGCGCGCGCCTCGCCCTGTAGGCCATGCGCATCGACAGCTGCTGTGCGAGGAGTTCGTCGAACTTGACGCGCCGCCATGCCTCGCCGCGGCGTTCGCTGAGTTCCGCCAGCGACGCGTCCGGCGCCGGCCGGTGCAGCGAGCGCACGCTTTCGCTGATGCCGGCGAGCGCGTGGCGCCGCAGCAGCGTCTCTGGCAACGTGTCTTCCAGCACCGCCTCATCGAGCGCCTCGAGCACGAGCTTGCGCAGCGCGTACTGCGACAGGCCCGCGGTGCTCGGGTAGACCGGCGTCAGGGTCTGCGGCAGCGGCTCTCCGGCCGCAACCACGCGGTAGCGCGGGTGCACCATCTCGGCGCCGAAGAAGCCCGGACGAACCTCGCCGTAGGCGCGCACCAGCTGGCCTTCATCCGCGGCGCGCTGGAACTGCTTCAGCTGGCTGCCGTAGAAGTTCAGAAAGCGCAGCACCAGGCCTTCGGCATGGACCACGAGCTGGCGTTTCGGGCGGTACTTCACTTCTGCGTTTTGCACGAGCGCTTCGACCAGCACCGCCTTGCCGGCGGGCGCAAGCGCGGGATCGGTGAGCCGTGTTTCGTCCTCGTAGCGGTGAGGAAGATGCAGCGCAAGGTCGTCGGCCGAGCGCAGGCCGAGCTTGGCGAGCTTTTTTGCGACCGCGGGCGCGGGCTCTCTATTCGGCAAGGAACGCGCCCGCGCGTTAGCCGGCGTACAGAATGCTGTCGATCTCCACCAGCGCGCCGCGGGGCAGGCTCGCGACGCCGATCGCGGCGCGCGACGGGTACGGTTGGCCGACGTACTCGGCCATGATCCGGTTCACGGTCGCGAAATGGCCCAGGTCGGTGAGGTAGACCGTCATGCGCACGGCGCGATCCAGTCCCAGGCCCGAGGCCTTGGCGATCGCGGCGAGGTTCTTGAACACGCGGTGGATCTGGGCTTCGATGCCCTCGGCGAGTTGCATGGTCGCCGGATCGAGGCCGATCTGCCCGGAAACATAAAGGGTGTCGCCGGCGCGCACCGCCTGCGAATAGGTGCCGATTGCGGCGGGCGCATCACCGGTCTGGATCACGGTCTTCATAGGGGGTATCTTAGCCCAATGACCTCCCCCGCCATTGTGAGCCTCGAGAAGATGCTTGCCACGCCGCGCGACGGCGCCTTGCTCAGGTTTGCGCTGGGCATGGAGTATCTGAAAATCAATGGCACTGAAAAAGCCATCGAACATCTTCGCCATGCCGTCGCGCGGGATCCGGGCTATTCCGCCGCCTGGCGCGCGCTGGGCAAGGCGCTCGAGGCCGCGGGCCGGAGTGCCGAGGCGCTGGCGAGCTACCACAGCGGCATCGCGGCGGCGCAGAAGAAAGGCGACAAGCAGCTGGTGAAGGAAATGACCGTATTCGCGCGTCGCATCGAGAAGAAGACCGCGGCATGAGAGATCGCCGCGAAGCGCAGCAGCTGAACGTCTTCGGCCAGCCGATCGAGCCCTGCAGCGTGGATCCGGTCACGGGCTTCTATCGCGACGGCTGCTGCAACACCGGCTACGACGACACGGGCATCCACACCGTGTGTATCCGCGCCACCGCGAAGTTCCTTGCCTTCTCCAAGCAGCGTGGCAACGACCTTTCCACGCCGATGCCCGAGTACGGCTTTGCGGGGCTCAAGCCGGGCGACCAGTGGTGCCTGTGCGCGGGACGCTGGAAGGAAGCGCTCGATGCGGGCATGGCCCCGCCGGTGGTGCTGGCGGCAACGCATGAGGAAACGCTGGCGATCGTGCCGCTGGCGGAACTCAAGCGCCATGCGCTCGACGTGAGCTGAGGATCCGGCACGCGGACCCCGGCGGAAGAATCTGGTAGGTGGAAGGCGACCGAATGGCTCGCGTGACCTCTGGCAAACACAGCTTTTCGCGTCTTTACCGCCCTACGAGCTTGGGATGGTGTTTTCGCAACCAAGCAAGAACATCATCGCGCAGTCCAACGGCAAGCTCGTGCATTTCACGGGCCTCCTGCTCCGAGACAACGCCGGCGGTCTCGTAGCCACCGATATTTCGCTTTTTGCGAAAGCGGTCGAAGCGCTCAACCTTGGCGGCCGGCCAGCCGATTGTGAGCGCAAGGCTTTGAATGGTCCGATAGTGGTGCTGTTCGCGCGCCGCGCGAAAGCCGGACGCGGCAAGCGCGGCGGTCGCTGCCTGGAGCGCAGCGTTGTAGGCGATGCTGAGCCGCCAGTCGTCGCCAAGCCCTGCCACTTTGGCGCTGGCAAGATCGCGCTCGACAATGGCGAACAGCGCTGCGATCTCCTCCGGGCTGCTCTTGTGCTCGACGAGCCAGCTATTTTTTTGCCAATCGCGCAAGCTCACGCTCGCCTCCGATCAGGAAGATTTTGTCGCTTTTCAGCACGCTCGACAGGAAGTGGTGCTTGGCGGCGAGTTTCGCGCGAAAGTCGGCGGGCGCATAGACCGAAGGGTTGACCTCGCGGCCGATGGTCTTCTGCGCTCCCCCCAGTGCTTCGGATGCTTCCGCAAATGAAACTGCGCCGATCACCATGACATCCACGTCGCTGGCGCGGCGCTCCTGGCCCTTGGCGACCGAGCCATAGATGAACGCCACCCGAATACGCTCTGCCAGCGGTGCGAGGGCTGCCCGCAGGGCGTCTGCGACGCCGCCGGTCTTGACCACCAGGCCGCGCAACTCCGCGTAGATCGGCGACTCCGAGTTCGCCTGGAAATATACTTGCCGCCCGCGCACGGTACGCCGCACGACCCCTGCCCGTGCGAGGAATTCGAGCTCGCGCTGCACCGTGCCTCGCCCGAGGCCGGCAAGCTGGATCAGGCTCTCCTGCAGGTGCTCTTCGTCCGCGCGGGCGTATAGAAGCCCGAGCAACGCCTGCCGCGTCTTGCCGAACAGAGACGGCGAGCCGGTAACAGGGACGGTTTGTCTACCCACCATGGGTAGCAGAATACCCATGGTGGGTAGCACAGTCAAGGACGCCATCCAGCATGCGAAGTGCGGATCCGGCGTAGCGATTGGTCTTTCGCTGGACGAGTTCCTGCGCGTCAAGGGCGCCGCGGCGGGTGCCGGTGACGACCTTCAAATGGCTTTTGAGCGAAGTGGTGGAGTGGAAGGGGATCGAACCCTCGACCTCCGCATTGCGAACGCGGCGCTCTCCCAGCTGAGCTACCACCCCAGTTAAGTGGCGGAATTTTACCCCAGTTGGGCCGCTGAAGAACTACCGCACGGACAGTCCAAGCCACGCCCGCTATGATTCGGTCCTGAGAGGGAATCCCATGGATATCAAACCGCCGTTCGGCTACCAGGACATCGCGCCGCTCGCCCGCAACCAGAAGGTGCGCCCGCTCGCCCCGGGCGAGGTCCCCGCCTTTGCGCGCAACCTGAACTCGATCCCGATCA
The DNA here is from genome assembly GCA_005240145.1 of Nitrosomonadales bacterium. Classification (GTDB taxonomy): domain Bacteria; phylum Pseudomonadota; class Gammaproteobacteria; order Burkholderiales; family SG8-39; genus RBG-16-66-20. Next base: position 1,376 of record SBAS01000024.1, on the reverse strand, counting down.
GCTACACCGAGTTCGCGCTGGTGGCGCGGGAGTATCCGATCATCTTTACCGCCGCGGGCAGCGCCGAGAGCTTCGCGCCGGTCGCGGTGCTCGGCATGGCCGCCGGCGAAAACCTCTACGACCAGAACGGCAAATGGGCGGCCAACGTGTACGTGCCGGCCTACGTGCGGCGCTTCCCCTTCTGCATGACCAGGGTCACGCTCGACAAGGTCGAGCAGCAGAACCGCCTCATCTGCGTCGAAAGATCGCACATCGACGACAAGGCGGGCGAGGCGATGTTCGACGCCAAGGGCCAGCCGCTGGAGAAATGGAAGGAAATCGAGCGCCTGCTTTCCGAATACGAGGTCGACCTCGAGCGCAGCCGCGAGATGTGCGGCATCCTCGCCGACTACGGCTTGCTCGAGCCCTTCACCCTGCAGGCGAAGTTCAACGAGGGCGGCAACCCGATCCACCTTAGCGGCATGCGGCGCATCGCCGAAGCGAAGATCGAGCACCTCAACGCGAGCCAGCTGAAGAACCTCGTCAAGAAGGGCATCCTCGCGCGCATCTACGCGCACCTCCTGTCGCTGGACAACTTCGGCAAGCTGCTCGATCGCAAGGCGACGAAGAAAGCCGCCTAGCGTTCCCGTCCCGCCTCGGCCGCGATTTTCTGCACCGGCGAGAGCAGGTACTCGAGCACGGTGCGCTCCGCGAGCTTGATCTCTGCCGTCAGCTGCATGCCGGGCAGCAGCGCGTGGCGCGCCTCGCCCAGGCGCAGTTCCTGCGTCAACGGCTCCAGCTGCGCGCGGTAAGCATACACGGCGGCGCCCTTGGCGCCATCGCCGCCGCGTTCAGTCGAATCGGCCGAGACGCGCGCCACCCGCGCATCGAGCATGCCGTAGCGCTGGAACGGGAAGCTGGCGAGTTTTAGCTTGGCGCTCTGTCCTCCAGCGACGAAACCTGCGTCCCGGTTGGCGAGCCAGACTTCCGCCACCAGCGCTTCGCCATCCGGCACCAGCGTCAACAGTACCGTCCCTGGCGACAGCACCGCGCCCGGGGTATGCGTCGCGAGATCCTTCACCACGCCGTCGGCAGGCGAGCGCAGCTCGGCAAGCCCCTGCCGGTGGCTCAGCTTTGCCAGCTCCTGCGACAGCCGCGCCAGTTGCGCTTCGGCTTCGACGCGCTCGCTTTGCAGCTGCGCGCGATAGCTGGCCGCAATTTGGGAGGCGCGCCGCTCGCCCTGGTCGATCGTCGCGCGCGCGGCTTCGACCCGGTGTTCCTGCGCGCGCAGGTCCTGCTTGTCGGCGCGCGTTTAAATTTGACCAGCTCTGCGCGTTGAATTTTGACCAGGGGCTTTTGCCTTCCCGTCATAGTCTGGTTTGTGGATAAGTGTACTG
>SBAS01000088.1 GCA_005240145.1 Nitrosomonadales bacterium | reverse complement strand
TGCGCCTGGACCGACACCGCAAACGCCGAGGCCACCAGCGCAACGATCAGATACTTATTGAGCATGCTGTTTCTCCTGGTATTTGGACTCGGTTCGAGACTGAACCGAGGCGAATAACGCGCCGCAGGTCAGGGGGTTGACCGCAGGGATCACGCCAACGCAATTCCCAGGCTATGCAAGATCGGCGCCCTCTCCCAGTAATGCCTTTCGAAACCGCGACTTAAGCAGGCCCCCGTCGCGCGGCGGCAGCACCAGCGGAAGCTTCTCCGCGCGGACCTTCACCTGCGCGAAGACGGGGCCCCGCGTGGAGTGGATCGCCTTGCGCAGCGCCGACAGTTGCGCGAGTGAGCGGACCTGCCTGGCGACACGGAGGCCGCAAGCCTGGGCCACTTTCGCGAGGTCGACGCCGCTGGCGGTGTGCGTAGCCTGCATCCCGGTTTCGCCGTAGCGCTCGTTGTCGATCACCACCACCGCCAGGTTGCGCGGCTTCTGCACGCCGATGGTGGCGAGCGAGCCCATTCCCATCAACATCTCGCCATCGCCGGTGAGCACCAGCACTCGGCGCTTCGGCTGCGCGAGCGCGAGGCCGAGGCCGAACATCGCCGCGTTGCCCATCGCCCCCCAGAGCGGGAAATTGAGCGGCGAATCGCCCGCCGCTGTGACGTCCCATGCCGTGGAGCCCAGCCCTGCCACCACCAGCAGGTCCTTCCTGTCTCGCAGAAGAAATTCCACCACTTCCCGGCGATGCAGCGCGGCTTTCATCGGGCCGCCTGTTCCTGAAAACTCTTGATGCCGATCACGGCCTGTGAGATCAGCACCGCCACCGCCTGGTAGCTGCCGAAAGCGAGGCGCGCGGCGGCATCAACCGAAGGTGCAATCTCCTCCGCGCTGTTCGCCTCATGCACCACCACCCCCATCGCCTCGAGCACCGTGGGCGTCGCCTGTCCCATCGGCACCTGCCAGGGATTGAATTCGCCTTTCTGGCCGCGCATGGTGATCAGCATCAGCAGCGGGAAGCGACACTCCCGCGTGGTGCCCAACGCATTGATGCAGTTGCCCACACCGCTCGATTGCATCAGCAGCGCGCTGCGCATGCCGCCCAGCCACGCGCCGGCGGTCAGGCCTATGCCCTCCTCCTCGGTGCTCAGCACCACGGCGCGCATCTCTTTGTCGGCGAGGCACAGCTCGATGAGCCGCTTGTGGCCCGCGTCGGCTACGTAGCCCACCTGCCGCACACCTGCATCCTTGAGCGTCTTGAAGATCGCTTCAGGCCAGGCGTCGCCGCTATTTCGCTTCATCGGACCAGAACCTCCACGCGTTGTGCCGCATTGTTGCCGAATCCTGTCACATCCCAGGGCGGATCGAGCGGCTGCGCGGCGCCTGTTTCATCTGTGGCCCGGCAGCGCAGCTCGTGGGTTCCAGGAGTCGCGCTCCAGCGCACCGTCCATCGCCGCCACGCGTGATCGCCCACGGGGTCATCGAGCACCGCGTCCTGCCAGGCTCCATCCACCGCGAACTCGACGCGCCGGATGGGCGCATCGCCCGACCAGGCGCGGCCGAGAATTTCGACCGGCCCGGCGTCCAGGTTGCGCCTGCGGCCGTAGTAGTCGGGTATGCCCGGCGGCGCCATGAGGCTATTCACGCGCATACGCGTGCACGGCACCCCCTTCTCGCCCGGCGCATCGCGAAAATGGTAGCTGCTGGTCTGCTGCACGCCCTCGAATGCATGATCGATCACCTCGATGCGCTCGAGCCATTTCACGCTCGCCATGCCGTACCAGTCGGGCACTACCAGCCGCAACGGCGCGCCGTGCTGCGGCAGGAGCGGCTGGCCGTTCATCGCGTACGCCACCAGCACGCCGTCCCGCATTGCCTCCACAGGGCTGAGGCTGCGCGAGAACGAGTGTTCGATTCCCCGGTCGATGCCGCGGTCGGCGCCGTGGAACACGATCTCCTGCGCCGATTGCCTGAGTTGAATTTCCGCGAACAGGACGGAAAGTGGAACGCCGGTCCATTCCGCGGTTGACACGCCCTCTTCCAGCCATGGCATGGACGGATAGCGCGGCGATGTCTGGCCGCGGCCGTTGCCGGCGCATTCCATGGTGACCCGCAGCGTGCGCGCGGGCAGGCGTTGGAGCTCGGCGACGCTGTAGGTACAGGCCCTGGATACCAGGCCATCGATCCGCACACGCCAGGGGCCGGCATCCGCGGCCGGAATGTCGAAATGGATCAGGAGATAGTGCAGCCCGGCGGGGGTGACGTCATAGCGCAACGCTTCAAGCGGCATGCCGCTGTTGCGCGAGGCGAGCGCGAGCTCCTCTTGCGTATAGCGGCCGACGATCGGCGGCCTGCGCTTCCCGGTCATCAGCGCATTCTATAATCCGTGCGGATGGAGCTCGCACATTTTCTTGCACGGGCGCCGCGCGGCGATCTCTGGATCTTCGGCTACGGCTCGCTCATGTGGGCGCCGGGTTTTCGTCCCGCCGAGCGCAGGACCGGGCTGGTGCGGGGCTATCACAGGGCAATGTGCATTCTGTCGAGCCGCTACCGCGGCACGCCCGAGAAACCCGGGCTGGTGATGGGCCTGTGCCGCGGCGGTTCCTGCTGGGGCATCGCGTTTCGCGTGCCGCGCGCGCGCGTGCGCGCTGTCCTGGGCGCGTTGTGGAAGCGCGAGATGCTGAACAAGGTCTACGTCCCGACCATGTTGCAGGTAGCCGTGGGGCCCGGGCAACGCATCCGCGCGCTCGCGTTCGTCGCCGACGCCACGCACCGCCAGTTCGTGCGCGAGCTCGATCTGCATGGCCGCGCGCGCCTGGTGGCGCAGGGCATCGGCGAGCGCGGGCGCTGCGTGGACTACATCCGCAACACGCTGGAGCACATGCTGGCGCTGGGCGTGAACGACGCGCACCTGGCGCGCATCCTGGATGCGGCGGCGGGCCTGGCTTCTCGCGGGCAGGACAGATGAGCGCTGCGCTGTGGCCCGCGAGACTGCACCACCTGCGGCGCGACAGCACGGAGCCCGAACGGCTCGCGCGCTTCTATGGAGAAATGCTCGGCGACCGCGTCGAGGCTCTGCCGGGCGCGCAGTGGCTGGTGCAGGGGCGCGGCCGGCACCTGATCGTGGGGCACGGCGCGAAAGGGGCAGTGCCTTACTTCGCCCTCGCGATGCCCGACGCGGCGCGGCTCTCCAGCTACGCCGCCGCGCTCGAGACTCTGGGCGTGCCGCGCGAACCCTCGCCCTCGCCGCTTTTCGGCGACGGCGCATTTGCGCTGACCGATCCCGATGGCAGGCGCATTGTTTTTGGCCTTCCCGCTGCCGATTCTGCAAGCGCAAAAACAATGACAGCGCGGCTGCAGCACTTTGTGTGCGCCAGCGTGCGCGTGCCGCAGATGCTCTCGTTCTACCGCGACACCCTGGGCGCGCGCGAATCCGACCGCGTGCTGGAGAACGACGAGATCGCCGCCGTGTTCCTGCGCACGGATCCCGAGCACCACAGCTTCGCCACCTTCCGCGCGCCCGAATCGCGCCCGGACCACCACTGCTACGAAACCAGCAGCTGGAACGACATCCGCGACTGGGGTGACCGCATGGCGAGCCTGCGCATCCCGCTGTGGTGGGGACCGGGCCGCCATGGTCCGGGCAACAACCTGTTCTTCATGATCGAGGACCCGGAGGGGCACAAGGTCGAGTTCTCGGCTGAACTCGAGCTCATGCCGCAGGAGGCGGCCTACCGCACCTGGCCGCACGAGCAACGCACGCTCAACCTCTGGGGCTCCGCCTGGATGCGGAGCTAGGCGCCCTTTTTCATCCGCTGCAGGGCCTTTTCCAGCAGGGCTCGCTGCGTGCCGAAATTCAAACGCACGAATCCAGGCGCACCGAACTGCGCGCCGGGTGACAGCGCCACGCCGCGATCGAGGAAGTATTTGTAGGGATCCGATATACCGAGGCCGCTGGCATCGATCCAGGCAAGGTAGGTGGCTTCGACGTGCGCCATTTTCAGCCCCGGCATGGCCGCGACTTCGCGCTGCACCAGGTCCCGGTTGGCGCGCAGGTACGCCAGCTGCGCCTGCAGCCAGTCGCCGCACTCGCGGTACGCGGCGAGCGACGCCTCATAGCCGAACACCGAGGGGTCATGGACGGTCGCATGATGATCGATACAGAATGCCTGGCGCAGCGCGGCATCCTCGATGATGGCGAAGGCGCAGCCCGCGCCCGGGAAACCGAAGGCCTTGTTGGGCGAAATCAGCGTCACGCTGCGGCGCGAAGCCTCGCGCGAGACGCTCGCGATCGGCACGTGCGGCTTGCCTTCGTCGAGCAGGATATCGGCGTGGATCTCGTCCGAGCAGATGATGAGGTCGTGCTGCTGCGCAAACATGGCGAGTCGCTGCAACTCCTCGCGCGTGAAGATCGTGCCGCCGGGATTCTGCGGATTGCACAGGTGCAGCAGGCGCGAGTTGGGCCGCGCGGCCGAGGCGAGAAATTCCTCATCCCAGATCCACCGGCCCCGGGCCAGCACGAGCGGGACTTCGGTATATGCGCGCTTCGCATGCACCAGGGAACGGGTGAGATGGTGATAGACCGGGGTGGGCAGGAGCGCGTGCTGGTCCGCGCCCATGAGGTGGCGCGCGGCCAGGTGCAGCCCCGGCACGACCCCTGAGACGAAGGCGACCCAGTCGGGTTCGATGCGCCAGCCGTAGAGTCGCTGCATGCGCTCGACCACGGTATCGCGCAACTCGGCGGGTGGCGCGTTGTAGCCGAAAATGCCGTGCGCAAGGCGCCGCTGCATGGCTGCGAGCACGGGGGGCGGGGCGAGAAAGTCGGTATCCGCAACCCAGAGCGGTATTACGTCGGCCGGATAGCGCTCCCAGCGCACGCTCCAGCTGCCGCGCCGCGCCACCGCCTGGTCGAAATCGAACGCCGGCAAGCCGCTACTTTCTTGCTTTCAGATCGTCCTTTTCCAGCGCATCGGCGTCCTTCTCCTCTTCCTCGGCCCGCTCCTGCATCGTCTTGTTCGGGTCTTCTTCGAGGCGGTTCATGCTGTCGTCCACCTGCTCGACCTTGACCGCGGCCATTTCCTCGCGCAGCTCCTCGGGAAACGTGGTGACAATTTTCGGGAACACGATGATCAGCGCGATGGCGATGCACTGAAGGAGCATGAACTGGAACATGCCCTTGTAGATCGTGCCGAGCGACCATTCCTTCACCACCTGCCGCAGGTAATAAGCGGACATCGCCACCGGCGGCGACAGGTACGCCGTCTGCAGCGTGACTGCGACTACCGCGCCGAACCAGACCATCACCATGTCGGGCGCGATGCCAAGGGACTGGCCAAGCGCGGGCCTGAGCGCATCGATTACGGGATAGAAGATCGGCAGGAAGACGAGGATGATCGCCGGCCATTCGAAGGGCCAGCCGAGCAGGAATATAAGGCCCAACACCAGCAGCAGCATCACGACCGGCGAGAACGGCAGCGCCAGCATCGTTTCGGTGATCCAGCTCGCGGTACCCAGGCGCGAGAACACCGCGCCGAAAATGTTCGACGTCACGGCGAGGAGCAATACCATGCTCGAGGTGGCCGTGGTACTGAGCACCGCGCGCTTGAGACCGGCGTAGCTCAGCCTGCCGTAGGCCATGGCGAGCAGCGCGGCGCCGAATGCGCCGATCGCGCTCGCCTCGGTCGGCGTGGCGGCTCCGGCCAGCATCGAGCCAAGTACCGCGCCGATCAGCAGCAGCAATGGCAGCACACCCACCACCACTTCCCTGACGATCTGGTAGACCGAACCAACCCGGTCTTCCTTCGGCACCGGCGGGCCGAGCTTCGGGTTGAGGTACGAGCGCACCATCAGGTAGACGAGGTAGATGCCCGCGAGCAGGAAACCGGGGCCGAATGCCGCCGAATAGAGTTCGGCGACCGACACCCCGATCACCGGGCCCATGACAATCAGCATCACCGAAGGCGGGATCAGGATGCCGAGCGTGCCGCCGGCGGTAATGCAGCCCGCGGCGAGCTTCGCGTCATAGCCGGTCTTGTTCATGATCGGACTCGCCATGATGCCAAGCACCGTCACCGCCGCGCCGACGATGCCGGTCGCCATCGCGAACACGGTTGCGGTGAGGATGACCACCGCGAACAGGGCCCCGCGAATCGGCGCGAGCAGCATGCGAAACGCGGTGAACAGGCGTTCCATCAACCCGGCCTGCTCGGTGAGGAAGCCCATGAAAATGAACAGCGGCACCGCGGCGAGCAGCTCCTCTTTCATCATGCCGATGGTCTGGAAATAGGCGAGGTCGAACACCACCTTGCCGAGGCCGAAATAGCCGAAGGCGAGCGCGAGGAACAGCAGCGTGAAGGAAATCGGGAAGCCGATGAAAATCGCGCCGATCATCACCAGCAACATCACCATGCCGAGTAGTCCGAGGCCGCTCATCTTGGGCTCATCGCGCTAGATCTCGATCTTTTCTTTGTGCTCGAGCTCGATGCCGGTGCGCGCGGCGTAGACGCTCTTGATGGTCTCGGAGACGCCCTGGATCAGCAGCAGCAGGCAGGTGAGCGGCACCACCCATTTGAAGGGCCACAGGATCGGCCGCCATGGCGTCTGCTCGGAGGTCTCGCCGATCTCGAAGGCGTACCAGCCTTCGGCGCCGCTCACGACCAGGAAAATGAAGATGGCGGGGAAGAAGAACACAAGATAGGCGACCGAATCGATCGCGCCCCTGGTGCGGATGGACCAGCGCTCGAAGAAGAAGTCGGTCCGGATATGCGCACCCTTGTGCAGTGCGTATGCGGAGCCAAGCATGAAAATCGTACCGTATAGCATGTAGGTGACGTCGAACGACCAGATGGTCGGCACGTTGAAGAGGTAGCGCGCGAGCACCTCGTAGGTCACCGCCAGCACCAGCGGCACGTTCAACCACGCCACCCAGGTACCGGTGCTGTCGGTGAACCTGTCGATGATCCGGACCAGCCGAATATGCCCCGCAACCGCTTCAGCCATCAAGAAAACCCGTTTCCAATGTGCAAAAAAAGAGGGCGTCTCCGCCCCCTTTTTGACGCCGCGCCGCTATTTCTCTTTCGTGTCCGCCTTCTTCGCGGGCGCTTTGCGCGCTTCCTCCGGCCAGTAGTAGTTGGCCGCGAACGAATACGGCGGGAACATGAAGCGCTTGGCCGGCACCACCTTGGAGGCCCATTCGCGCTGCGAATCCAGCACCTTCTTGAAGAACGGGTTCTTGGCGGATTCTTCCTTGGCGATCTCGTCCCAGGCCTTGAAGAACGCGGTGAGGATCTCCGGCGGCGTGCGCAGCAGCTGGGTGCCGTGCTTGGTCTTCATCTCCTCGATCGCGTCGGCGTTCTGCTTCTGCCACTTTACGGTCCAGCGAACGAAGGTTTCGACGGTCGCCGAGCGCACCGCTTCCTGCTGCTGCGCGCTCAAGCTCTTCCAGACGTCGCTATTGATGATCAGCTCGCCGATCGAGGCCGACTCGTGCATCCCGGGCGTGTAGTGATACTTCCACACCTGCGGCAGGCCGAGGCGCAGGTCCTCGATGCCGCCGACCCATTCGGCGCAGTCGATCACGCCGCGCTGCGCCGAGGGCACGATCTCGCCGCCGGGCATGTTCACGGTCTGCATCCCCATACGCTGGTAGACCTCGGCCACGATGCCGGTCTGGCGGCACTTCATGCCCTTGAAATCGGCCAGGTTCTTGATCGGCCGCTTGAACCAACCCAGCGCCTGCGGGCTGGAAGGCAGGATCGGAAACGCGATGACGTTGAGTTTCAGTTCCTTCTGATAGAAATCCCACCACATGTCGAGGCCGCCGCCTTCGTAGATCCAGCCCATCCAGTCCATGTGGTCCATGCCGGCGATTCCCGCCGGCGTGTTGGAGAACAGCGTCGCCGCCTTGTTCTTGCCCACCCAGTAGTAGGAAATGCCATGGCCGCCGTCGATCACTTTCTTGTGCGTGGCGTCCAGGATCTCGAACGGCGGCACGATCTGGCCGGCGGCGAGGGCTTCGATCTTGACCTGTCCGGCAGTGAGCTTGTCGACGCGCTCGACGAAGAACCTGAAGTTGTCCTGCAGCGTCAGGCTGGCCGGCCAGGTGGATTGGAACTTGAAGCTCTTCGGTCCGGCTGCGGGCGCTGCGGGCTGCTGCGCGAACGCCGAAACGGCGCACGCCGCGGCGGCAATCGCAAGAGCGGTTTTCAAATGGGTACGCATCGGGTTTTTCCTCCTCAGGGGGTCCAATAGTAGGTGCCAGAATCGCGGGTGTCAAATGACTGCGCGACGCACCTGCGCCCGGCTTTCTAGTCCAGCCGGGCGACAATGCCCTGCAGCGCTGGCAGGGGCGCGGCATAGCGCTCCAGCACCAGCGGATCGTGCCCCGGAACGATGTGCCCGGGCGAATCGGCCAGCACGCGCATCCGCTCATAGCCCTCGACCATGGCGGCCACGCTGTAGACGATCGGGAAAGGCCGCACCTGCTCCATGTTGGCGTAGAAATGCGAGGCATCCGAGGCCAGCACGATCCAGCCGCGGCGTGTCGCGACCCGCACCACCTGGAGGCCCATGGTGTGCCCGCCGATGAGGTGCAGCGAGACGCCGGGCGCGACCTCGCCGTCGCCGGCGTGAAAACGCACCCGGCCCGCATAGGCGCGGCGCACCATGCCGACCACGTCTTCGACCTCGTAGGCGCCGCTGAAGACCGGTTGCGCCATGTGGCGGCCGGTCGCATAGCTCATTTCGAGATCCTGCAGGTGAAACGTCGCCGCGGGAAACAGGTCGAAATTGCCAACGTGGTCGTAGTGCAGGTGCGTGACCACCACGTCCTTTATGTTCCTTGAATCTACGTTCAGGAGCTGCAAGCCTTGCGTCGGGCAGCGGATATGGTCCCGCTGCCGCTTGGCCGCCATGGCCGCCGAGAATCCGGTATCGACGACGATTTCCCGGCCCGCATTTTCCCCCGTTCCCCGTATCAACCAGATGAAGTAATCGAGCGGCATCGGACCGTCGTGCGGGTCTCCGCCGATGAAATTCCCGGCAGCACGCCTTTCGTGGTGCGCGTACTTGATCGCATAGACCTCGTATTGCGGCATGGTCACGTGAACTTGATCCGTGCGATCTTCAGCTTTCCAACCTGCACGAGGTAGGTTTCCCCCGTTGCGAATACCATCTTTCGATCCGACAAACGCTCACCGTTAACCTTCACGCCGCCTTGCGCGATGAGACGGTCCGCTTCCGACGAGCTGCCTACCAACCCTGCTTGCTTCAAGACTTGGGTCGAGACCATCGGTCCCTTAAGGCTCTGCTCCGGTATTTCGCTCGGGAGGGCGCGATCCCTGAACCTGGCGTTGAAATCCTCGGCGGCGATCCCTGCCGCACTCTTGCCGTGGAAGCGCTCGACAATTTCCTTGGCGAAGGCGAATTTCACATCCCGTGGATTCGCTCCGTCCGCGGTGGCTTTCTTTTTTGCAGCAATTTCCTTCATGTCCTGAAATGAAAGCAGATCCATGTAACGCCACATGAGCTCGTCCGAAATGCGCATCAGTTTGCCGAAGATCTCCTGCGCCGGCTCGGCGATGCCGATGTAGTTGCCGAGCGACTTGGACATTTTCTCCACCCCGTCGGTGCCCTCGAGCAGCGGCATGGTCAGGATGCACTGCTGTTCCTGGCCGAAATCCTTCTGCAGCTCGCGCCCCACCAGCAGGTTGAATTTCTGGTCGGTGCCGCCCAGCTCGACATCAGCCTTCATCGCCACCGAGTCGTAGCCCTGCATGAGCGGATAGAGCAGTTCGTGCACCGCGATCGGCTGCTTGTCCCTGAACCGGTTGCTGAAATCGTCCCGCTCGAGCAGGCGCGCGAGCGTATAGCGCGAGGCGAGCCGGATCATGCCCTCGGCGCCGAGCTTGTCGGACCACTCCGAGTTGAACATGACCCTGGTTTTCCCGGCCTCGAGAATCTTCGCCATCTGCGCGCGATAGGTTTGCGCGTTGGCGAGGATCTGCTCGCGCGACAGCGGCGGGCGCGTCTGGTTCTTGCCGGTCGGATCGCCGATCATGCCGGTGAAATCCCCGATCAGGAACTGGATCTCGTGGCCGAGGTCCTGGAAGTGCCGCAGCTTGTTGATCACCACCGTGTGGCCGAGGTGCAGATCGGGCGCGGTCGGATCGAGGCCGAGCTTGATGCGAAGCGCTCGCCCGGTCTTGAGTTTGCGGACCAGTTCCTCCTCGACGATCAGCTCGTCGCAGCCGCGCTTGATGAGGGCAAGTGCCTCAGAAACATCCGCCATACGTGCTAAACTTTCCAGGTATTTGAATAACAAGGGATTCTAGCCGATCCATGGGGATGGACGTGCCGGGGAGGAAGACATCAGGGGGCGCGCTTCGGCGCGCCGCGCTGCTGGTGACGTTCGCGCTCTCGAGCGCGGTCGCCGCTGTCGCCACCATCGTGCCGGCGAATAACGCCGAGCTGCTGCTGGCGAAGGCGGCGGTACTCGAACCCGTGACGATCCGCGTCGAAGAGGCCGTACTGCCCTCGCCGCTCAGCTACGTGCGCGAAGACCGCATGCAGCGCGGCGATACGTTCCAACGGTTGCTGGCCCGGCTTGCCATCGGCGAAACCGACCTGCGGCAGCTTCTGCGACTGCGCGAGTTGCGGCTGCTGCGTCCGGGTACGATCGTCGCGGCGGAAGTGCGCGCCGGGGCGGAACACGAAGGAGAGCTCCTCTGGCTGAGCTTTCTCGGCGGGCGCGACACGACCGTCAGGATCGAACGCGTAGGGGGGCGGCTTGTCGCGAGCGAGCAGCGCACGCAGATCGTGACGCGCACCGAATTGAAATCGGCGCTGGTGCGCTCGTCGCTGTTTGCAGCGGCCGAGGCGGCGGGCGTTCCTGACGCGGTCGCGATCCAGCTCGCCGACGTATTCGCCAGCGACATCGATTTCCACCGCGAATTGCGCCAGGGCGACCGCTTCTCGGTGCTCTATGAAATGCACTCGGTCGACGGCCGACCGTTGCGTGCGGGGCGTGTCCTCGCCGCCGAGTTCACCAACCAGGGCCGCACGCATCGCGCGCTCGGCTACGCCGGCAACTATTACGCTGCGGATGGCAAGAACATGCGCAAGGCGCTGCTGCGCTCGCCGCTGGAACTTTCGCGCGTCAGCTCCGGATTCGGCATGCGCATGCACCCGCTGCACAAGGCATGGCGCGCGCACCAGGGCGTCGACTACGCGGCCCCCTCGGGCACACGCGTGCGCGCGGTCGGCGACGGCATCGTCGAATTCGCCGGCCGGCAGGGCGGCTACGGCAACCTGGTGATCGTGCGCCACGACAGCCGCCATTCGACCTGGTATGCGCACCTGAAAGCCTTCGGCCGCGGCATCCGCAGCCAGGCGCGGGTTGCGCAAGGCGACACCCTGGGCTTTGTGGGACAGACCGGCTGGGCCACCGGAGCGCATCTGCATTACGAGTTCCGCGTTGCGGGCGCTGCGCGCAATCCGCTCTCCGTGCCCCTGCCTGCCGGCACGCCGGTGGCGCGCCAGGACATGCCGGCTTTCCGCGCCCATGCGCAAGCGCTGACGGCGCAGCTCGACCTGCTCGCAAACCGCCAGGTGGCAGCGCTAGAGTGAGCCGGGGTTTCTTCGTCGGCCTGATGTCGGGCACCAGCCTCGACGGGGTCGACGCGGTGCTGGCGGATTTCGCCGGCGCCAGGCCGCGGCTGCTGGGCGAGGCGCACCTTGCCTTCGACTCCGCGTTGCGGCGCGAGCTGCTCGCTCTCAATTCGCCGGCGGAGAATGAAATCGAGCGCGCCGCGCTCGCCGGCAACGCGCTCGCGCACACCTATGCGGCCGCGGTCGCCGCGGTTCTCGCCGCGACGAAAACGCCGGCCGCCGAAATCCGCGCCATTGGCTGCCACGGCCAGACCGTGCGCCATCGGCCCGAGCGCGGCTACACTGCGCAGATCGGCAACGCGGCCCTGCTGGCGGAACTCACGGGCATCTGCGTGGTGGCCGATTTCCGCAGCCGGGATGTCGCCGCCGGGGGCCAGGGCGCCCCCCTGGCCCCCGCCTTCCATGCCGCGGTATTCGCACACAGCACGGAAGACCGCGCCGCGGTGAATCTGGGCGGCATCGCGAACCTGAGTTTCCTGCCCAGCGGCGGCGCGGTCACCGGTTTCGACAGCGGCCCGGGGAACTGCCTGCTCGATCTGTGGGCTTCAAGGCACCTTGGTGCCGCCCACGATGAGGGGGGCAACTGGGCAGCCGCGGGACAGGTCATCCCGGCGCTGCTCGAGCGATTGCTGCAGGAACCCTATTTCGCGGCCGCGCCGCCCAAGAGCACCGGCCGAGACCTGTTCAACGAAGCCTGGTTGAGCGCACGGCTGGGCGGCGGCGAGGAGCCGCAGGCGGTGCAGGCGACGCTCCTCGAACTCACCGCGCGCAGCCTCGCGGATGCATTCGCCCGGCACTGCACCGGCGCGCGGCGCCTGATTGTCTGCGGCGGCGGCGCGAAGAACGACGCGCTGCTGCGCCGGCTGGCCGAATTGAGCCCGCCCGCGGCGCTGGAAACAAGCGATCGCCACGGCATCGATCCGCAGCTGGTGGAGGCGGCCGCGTTCGCCTGGCTGGCGAAGCGGACGCTGGACGGTCAGTCGGGAAATCTTCCTTCAGTCACAGGCGCGAGAGCCGCGCGAGTGCTGGGAGCAATCTACCCCGCCTGACACGCGAGCGTGTTCCTTGCTAAGCGGAGAACGAGGAGCCGCAGCCGCAGGTGGAGGTCGCGTTCGGGTTCTTGATCACGAACTGCGCGCCCTCGAGGCCCTCGGTGTAGTCGATCTCGGCGCCCGTCAGGTACTGGTAGCTCATCGGGTCGATGAGCAGCTTGACGCCGTCTTTCTCCATCACGGAGTCGTCCTCGTTCTGCACTTCGTCGAACGTGAAGCCGTACTGGAAGCCGGAGCAACCGCCGCCGGTGACGAAGACGCGCAGCTTCAGCTCGGGGTTGCCTTCCTCGGCGATCAACTGCTTCACTTTCCCGGCCGCACTGTCGGAGAAAATCAGCGGCGCGGGCAGTTCGGTGACTGCGTTGTCGGTCACTGCATTCATGTCATGCTCCTGTTGCACTACTTCGCGATTTTCAACTCTACGCCCTTGACCTCGGCGGAATGGTGTACCAGCCGCCCTTCGATCACCGCGCCCTGCTGGATCTCGATGCTCTTGTAGTGGATGTCCCCTTTGACACGCGAACTGGCCTGAAGTTCGAGCGTCTCGCGCGCGTCCACCGGCCCGTTGATCGTGCCGTTGACCACCACGTGCGCGGCCTGGACTTCGCCGTCTACGCGCGCCTGCTCCGAGACCACCAGCGTCCCGGGCTGGTCCGGCAGCGCCGCGACGTTGCCGCGCACCATGCCGTCGACGCGCAGGCCACCGCTGAAAAAAACATTGCCCTCGATGCGCGTCGTGGCGCCGATCAGGCTGTCGATGCGATTCTGCGGCTTGCTCTCTCTGCGGAACATGCTCGTCTCCCCTTCAGTCCAGCGTCACGCTTTGCGTCACCTTCGGTTCCACCGAACCCGCCTCGTAAACGCGTACCTGCACGCTGGCGACCTTGGCCTTGGGGCTGACCCGGAAAGTACCGTCAATCCGCTGGAAGTGCTTGAATCCCAAACGGAAGGGCGCCGCGTCCGGCTCACCTTGCCCCGGTACCTTGATCATAGCACTGCCGCCCGCCTCCGTCAGATTGACCACCAGCTCGAGCCGGCCGACGAACTCACGCCCGCGGCGCGGCCCCGACGCGAGCAGCAGCACCCGATAGCGGTATTCCCCTGGCAGCGTGTCGGGTTCTACCTTGAAGCGCAGCACGGAAAGCGGTGCCGCGCCGGCGGTGTCGGAGGAAAGCATGCTCTCGAAGATGGCGAGTTCCTCGCGCAAGCGGGCATTGTCCTGCTCCAGGCTGCGCGCTTGCTGCGACACCTTCTGCTGCGCGGTGCGCTCGATCGAAACCTTGCTGTCGGCGGCGTTGGCGATCGCGCGCAGGCTTGCGAGCTCGCTGCGCAGCTTGGCAAGCTCGCTGCGTGCAGCCGAGAGTTCCTGTTCGACTTCGCTGCGATCGAATCCGGCGAAGCGCCGGCCGGCGTCGTACATCCAGGCCGCGAGTGTCGCCGAAACCGCGAGCATCACGGCGATGCCGAACCAGCGCAGGTACCAGGGCACGTGCGTGCGCACGAGCACCTTCGGTGCGGCGATGCCGAATCTTTGACGCAGCTTCCAGAGGCGATTCGCCATCTCGTCTGCCTGAAACAAAAAGCCGCCCGGAGGCGGCCTGTGCATTCTGCGTTTCCCGCCTCTAGGGCCGGGTTCCGGTGTCAGCGCTTCGAATACTGCTTGCGCCGCCGCGCCTTGTGCAAGCCGACTTTCTTGCGCTCGACTTCGCGCGCGTCGCGCGTCACGAGCCGCGCGGCGCGGAACACCGGCTTGAGCGCCGCGTCAAACTCGATCAGTGCGCGCGCCAGGCCATGGCGCACCGCGCCGGCCTGGCCGTTCTCGCCGCCGCCATGCACGTTCACGTTGATGTCGAAAGTAGAGAGGTTCTTGGTCAGCTCGAGGGGCTGGCGCACGATCATGCGCCCGGTCTCGCGCGCGAAGAAAACATCGACCGGCTTGCCGTTGACCACGAACAGGCCCTTGCCGGGTTTCACGAACACGCGCGCGACCGAACTCTTGCGCCGCCCCGTGCCGTAGTAATAGTCGCCAACCATGTCAGATCTCCAGTGCCTTGGGCTGCTGCGCGCTGTGCGGGTGCTTGCCGTCGGCGTAAATTTTGAGTTTCCTCAGCATCGCGTAGCCGAGCGGACCTTTGGGCAGCATGCCCTTCACCGCACGCTTCAAGGCGCGATCGGGAAAGCGCGCGTGCAGCTTGGCGAAATTGGTTTCCTTGATCCCGCCCGGGTAGTTCGTATGCCGGTAGTACGTCTTCCCCAGCGCCTTGCGGCCCGTGACGCGGATCTTGGCGGCATTCAGCACGACGATGAAATCGCCGGTATCCACATGCGGCGTGTACTCCGGCCGGTGCTTGCCGCGCAGGCGCATGGCGATGCGGGACGCGAGGCGTCCGAGCACCTTGTTCTGGGCGTCCACGACGTACCAGCCGTGAACGACATCCTCGGCTTTGGCGCTAAAAGTCTTCATTCCTTGGCTTGGCTGTCAGAGAAAAGCTGAGAATGGTATCAAAGAATCGAGCCCCCTGTAAAGACATTAAAATCAGGGCTTTAAAGTGGGGGTGGAATGGACTGCACAGTGCGCTGGGGCGAGGGCATGACCTTCGTGGTGGAGACCGGGAGCGGCCACCTGGTAACGATGGACGGCGCCCCCGAAGGCGGCGGCCGCAACCTCGCGCCGCGCCCGATGGAGGTCGTGCTCGCCGGAGCGGGCGGGTGCACCGCGTACGACGTCGTGGTGATCCTGAAAAAGAACGGCCAGGACATCACCGGCTGCGAAGTTTCCCTGCAGGCCGAGCGCGCGGCCACGGATCCGAAGGTCTTTACCAGGATCCACTATCACTTCGTGGTGCGAGGCAGGAACCTCAAGCGCAACCTCGTCGAACAGGCGGTGCGCCTGACGCATGAAAAATACTGTTCGGCGACCGCGATCCTCGGCAAAACCGCCGAGATCACCAAGGACTTCGAAGTCATCGACGAGTGAATCAGACGCGATAGGCGAGCGTCGTCATCACTTTCGCCATGGCGCGCATGCCGAGCTTCACGGGTTCGGGCAGTTCGGCTGCCCCTAGTGCTAGTGCGCTTTGGCGGTGCCGGGCCTCATCATCGCGCATCGCCTCGACGACCGCGCGTGTCCTCGCGTCCGCAACCCCCAGCCTTGCGAGATGGCCTTCGAGATGCGCCTCGACCTGGCGCTCGGTTTCGGCGACGAAGGCGAGGTTCCAGCGGTCCCCCAGCGCGCCCGCCACCGCCCCGAGCGCAAAAGCGCCGCCATACCACAGCGGATTAAGCAGGCTCTGGCGTCCGCCGAGCTCGCTGATGCGCTGCGCACTCCAGACCAGATGGTCCTGTTCTTCCAGCGCCGCGTGGGCCAGGGCGCGGCGGGTACCCGGGTCGCGCGCCGTCAGCGCCTGGCCCCGGTAGAGCGCTTGGGCGCATACCTCGCCCACGTGATTGACACGCATGAGCGCAGCGGCCTGCGCGCGCCCCTCGGCATCGAGCGCAGCTTCGGCCACCTGCGCCGCGGGCGAGGCACGCTGCGCGCGATGCACCCCGGCCAGCGTGCGCAGGGCGCGGTCGAATTCAGAGATCAGGGAATCGATTCGGGGCATGGGGGAACCTGCAGGCTTGGGTTAGTCTATCGCGAATTGAACCTGATACTCGTGCACCAGAAGGCGAAGCAGGACCGCGTCGACTTCGAGACCATTACGCGGAGAATTGGCGAGCGCGCCGCGGATATCCGCGTCTTCATCGTCGACACCAAACAAGCGAACTGGTCCGATCCGCGGTTCGACGCCTCGGCGCCGGCCCTGACGGTTTCGCCCATGCCGATCAAGCGGTTTGCGCCTCCGTCCGGGACGCTGTGCCAGGGGCACGAATTTCCCAAGGACGAGCAGTACCGCAGGCTCGGGAAACTGGGCGTGCCGGTCCCGGACTGGATCGAAATTGCGCCCGATACCGTCCTCGATCCGCAGCAATGGGGGCCGTACGTAGTGGTGAAGCCGGCGCTCGGGCGCAAAGGGGCGGAGATCCATATCAAGCGCGCGGGCCGCGTGCGCTACCGGCCACCGGAGAGCTTCGCAGAGGGCCACCCCGCCCGCCGCGCACCCTTGCTCGCGCAGCGCTTCGTCTACACCGGCAAGTGGCCTTCGAACTTCCGTGTCGTGACGCTCTTCGGCCGGGCGCTATTGTGCTGGCATTGCGAAGCCTCGCACCGCTATGTGCCGCTCAATTCTCGCTGGGACTTCAAGGCAAAGGGCGGCATCACGGTGGTTTCCAACAAGCAGGATTCGAGCTACACGCTCGCGCGCGACCCCGAGGTAATTGCCCTTGCCGAGAAGGCGCACGCCGCTTTCCCTGACCAGCCCCTGCTGGGGACCGACATCGTGCGCGACGCAGACACTGGCCAGCTGCAGGTGATCGAATGCAATCCGCGCGGCGACGCCTGGCTCATCTCCTCCGACATGGGGCGCATGATCGAGCAGGCCAACGGCCTCGAGTTCGCATCCCAGTTCGGCGCGCTGGAAGTCGCGGCCGAAACACTGGTCGTGGAGACTCGCGCCCGGGCGCGCTAGGCAAGAGAGCTGCGGAGCTTCCTTGACCTGATCAGCGAATGAGCTGCAGTTCGATGTACTGTCCGGCTTGAATCGAGTTCACGGCAGCCGCAATTTCGCCCGTCATGCGCTCGAGACGCGGCCGCTGGATCAGGCAGCCTGCAGGCTGCGAGCGGCATGCTCCAGGACCGCTTCTGCCTGGGTGCGGGCGACACCCGGGAACCAGGCCAGGAACTGGTCTAGTGTTGCGCCGCTTTCAAGGTTCTCGAACAGCGCGCTTACCGGAACGCGCGTACCGCGAAATACCCACGCACCACTGACTTTCTCGGGGTTGCATTCAACCGCCAGGCAGGTAGTCCAATCGAGCATGGGGCGATTCTACCCCCGGCGCGCTGGAGATCGAGACTCAAGTTTCGATAGCGGAAACTCGTGCGCGGGCATGCTGATTTCAGAACTGCCCGGAGCTCACTCCAAACTGATCTTCGCGAAATCGTCCACGGCCCGCTGCAGTGTTGCGGCTTCCTCAGCAGGGGCGGATTTGCCCAGCAGCCTGAGCACCGCGCGCACGAATCCCGCTATCCAGGGCCGGAATCTTTCGACATCTTCGCTGCCAATCAGGATATGGGGTTTGTAATCCGCGACGTGGCGCTTGTCCATGAGATCGTTCAACTTTCCGACGGTGTCCTGGGGCAGCGCGGCGGGCTTCACGAAGTGCAACGCGAGCAGCTTCTGCACAGCCTCGTGGCTGTTGGCCGCGATCCCCTTCGACGCGAGTAGCGCGCTCGCCAGGTGGTAGCAGGCGTAGTAGAGGTCGCTCACGCACCGGCCATAGGCCTTGCCGTAGCCGCCCGTGAGATTGTTCATCGCGGCGGCCATGCAATCTTTCGCCGCCCTGACCTCGTCGGCCACGGTTTGCGCGATCACGGCCTTGTCCATACGACCTCCAGATCGTTGCGTATCGCATTTAGAAACGCCTCGGGCTCGCCACGATAGAGCGCAACCGGCCGCAGCGAAATGCCGTAGCCGTCGAGCCAGTAGGGCTGCTGGGCGCTGAGGGCGATCGCCGATAGCACCGGCTCGAACGCAGGATCGCGGGGCACATCCATCATGACCGCGACATCGAGGTCGGAGTGCGCATGCGAGCCTCCCCTGGCGCGGCTGCCAAAAACCGCCACTCGCCGCGGCATGCGGGGCAGCCTGCGGAAGCCAGCGCAGAAACGCCGCAACACATCCTGTTCGCCCGGCGTGAGGAGGCTATCGGGCGCGAAACGCACTGCCTCGAGCAAGGGATCGCGCCGCATCACCGACTTCTGCCGCAGCCCACGCGCCCGCAGCCCCGCGCGGTATCTGCGCGCCCGTTCGGCGGCCGTCAGCGCGCGCCCGGTCGGCGGCCGGCCGCGTCTTTTCTTAGCATTCAGTTCCACAACATTATTGTAACACCGTCACGATAATTATACCGAGGCAAGAAAACGGGCACCCGAATACGCCCGCGGCGACGTTTCTAGGCGCGCGCCAGGTAGGCTTCGATCCGGCGGGCAAAATCCTCGAGTTCGTCCAGCTTGTGTTTGAGGACCTCTTCGACGACGATCAAGTCCACCTGCAGATAGCCATGCACCAGAACATTGCGAAAGCCGGCGATCGGCCGCAGACGGGCCGCGAACTCCGCGGGGAGCACCGAGAGCTCGGCAAGCCGGTCAATGGCCGTGGCGTAGTCGGGCGCATCCAGTCCGGATCCCGCCGCCAAGTGGGTTGCGATGTCGAGCGCGTTCTGGATACAAAGTTGCAAGCCGCGCTCGACTGCCCAGCGCAGATCCGCGTTCGCGCGCAGCTCCGGCGCACTGCGCCCCGCGTGGCGGCGCAGGTTCGTGAGCGCCTCGCGCAAGGCTGCCAAATGCCGGCGCACAACCTCCGGGTCCGGCTGCCCGAACGTCATCAGACACCGGCCGCAACGTCGCGGCGCGCGGCTTCGATCTTGGCGAGCTGCGGCACGAAGTCGCAATAGCGGGACAGCGCGTAGCCCTCTCGGGTTGTGGCGGCACGCAGGTCACGCGCGAGGATACGCCGGCCGTCGCGCAGAACGCGGTGGTACAGAAGGGGCGGCGCCCGGTTAAGAATCACCACATCAATCTCGTTCGAGCCAAGGGCCGACATCAGGTGCGCCGTCAACTGGGCGGCGTAGCCGTAATCTTGCCGGCGCAAGGCGCCCGCTTGCACGAAAACCGCTATGTCGGTGTCGCTATGGGCCTGCGCCCTTCCCGAGGCCCGCGATCCGAACAGATAAGCCTCCAGCACCTCGCCTCTCGGCGCTAGTGCGCGCGTGATCCGCCGTTCGAGTTCCGAGTCGTCCATAGCCTGTCAAGGATAGCAGGCCCCGGCGTCGGCGCCTCCCATTGAAACACTGTGACGCCATGAACGAAAATCGAAACGGGCAAAAAAAACGGGCGCCCGAAGGCGCCCGTATCTACAACTGTAGAGCTGTTTCTTAGAACGAGTGGCCCATGCCGACCTGGAAGCCGCGCGGATCCGCACCGGCAGCAACAAAGCCACCGCCACCTGAGGTCGTGCCGCCCGCCGCCAAATTGACAAAGGCACCGCCCAGGCTCATGGAACCCGCGGCGTCGTTCTTGACGCGACCATACGCCGCGTAGAACTGGGTACGCGGGGTCAGATCGTGGAAGTAGCCAACACCGACCAGGCTCGAGTCGGCACTCGCGACCAACTTATTCTTACTCTTGGCCACCGAAACGGCAACGTAGCCCTTGGCGCTAACGGGAAATTCGAGCTTGAGACCGTTCAGGCGGCGGTCCTCAGCCGCACCCGTGCCGCTCTGCTTGCTTGCCGAGGTTGTGCCATAGATGCGCAGCATCGAGAACTTGTAGTACCCCGCCAGGCTGGTGTCTGTCTCGGTGAAGTCCGTGGCCGCGGTCTGGGTCTTCAAACGGGACTGCGCGAGGCCGATGCCGAACGGGCCCCGTTCCCAACGGACATGCATGTCAAGGAAATTGCCGCTTTTTTTGGTGGCCTGAACCAGGTTCTCGCCCGGCGCCCAACCGGCACCGAAGGTGAAGCCGCCGCCGACCAGCGGGCTGGAGTATTTCAGGTAGTTGCTCGAACGGGTCTGCTGGTCTTGCATACCGTAGTACGACGTGAAGGGATTGGTGCCGGATTGGCCTTCGCCAATGTTCGCGTTACCGAACGCGTGGGTCAGCTGCCGGCCAAGGGACAGTTCGCCCCAGCTCTTGCTGTTCAGGCTGACGAAGGTCTGGCGGGCTGTATCAGTCGCCGCGCCAGTGTCGGGTGTGATCGTGAATTCGATCACAGCACGCGCCGACAGGCCGCCACCGAGATCTTCCGTCGCCCGCGCGCCCAGACGCGAACTTCTGGATTGGCTGTTGACGATGCCCGACTTGCTGCCGTCGCTCGTGCCGGGGGCGAGGTACTTGCTGACGTTCTGATAGCCGCCGTCGACCAGGCCGTACAGCACCACCGTCGACTGCGCCATGACTGCAGCGGGCGCGACCAGCGCCGCCGCAACTGCTGCTGTAAGAATTTTCTTTTGCATCCTGATTCTCCAGTTAGTTAGTAAACGCTCGATGGTGCTTTTCCACCACCTCCCCCATGTAGAGAGAGTAGCTGGGAAGGATTGTGCCGCAGCCCCTCTGGCGCCAGCAACGAAAGCGGCTGAATTTCACGCTTTCGAGGCCCTTTTGTTGTGGGGGCACAACATCTGTTAGATATGTTAATAAAAACAACATGTTAATGTGAATTTTGGCAACTGAGCCCGCCGGTAGCCGTCCGCGAGAGGCTTTCGCCCGGTTCGATGCCCTCGCTCCCCTATGGAGTCGGCCAGCAGGGTGGCCATAGACACGGAGAGTGACGCTGGCGCTTGTCCGATCGGCGTACGCTCCCTAGAATCATAACCATACACATCAGGAGGTGTATCCATGCGCACCAATATTGTGCTCGATGACACGTTGCTGCGGGAGGCGATGAAGCTGGCGCGAGTGCGGACTAAGCGTGAAGCGGTCCAAATAGCGCTCGCCCGCTTCGTGCAAAGCGGCAGGCAGAAGCGCTTGCTGGAGTTGCGCGGCCGCGGCGGCATGCGCGAGGACTACGACTACAAACGGGCGCGCTCCGGGACCTGATGTATCTGGTGGACACGTCGGTCTGGGTGGATTTCCTGCGCGGCTCGGAGGCGCCTCACGTCAGGACGCTCGCCGAACTGCTCGCGGGCGAGGAAATCGTCGGCACCGCCCCCATCATCCTCCAGGAGATTCTCCAAGGCGCCGATTCCGAGGAGCGCTTCGACCAATGGCGCCGCTACTTCGCCGATCTTCGGTGTTATGTCCCCTCGGATCCGGTGCAGACGTACGTCGCCGCGGCGAAGCTCTACCAGGTCTGCCGGCGCGCCGGAAAGTCGCCGCGCAGCAGCAACGATTGCCTGATCGCGCGCATCGCTATCGAGCACGAACTTTACCTTCTGCAGAACGATCGGGACTTCGACGCGATCTCCAGCGCCGTTCCGGAACTGCGGCTCCATCCGCTCGCGCAACAAGCGCCCTGAAGGAGATCTCAATGCAATCCAGACGTCATACGGCCCGGGAATCCGCCAGCCGCTACCGCGCAAGGATGCGCGCGCAGGGATTCCGGCCGCTCCAGCTCTGGGTGCCCGATACGCGCTCGCCAAAGTTCGCCGCCGAATGCCGGCGCCAGTCGCTGTCTGTCGCGCGCGGCCCAGAAACTGGCGTCGAGAGTTTCGTCGAAGCCGCGGCGCAGGCGATCGAGGGTTGGAAACGATAATTAGCGCAGGGCGGCGCGTAAGGCGCGACGAGCTCGGCGGAATTCGCGTTCAGGCAAAAACGCTCGCCAGTTCGCTCCCGGGATCCGGGGCGCGCATGAACGCTTCGCCTACGAGGAACGCGTGTACGCCCCCTGCGCGCATCCTGCGCACGTCCTCGGGGGCACGGATACCGCTCTCGGTGACGACGATCCGCCCATCGGGCACCTTGGACATCAGATCGAGCGTGGTCTCGAGCCGGGTCTCGAAGCTGCGCAGGTCACGGTTGTTGATGCCCAGCAGCGGGGTGTCGAGGGCGAGCGCGGCCTCGAGCTCTCGTTCATCGTGCACTTCGACCAGCACCGCCATGCCAAGTGAGCGAGCACTGGCTTCCAATCCTTGCATGTCCTGGCAGGCTACTGCCGCCGCGATCAGCAAAATGCAATCCGCCCCGTAGGCACGCGATTCGAACACCTGGTAGGGCTCGGTAAGGAAGTCCTTGCGCAGCACCGGGAGGCCGCAGGCGGCGCGCGCCTGCGCCAGGTGAGCGGGGTCGCCGCGAAAGAAATCCCGGTCGGTCAGCACTGAAAGGCAGGCCGCGCCGCCGGCCTCATAGCTGCGCGCGATGGCCGCCGGGTCGAAATCCGCGCGCAACAGGCCGCGCGAGGGACTCGCCCGCTTGATTTCGGCAATGACGGCGGGGAGGCCGGAGGCGATTTTCTTCGCGATCGCGGCGGCGAAATCGCGCGGCGGCGGCGCAGCCGCGGCGCGGCGCTGCATTTCGGCCAGCGGCAGCGCGGCGCGAGCCGCCTCCAGTTCCTCGCGCTTGCGCGCGAGGATGCGCTCGAGAATGTCCGCCATTCGCCGCTCAGCTTGCCTTGGCGTGCTTTTTCGTGAAAGCGACAAAGTCATCGAGTTTCTGGCGCGCCTCGCCCTTGGCGATCGCCTTGCGCGCGCGCTCGATGCCCGTCTCGAGCGTCTTGGCGACGCCGGCGACGTAAAGCGCGGCGCCGGCGTTCAGCAGCACGATGTTGAGAGCCGGACCGGGCTGGTTCTCCAGCACCGCGAGCACCATCTGCCGCGACTCCTCGACGGAATTGACCTGGATCGCGCGCCGGTCGTAGACCTCGAGGCCGAACCGGGAAGGGTGCAGTTCGTATTCGCGGATTTCGCCGTTGACCAGTTCGCCGACCAGGGTTTCGCCCGAGATCGAGATCTCGTCCAGGCCGTCGCGTCCATGCACCACCATCACGTGCCGCGCGCCCAGGCGCTGCAGCACGCGCGTCTGGATGCCGACCAGGTCGACGTGGAACACGCCCATGAGCTGGTTCTGCGCGCCGGCCGGATTGGTGAGCGGGCCGAGGATGTTGAATATGGTGCGCACGCCCAGCTCCTTGCGCACCACGGCAGCGTGCTTCATCGCCGGATGGTGGCTGGGCGCGAACATGAAGCCCACGCCCAGCGTCTCGACCGAGCGCGCGATGCTCTCGGGTGCGAGATCGAGCTTCGCCCCGAGCGCCTCGAGCACGTCGGCGCTGCCGCTGCGCGAGGACACCGAGCGATTGCCGTGCTTCGCCACCCTGGCCCCGGCGGCGGCAGCGACGAAGGTGGCCGCAGTAGAGATGTTGAAGGTGTGCGCCCCGTCGCCGCCGGTGCCGACGACGTCGACCACATGGCGGTGGTCCTTTAGCGGCACCGCGGTGGCGAATTCGCGCATCACCTGCGCTGCGGCGGCTATTTCGCCCACAGTTTCCTTCTTCACCCGCAGGCCGATGATGAAGCCGGCGATCTGCGCCGGCGTGAGCTCGCCGCGCATGATCTGGCGCATCACGTGCAGCATCTCATCGTGGAAAATCTCGCGGTGCTCCACCGTACGCTGGATCGCTTCTGCGATGCCGATTTTCATGGCCGTCTCCCCTTCCTGTCGTTCTAACATTCGAGAAAATTTTTCAGCATGGCATGCCCGTGTTCGGTCAGCATCGCCTCGGGATGGAACTGCACCCCTTCCACCGGCAGCGTGCGATGGCGCAGCCCCATGATCTCCCCTTCCTCCGACTCCGCGGTGACTTCCAGGCAGGCGGGCAGCGAAGCGCGTTCGACCGCCAGCGAGTGGTAGCGCGTCGCGGCAAATCCATCCGGGATGCCCGCGAACACGCCTTTGCCGTCATGCCGCACGCTCGACAGCTTGCCGTGCATGACGCGTTGCGCGCGCACCACTTTACCCCCGAATGCCTGGCCGATCGCCTGATGGCCGAGGCAAACCCCCAGTATCGGCACTTCGCCGGCAAACCGGGCGATCACCTCGAGCGAGACCCCCGCTTCGCTGGGCGTGCAGGGGCCGGGCGAGATGACGATGCGCGCGGGTTTCAGCCGCTCCACCTCGGCCAGCGATATGCCGTCGTTGCGAAACACCCTGACGCCTTCGCCCAGCTCGCCCAGGTACTGCACCAGGTTGAAGGTGAACGAATCGTAGTTGTCAATCATGAGGAGCATGCGACCTCCGCGGCCCGAAGGATCGCCCTCGTCTTGTGCTGGGTTTCGCGCCATTCCGCCTGCGGATCGGAATCGGCCACGATGCCGGCGGCGGCCTGCACGTGCAGCCTGCCGTCCTTGAGGATCGCAGTGCGGATCGCGATCGCCACGTCCATGTCGCCGTTGAAGCCGAGGTAGCCCACCGCGCCGCTGTAGATGCCGCGCTTCACCGGCTCCAGCTCGTCGATGATCTGCATCGCGCGCACCTTGGGCGCGCCGGTCACGGTGCCGGCGGGAAAACTCGCCTTGAACACGTCGATCGCGTCCAGTCCCGGCGCCACCCGGCCCTCGACGTTGGAGACGATGTGCATGACGTGCGAATAGCGCTCGATCGCCATCTTCTCGGTGACCCGCACCGTTCCCGTCTGCGCCACGCGCCCGACGTCGTTCCTGCCCAGGTCGATCAGCATGACGTGTTCGGCGCGCTCCTTCGGGTCGGCGAGCAGTTCCTCGGCGCTCTGCGCGTCTTCCTCCGGAGTTGCCCCGCGCGGCCGCGTGCCGGCGATCGGGCGCAGCGTGACCGCCTCGCCGGAGAGGCGCACCATGATCTCGGGCGAGGCGCCAACCACGTGGTGATCGCCGAAATCGAAGTAGTACATGTAGGGCGACGGGTTGACGCCGCGCAGCGCGCGATAGAGCTCGAGCGGCGGCGCCGCGAAGGCCCGCGAGGTGCGCTGCGAAATCTGCACCTGCATGCAATCGCCCGCGAAGATGTATTCCTTCGAGCGCTTCACCGCGGCGAGGAAATCCGGCTCGGTGAACGAACATTCCAGGGCGACCGGCGCCGGCGCGGCCTCGTTCCCCTGCGAAAGCGTCGCCGGCTCGGGCAGGGGCGCCGCGAGTCGCGAGTGCAGGCGTTCGAGCCGCTCGCGCGCCGCGCGCCAGGCGCCGGGCTCGCGCGGGTCGGCGTAGACCACGAGGTAGAGCTTGCCCAGGACATTGTCCATGACGGCAAGTTCATCCGACACGAGCAGCAGCAGGTCCGGGGTTTCCAGCGCATCGGGCTTGCCGCCCTTGAGCGTTGCATTGACGGCGCGCAGCGCCGTGGGCTCGACGTGCCTGACGCACTCATAGCCGAAATAGCCGACCAGTCCGCCGCCGAAGCGCAGGGCCGCCGGCACCGGCGCCACCTTGTGGCGCGCGAGGTACGCGCGCAGGTACTCGAAGGGGTCGGCAGGCGCATCGTCAGCGCCGATTGTTTCGATACAGACGTCTTTCCCGCGCGCCTCGCGCAGCAGACGTCGCACGACACCGCCTCTCACTTCGATGCGCTCCGCACAGGCGAGTCCGATGAAGGAATAGCGGCCGAAGCGCTCGCCGCCGACCACCGACTCGAGCAGGTAGGTGAAAGGGCCGCCGCTGTTGCCACCGCCGGGACCGCCCGCGAGCTTCAGGTACACCGCGAGCGGCGTGTACAGATCGGCGCGCGCCTCTGCCACCACCGGGACGCGGGTGTAGTCCTGCTTGGCGAGGCTCTGAAATTCGAGCTCAGTCATGAAAAACTCCAACAATCCAACCAATTACCAGGGTACTGCGGGGGTGCGGGACGAAGCGTCCCGCGGCACGACGCGATTTAGCTGCGCCAGGAGCGCCAGCGGCGCCAGGAGAGGACTGCAGACGATGCGGAGAGTTGTTTCACGACCTGGAAACTATACCACGCTAAACCGCTGCAAGGCGCGCGCGCATGTCGCGGATCGTCGCGGCGTAATCCTTCGAGCCGAAAATCGCCGAGCCAGCGACGAAGGTATCGGCCCCCGCCTTCGCCACCTGCGCGATGTTGTCCACCTTCACGCCGCCGTCGACTTCGAGCCAGACGTCGCGTCCCGAGGCCCGGATCCTTTTGCGCACCGCGGCGATCTTGGGCAGTACCGAGGCGATGAACTGCTGGCCGCCGAAGCCCGGATTCACCGACATCATCAGCACCAGGTCGAGCTTGTCCAGCGTGTGGTCGAGATGGGAAAGCGGCGTCGCCGGGTTGAACACCAGCCCCGCCTTGCAGCCCGCTTCGCGGATCAGCGCAATCGTGCGGTCGACGTGATCGGAGGCTTCGGGATGGAAGCTGATGATGTTGGCGCCCGCCTTGGCGAACTCCGGAATGATCCGGTCCACCGGCTTCACCATCAGGTGGACGTCGATCGGCATTTTCGTGCGCGGCCGCAGCGACGCGCACACCAGCGGCCCGATGCTGAGGTTGGGCACGTAGTGGTTATCCATGACGTCGAAATGCAGCAGGTCGGCCCCCGCCGACTCTACGGCGGCCACTTCTTCGCCGAGGCGCGCGAAGTCCGCGGAAAGGATCGAGGGGGCGATACGCAGCTGCATGGCGGCACCGATTCTATCCCCTGACCTTACGGCAGCCCAAGGCGCGTCCTACAATGCGCGCATGGGCCAGGAAAAGCGCTACGAGGTATCGGTGACGCCGTCGGTGCAGTACCTGCCCGAGCAATCGGACGAGAAGGCCGGGCGCTATGTGTTCGCCTACACCATCCATATCCGCAATACCGGCAATTCGACGGCGCAGCTGATCAGCCGGCACTGGATCATCACCGACTCTCAGGGCCTGGTGCAGGAAGTGCGCGGCCTGGGCGTGGTCGGCGCACAGCCCGTGCTGCGCCCCGGCGAGGGCCACGAGTACTCCAGCGGCACCGCGATCGCGACCCCGGTGGGCACCATGCGCGGCAGCTACCAGATGGTCGCCGAGGACGGCACCCGCTTCGAAGCGCCGATTCCGGAGTTCACGCTCTCGGTGCCGCGAGTGCTGCACTAGCGAAAAACAGGGACAGGCCACGTTTTTTGGACAACAGCGGCAGGGAAAACGTGGTCTGTCCCTGTTTTTCTACCTGCCGCCCTCGGCGGCCATGCGGCGCAGTTGCGCGGTGGTCTTGGCCAGCCGGTCGGCGAGGATTTTCACCAGCGCGATTGCGGCGTCGGGGTTGCTGCGAATTACGTTGACGAACACGTCGCGCGAGATGCGCAGCGCCTCCACGCGCGTGCGCGCGACGGCGGTCGCCGTGCGCGGCACATCGCCGAAGATGCCGATTTCGCCGATCACGTCGTTGCGCGTCAGCGTATTCACGAGCAGCGCGCCCTTCGGCGTCGGCACGGTGATGTCGACTTCGCCTTCCATGACGATATAAGCGCTGTCGGGGGGGTCGCCGGCGCTGAACATGATCTGGCCCTCATCGTAGGTCAGGCGGTCGCTGCTGAAGGCGAGCAGCTTCTGCATTGCCGGGTCCGTGGTGCTGAAAATCGGCACGCGCCGGATCAATTCGAATTCCTGCTCCAGGCTCATGGTTTTTCTCCTTATCCGGCGTTCAACATCTTGTGCAGCGCGCCGCCGCTGCTCTTCAGGTCGGCGAACAGGCCCTGCTCGGCGAGGCGCCCCCGCTCCATCACCAGCGTATGGCCGAAGCGCTCGGCGAGGTCGTTGCGCTGCAAGGCCCAGAAGACGCTGCTTCCTGTGCGCGACTCGAGGATGCTCGTCACGATGCGGTTCTGCGCAGCCCCGTCGAGGACCGCCGCCGCCTGGTCGAGGATCAGCACCACCGGGCGCTTGAGCAGCGCGCGCGCGATCGCGACCTTCTGCCGGTCGGCGGAGGAAAGCCGCGCGCCGCCGACCCCGACCTGGTAGCCCAGTCCGATCGAGGCCACCTGCGGCCGCAGTTTCAGCTCCTCGAGCACCTCATGCAGCATGGCGGCGATACGGTTGCCGGCCTGCGCCTGGCCGGTGGCGACCTTGCCGAACAGGATGTTGTCCTGCAGCGTCGCCGCGCCGTTGTAGCGCGCCGCGTCGAAGAATTCGATTCCGCCCCGCATGTCCGCCGGCAGCTGTTCGGCGAAGTGGCGCCGCGCACGCAGGATGCGCGCTTCGAAAGCCTCGTCGATGAGGCCGAGGCGGTGGCGGGCGGAAATCAGCTTGAATGGCAGCGCCATGAGCAGGTCGCGGTCGACCGCCTCGATCTTTTCCGGGCCGGCGTCGGCCACGCGGCCGAGCACCGCCTTCACCTCCGGCAGGTCGTCCTGCTTGATGAAGCTGAAGCGCTCGAAGAACTCGTGTCCCGGCGCCAGGCCGCTGAAGAGTTCGACCATCGTCTCGGCCAGCTTGTGCCCGGTCTTGAGCAGATCGTCGGCGAGACCCGTCTCGCGCAGCACGCGGCGCACGTACTCGTTGCCCGCCAGGTTCTCGATGTCGAAGATCTTCTTGCCGATGGGCGTGCCAAAGAGCAGGTTCTCCGCCAGCGTCGCGTTGCGGTTATAGCGCCCGGCGTCGAACTGCTCGACCAGCCCCTGCATGCCGGGCGCCGCAAGCCGCGCGCGGATCGACTCGCGCGCGCGCAGCACGCTTTCGGCCAGGCCGGGATGGTCTGCCGCGTCGACCGCGCTGCGCAAGCCGAGTTCGAATATGGTTTCCTCCAGTTCGACGGTCTTGAGGACTTCGACGATGCGTGTTTCGATTTCCTGCGGACTGGACGCGCCCGCGGCCTGGTAGTCGGTCCAGTCGGCGTGGAAATCAAGCAATGTGCTGTCGGTGCGCTTTGCCTCGCTCATCTGGAAATCGAATTCCTTCAGCGCCTTGCCTTCGTAGGTCCGCTCGCTCAGCGGATGGTGTTTGAGTCCGTAGAGCAGGTTGTCGCGCACGCTGGTCGGAAAGAGGTAGGCCGCAGGGCCGACGTAGGCCATGGCGCGGCCCGTGACCGCCTCGGGCGCCTTGATCATGTCGGTACCGCCGACGTCGATCTGGCCGCTGCTAGGCACCACCAGGCGCGCGAGCATCTGCGTCAGTTCGGCGACGCCCGCAGCGTGGGAACCGAGGATCGCGACGTGCTGGTCGAGACCGACTTCGAAGGAGACGCCATCGATCAGCTTCGATCCCGCCTCGCCCGCCAGCGTCAGGTTGGACACGCGCAGCTTGCCCGCGCTGGGCAGTTGCGGCGCGGGAACCGGCGCCTGCAATTCGGCCGGCATCATGTCCTCGTCCGTGAACTGCTCGACCACCTGCGTGTACTTGATCTGCACGTCGAGGCGCTGCTGGTCCCAGTCGATGAGTTCCTTGATCGGGCTGGGCAGGTCCTTGTAGGCCGCGATCACGGCCACCAGCGTGCCGATGTCCAGGCTGCCTGCGATCACCAGGTAGCCGCCCACCAGGTAGAACAGGAACGGGCCCACCTGGGAGAGGAAATTGTTGAGGAACTTGATCATGAACTTGCGCTGGTAGAACTCGAAGCGGATGCGGAAGATCGTGCCCAGGCGCGAGGAGATCTCGGCGCGCTCGTAGTTCGAGGTGTCGTGGGCGTGCACTTCGATCACGCCGTCGGCGACCTCGGCGATCCTTCCGGAGAGCTGGCGCGCGCCGAGCTGGCGCGCCTTGGCGAGCACGAGCAGCCGCCGGCGCAGCTTCGGGATGATGAGCGCCTGCGCGCCCACTACGCCGATCGCGATCAGCCCCAGATAGACATGCTGGTAGAGGATGAAGAACATCGCCGTGAGCGCCTCGCCGGCGAGGAACAGCGGCGTGATCATCGATTCGCCGACGAAACCGCCCAGCGGCTCGACCTCGTCCTTGATCATGGTGGACAGTTCGGCCGACTTGACGCGCCGGAAGCGGGCGAGCGGGAAGCGCAGGATGCGGTCAAAGAGGGCGTAGCGCAGGCGCCGCAGCATGCGCTCGCCGAGCCAGCCCTTCATGGTGTTGATCTGGAACTTCAGGCCGCCGTTGACCACGATCAGAGTGAGGAACGCGAAGGTCAGCGCAAACAGGTAGGGCAGCTGGTGGAGCGCGAAACCGTCGAACAGCTGCACCTGGCCGCCGCCGAGGAAACCGGGCAGGCTGAAGTGCAGTTTCATGAACGCCACCGTGGCCTCCGGCACCGGGAAGCGCTTGCCCTGGATCGCCTCGTTGATGATCGCCTTGGGCAGGTCGAGCATCGAGAAATAGATCAGCATCGAGGCGACGACCAGCGGCACGATCAGCAGTTGTTCGCGCTTGCTGTAGCGGAAGATGAACGCGAACAGGGACCGTTCCATGGCAAGGATCATAGTGCAAGCGGCGCGGGTTCGTGCCAAAGTATCGGCCGTGAGCGCGGGGAAAACTGCAGGGGGCGATTTCCTGGTTCGGTTCTGGGGCGTGCGCGGCAGCATCGCCACGCCGGGCGCCGCGACCGCGCGCTATGGCGGCAACACCTCATCGATCGAGGTGCGCTGCGGCACGCGGCTCATCCTGCTCGACGCCGGCACCGGCATGCGCTACCTCGGCAACCGGCTGGTGGCCGAAGCCCCGGTCGAGGCCGACATCTTCTTCACGCACACGCATTTTGACCATGTCTGCGGCCTGCCCTTCTTCAAGCCGTTCTTCCAGCCGCAGAACGCCTTCCGGCTCTGGGCCGGGCACCTGGGCGCGGGCATGACGCTGCAGCGCGTGCTGCGCGAGTTCATGGCGGCGCCGCTGTTTCCGGTGCCGCCCGAAGTATTCAAGGCGAACATGGAATACCGCGACTTCAGCGGCGGCGAGACGCTCGCGCCTGCGGCGGGGATCGTCGTGCGCACGGCGGCGCTCAACCACCCCGACGGCGCGACCGGCTACCGCATCGAGTTCGCTGGCAAGTCGATCTGCTATGTCACCGATACCGAGCATCTGCCCGGCATTCCTGACCGCGGCGTGCTCGCGCTCATCGCCGGCGCCGACATCGTGATCTACGACTGCACGTACACCGACGAGGAGTACGCGAAATCCTACGTCGGCTGGGGACACTCGACCTGGCAGGAAGCCGTGCGCCTGTGCAAGTCCGCCGGCGCGAAGAAGCTGGTGGTGTTCCACCACGACCCGGACCACGACGATGAGCGGCTCGACGGCATCGCGAGGGAGGTCGAAGCAGCAATGCCGGGCGCGGTCCTGGCACGCGAGGGCCTGGTTCTGACGCCCTGAGCCGCTGGCGGCGGGTGAAGTTGCGAAAAAACCCTAAAGCTCCGCCGCACCAGGCTTTGATGGTTTCAAGAGCAATGCCCGCCTTTCCACAAAGATCCATGACAACACGGCGAAGACGAGGGTAATGATGACCAGGTACATCAGGTTCAGCAGAACACTTCCCGACCCGATGCCGAAGTGAACAAGGGTCTGCTGGACCGGAAACGCGTAGATATAGATGCCGTAGGAAAAGTCGCCGTGCCGACTGGCGGCGGACAGCCATGGCGTGCTCCGGACACCGACAGCGATGACGACGTATCCAAGCAGCAGATGACGCAGAAGATCCGACCATTCCGTCTGCCAGGTGAGCATCAATAGCGCGAGAAACACCGCCGCCCATGACAGCCGGGGCGAACCCATTCTTTCTTGCAGCTTTGCCACTGCGACGCCGTAGAAAAAGAATGCTCCCAGGTAGCAGAACTCCATCGCGCCGATGAACAAGATCGTCGGTCCCTGGGTTGCGGAGCCGCGATAGGTCGTCGCTGCGAATACGAGAAGCGCCGTGATGCCAACCCAGAACACGGCGCTCTCCTTCAGCCGCGTCAGTGCAACCAGGGCAAGCAATAGATACATCGTCACTTCATAAGGCAGCGTCCAGAGAGAACCGTTTACCGCGCCCGGGAGAGGATTGCTGGCAAACACGCCCGGCAGCACGTAAGGCATCGGGAAAAGCAGCAGGACGTTGAGATAGCCGACAAAACGGGGCTGCTGAAAGTATTGCAGGAGCGGCAGGCTGGTGACCAGCGGACCGAGAACGAACATCGTCATGAGGACGACAACGACCAGCGCCGGATAGATGCGCAATGCGCGTCGTGCCGCATAGCGCAACGGGTCCGGATCCCGGGTCCAGCTCTGCATTACGAGATAACCGCTGATGACGAAGAAGATCGAGATGCCCACCATGCCCAGGCCCAGCGAATTCACATAGGTCAGAAGGCGATCGTCCTTCACGCCGGTAAGGGGGTATAGATGGCTTACCAGGACCAGTCCGGCGGCAAGCAGCCGAAGGAAGTCGAAATTGTTCCGGCCGCCCGGCACTACTTGTACGGATCCGCGGCGTCGCGCAGGCCGTCGCCGAAGAAGTTGAAGGCCAGCACCACGGTGAATACGGGCACCACGGGCAGCATCAGCCAGGGGTAGAGCGCGACCACGTTGATGTTCTGCGCTTCATTCAGCAGCACGCCCCAGCTCGTCACCGGCGGGCGCAGGCCGAGGCCGAGGAAGGACAGTGCGGTTTCGCCGAGGATCATGCTCGGCACCGAGAGGGTGAGCGAGGCGATGAGGTGGCTGGCGAAACTCGGCAGCAGGTGGCGCGCGATCACGCGTTGCGGCGTCGCGCCCATCAGCACCGCGGCGCTGGCGAACTCCTCCTCGCGTAGCGCAAGCAGCTTCGAGCGCACCGCGCGCGCCAGGCCCGGCCAGTCGAGCAGGCCCAGGATGATGGTGATGCCGAAATAGACCAGCACTGGACTCCAGTTGATGGGCAGCGCGGCCGAGAGCGCCATCCACAGCGGCAGCTCCGGAAACGATCGCACCATCTCGATGAAGCGCTGGATGGCGGTGTCGATCCAGCCGCCGTAATAGCCGGAGATTCCGCCCAGCGTGATGCCGATGATGAAACTCACGGCGATGCCGAGCAGGCCCACAGTGAGCGAAATGCGCGTGCCGTGGATGATGCGCGAGAGCACGTCGCGGCCGAGCCGGTCGGTGCCGAAGAGGAAGAAGGTGCCGTCTTCGGCGGGACAGACGAGGTGGAATTGCGCCTCGAACAAGTCCCAGAACTCATAGCTGTCGCCGCGGCAGAAGAAGCGCAGCGCCTGCACCTTGCCCGCATCGGGCCGGAACTCGCGGCGCATGGTCTGGGTATTCAGCTCCATGCTGAAGCCGTAGACGAAGGGACCGACGAACTTTCCTTCGTGGAACAGGTGCAATTCCTGCGGCGGCGCGTAGATATGGCGCGTGTCGCGCGAATGCAGGTTGTAGGGCGACAGCACCTCGCTCACCAGGATCGAGGCATAGAAGAACGCCAGCACCCAGGCCGAAATCAGCGCCACCTTGTGGCGCCGGAATTTCCACCACATGATCTTCCACTGCGAGGCGCGGTAGAAGCGTTCCTGCTCGGGCGTCAGCGTCTCGGTCGCGAGCGGCTCGAAGGGCTCGGTGGCGACGTAATGCGCGAGGCGCGTCTCCGGTGTTGTGCTCATTTCGCCACGCCTCCGGTGAGGCGGATGCGCGGGTCGAGCATCGCCAGCAGCAGGTCGGAAACGAACATGCCGATCACCGTCAGCAGCGCGAGGAACATGAGGAAGGAACCGGCGAGGTACTGGTCCTGGCTGCGCAGCGCCTCGAGCAGCATCGGGCCCGAGGTCTGCAGCGAGAGCACGACGGCGACGATCGCCGAACCCGATATGACGGAAGGCAGCAGGTTGCCGATGTCGGCGATGAACGGGTTGAGCGACATGCGCAGCGGGTACTTCACCAGCAGGCGGAAAGGCGGCATGCCCTTGGCGCGCGCGGTGACCACGTACTGCTTCTGCAATTCATCCAGCAGGTTGGCGCGCAGCCGCCGGATCATCGCCGCGGTGCCCGAGGTGCCGATGACGATGACGGGAATCCAGAGGTGGTTCAACACTGAGCCGAACTTGGCCCAGCTCCAGGCCTTGTCGAGGTACTCCGGATCCATGATGCCGCCGATCGCGAGCCCGAACTGGACGTTGGCGAAATACATCAGCACCAGCGCGAAGAGGAAGTTCGGCGTTGCGAGGCCGACGTAGCCGAGCAGCGTCAGGCCGTAGTCGCCCCAACTGTACTGGTGGGTCGCGGCATAGGCGCCGATCGGGAACGCGATCGCCCAGGTGAACATCACCACGGTCAGGTTGAGGATGAACGACAGCAGCATGCGATCGCCGATCACCTCCGAGACCGGCAGGTCGTGCTCGAACGACCAGCCCCAGTCGCCCTGCAGCAGGCCCGAGTAGCCCCGCTCGCCGGAAGTACCGCGTGCCGCGGGCCAGATCCCGACCCACACCGCGTACTGCTCCATGAAGGGCTTGTCGAGGCCGAACTGGGCGCGCATGAACTCGGCGCGCTCCAGCGCCGCCTTGTCGCCCTGGCTGCGCAGTTCCGCAATCTGGTTGGAGAGGAAGTCTCCCGGCGGCAGCTTGATGATGCTGAAGGTGACCAGGCTGATCACGAGCAGCGTCGGAATCATGATCAGCAGCCGCCGGATCGTGTACGTCAGCATGCGGGGATTACTTGCTGAACCAGAAGGTATCGGGCCGGTAGATGCCGAAGAGCGCGCCCGGATCCCAGTTGTAGATCCCCTTCTCGGGCACGTTCCTGAGCGAATTGCGCACCACGATCGGCTGCGCCACGCCGGCGATCACGCCGATCGCGAACTGCTGTTCGGCATGGATCTGCAGCATGCGGTGCCAGATCTTCGCGCGCTCCTCGCGCGTCGGCGCCTCGCGCCACCGGCTGTTCAGCTTCATCAGCTCGACCGCCTCGGCGATATCGGGCGCCTCGCCTGCCTTGCCGCCGGTTTCGAAATGCTGGCCGAACTTCGGCCACTGCAGCTGCTGCTGGCTGATGGGCGCGAGTTCCTCGGGACTGATGTCCGGATTGGCAAGGCCGTTCTCGATTCCGCTCCAGACCGAGATCAGCGCCTCGCCCGAGAAGACGCGGTTGCGCAGCACCTCGCGCTGCGTGGGCTTCGCGAAGAGCTTGATGCCGATCTCGCGCCAGTTTTCGCGGATCATCTCCAGCACGTCGGTCTGCTCGGTGCTCTCGCCAGCCGTCTCGACGATGATTTCCAGCGGCCGGCCATCGGGCAGCTTGCGCGCGCCGTCCGCGCCGCGCGCGAGGCCGATATCGTCGAGCAGCTTCGCGGCCGCCTTCTTGTCGTATTTCGCCCAGAGCGACTGGTACTCCTTCCTGTAGAGCGAACTCTCGGCCACCACCGTATTGTTGCCCTCGGTGGCGAGGCCGAAATACAGCACCTGGTTCACCTGCGAGCGATCGATGGCGAGCGACAGCGCACGGCGGAAGCGCACGTCGCGGAACAGCGCCTTCCAGACGGGATCGTTCACGTTGAGGTTCGGATAAAGCGCGAAATGCGCGCCGCGCGCAGTTTTCCACAGCAGCGTGCGGTAGTTGTTGGTCTTCTCGCCTTTTTTCAGGAAGGTGTAGTTGTTGAACTGGATGTCGCGCGCCTGCAGGTCGGATTCGCCGGCGCCGGTCTTGGCCGGGATCAGCTTGCTCTCGGCCACCGCCATCACCACGCGATCGATGTAGGGCAGCTGGCGGCCCTCCGCATCGACGCGGTGGAAGTACGGATTGCGCACCGCCACGAACCGGTCCGCCGGCGGCTTGGTGGTGTTCATCCAGGGCTGCAGCGTCGGCAACGCCGGGTTGTCGAACTGGTACATGTTGTCTTCGCGGTTGTGCACGGCGGCCCAGCCGCGCTTCACGGCCGCGCCCGCCTGCGCCCCTCCCGCGTTCGGGTTGTACTTGCGGTGGAATTTCTTCAGGTAGTGCGCCGGCCGGAAAATGAACAGCGGCGAGGCGCCCGCCATGCGCGGCAGGAAATCCGGATTCGGTTTCGACCAGCTGTAGCGCACGGTCTGCTTGTCGAGGATTTCGACTTTGGGCGGCTCGCCGTTCACCAGCAGGTCGGTGGGCGGTCCCGTCGGGCTGAGTTCCTTGTTGTTGGCAACGTCGTCCCAGAAATAGCGGAAGTCGTCGCTGGTGAACGGCTGGCCGTCGGACCAGCGGTGCCCCTTGCGCAACTTCATCGTGAACACCCGCTCGCCCTTGGCGTCGATGCTCTCGAGGATGTCGGGAACGATACTGAAATTCGCGTCGTAGCCGACGAGGCGCGCATAGCCGTACACCACGAGCATGCGCACGTCGCGGCTGCGCCCGATCAGCATGCTCAGGTCGCCGCCGTGCTTGCCCGCCTCCTGCCCCGCCGCCGGCTTGAACACCAGCGGCGTCTCGGGCAGGCGCTTCGCCGCCGGCGGCAGCTTGCCGGCCTTGATCTGCTCGGCGAGCACGGGCGGCTCGATGAACTTTCCCTGCGCCGCGGCCTGCGCCGCGGCGCCGGCCAACGCCGTGGGGAAAACCAGAAATACCAGCCAGCGCATCATGATCTGAGCTCCGACATGTCGGCGCCCGCATGCGCGCGCACCAGGTGTTTGTCGCCGATATCCAGCATGATCGCATCGCTACTGCTTGCCTGCCCATCGAGGCGGAACGGCGCGGGCCAGGCGCGCGGGTCGGAGGCCTTGCCCTCCATGAGCGCGGCAAAATCGAGCTTGCGGTCCAGATCCGGGTCCGGCACCGCGGCGAGCAGCGCCTTGGTGTAGGGGTGCACCGGATTGCGGAACAGCTCGCTGGAGGGCGCGAGCTCGACGATGCGGCCGGCGCACATCACCGCGATCCGGTCGGCGAGGTAATGCACCACCGCCAGGTTGTGGGAGATGAAGATGTAAGTCAGGTTGAGCGCGGCCTTCAGGTCCAGCAGGAGGTTGAGCACCTGCGCCTGGACCGATACGTCGAGCGCCGAGACCGGCTCGTCGCAAATGAGCAGTTCGGGACCGAGCGCCAGCGCACGGGCAATGCCGATCCTCTGGCGCTGGCCGCCCGAGAAACTGTGCGGATAGCGCCGCAGGTAGCGCACGTCCAGGGCGACCAGCGTCATGAGTTCCTTGACCCGCGCGAAGCGCTCCTCGGCATCGCCGACGCCGTGGATCACGAGTGGCTCGGCGACGATGTCCTGCACCGTCATGCGCGGGTTGAGCGAGCTGAAGGGGTCCTGGAACACGAACTGCACCTTGCGCCGGTAGGCGAACAGGTCCGCTCCCTTCAGCGCGAGCACGTTGCGCGCGGTGCCGCGATCGTTGAAGATGATTTCACCGCTGTCCGGAGTGGCCGAGCGCAGGATCATCTTGGCGGTGGTGGTCTTGCCGCAGCCCGACTCGCCCACCAGTCCCAGGCATTCGCCCGAGGCGACGTGGAAGCTCACGTCGTCCACCGCGCGCACTTCGCCCGCGAGCTTGCGGCCGAAGAACGAGGTCTTGCGCGTCTCGAAGCGCTTGGTGAGGTTGCGCACCGTCAGCAGCGCATCGCCGCTCAAGTTCTCGCCTTGCGGCCGGCCGCGGCCGGAGATCAGGTGGTCGGTGGCGGCGCTCACCTCGCGAATCGGCGTCAGGCGCTCGCCCGGCGCCATGTTGAAGCGCGGCACGGCGCGCATCAGCGCCTTCAGGTACGGATGGCGCGGGTCGCGGAAAATATCCTGCAGCGTCCCCGACTCCACGACCTTGCCGTGATACA
This sequence comes from Nitrosomonadales bacterium, assembly GCA_005240145.1. Taxonomy (GTDB): domain Bacteria; phylum Pseudomonadota; class Gammaproteobacteria; order Burkholderiales; family SG8-39; genus RBG-16-66-20. The sequence continues at coordinate 74,850 of SBAS01000088.1, read as the reverse complement.
TCACGACAACCTCTTCGGCCATGTTGGCGACGATGCCCAGGTCGTGCGTGATCAGCAGCATCGCCATTTTCAGTTCGGACTGCAGGCTCTGCACCAGTTGCAGGATCTGCGCCTGGATCGTGACGTCGAGCGCGGTGGTGGGCTCGTCCGCGACCAGCAGGGCCGGGCGGCACACCAGCGCCATGGCGATCATCGCGCGCTGGCGCAGGCCGCCGGAGAGTTCGAACGGATAGGTGTGCCCCGCCTTGACCGGATCGGCAAAACCGACCAGGCGCAGCATCTCGAGCACCGCGGCGCGGCGCTCGCCCGCGCCCAGGCTCGAGCGGTGCAGCATCAGCGCTTCCCCGATCTGGTTGCCTACCGTGTGCAGCGGCGACAACGCAGTCATCGGTTCCTGGAAGATGATCGAAATACGGCCGCCGCGGATTTCGCGCACCTGGGCGGACTCGGGGTCGAGGCGCGAAATATCCACCACGCTGCCGGGCTTCTTCGGGTCAAGGAACAGGATCTCGCCGCTCTCGATGCGCGCAACGCGCGGCAGGATGCTCATGATCGCCTGCGCCACCATCGATTTGCCCGAGCCGGACTCGCCCACCAGGGCGACGGTGCCGCCTTCGGGAATGCGGAACGACACGCCATCGACGGCCTTGACGGTGCCCGCGTCGACCTCGAGGTAGACGCGCAGGTCCCTGATCTGCAGAACGTCGCTCATTCAGCCATGCCGAGCACGCCAAGATTGGCGCGCGTCGCCCAATCGAGCTCGGCGCCGCGGCGCCGCGCCTCGGTGGATGCGGCGCGCACCAGCTCGAGGAAGCCCTCGAGCTCCGAATCGATGCGGATCGTGCGCCCTGCGCCGCGCAGCCTCAACTGCATCCATCCTCCCTCCACCGTCCTTGCCTCCGGGTCCCTGCGGGTCGAGTAGTAGTCGAGCCGCAGCGAACACAGGTCGTCCCACCGGAGTGCGGCGCTGCGCGGTCCCAACGCGGGTCCCCTGACGCGGATTCCGGTTTCGTCCAACTCTATGTGGGTCAATTGCCGGCAGACCGTACGGGCAAAGTATACGAGGAATAATGCGGCCGCCGCAGCCAGAACCCACGCCACGGGCGCGGCAGGATGCGCGCAAGCGAGCGCGCCGAGCGGGAGCGCGAACCCGATCGCACCGCCCGCATAATCAGGCAGCAGGGCCCGCCACGAATAGCGATAGGAATGGCTCACGGGGCGTGAAATAGTTCCTCAGCACGCCGCCAGATCACGCCGGGCTGCTGACGCGTCGTTTCGAACAAGCGTTCGAGAAACGCCCAGGCCGCCTCGTCGTGCATCGCATGGTGCGTAAGCCAGCCGGTGGCCTCGTGCGCATCGGCCTGTGCCGCGCGTTTGGCCCCCAGGTGGCGCACCGCCGCGGCCAGGACTTCGCTTTCGCCCGCAAAGCCGCGGCCCGCGCGCCAGGCGATGATGTCCGCATGCGTGTTGACTTGCCGCAGCCCGGGAGCGGCTTGGGCATCGGTGCGCACGCCAAACTGGCTCAGGCCACGGTAGCCGGCCGCTGCGAGATGCGGCGCAAGCGTTCGCGGCATGCGATTCCAGGGCGGGGCGAGTACCGCAAGAAAACGCTTGCCGGCCAGCGCCTCGAGCTGCCGGCGCGCCGCGGCCAGCCGTGCCAGCGCCGCGGCCGGCGCCTCGGCCGGACTGAACTCGGTCTTCTTCTCCTGCGGCCCCGCGCGGTTGACATGATCGGTGCCGTGCTGCAGGACCGATACCAGGGGACCCGCGTTTTCGAAGATCGCCTTCTCGGCCAGCAGCGGAACTACCGCCAGCGCCAACGGCGTGGCGGACGCTTGCGACAGCGCCAGGAGCCGCTCGAGCGCGCGAGCGGGCCGCGCGGCGTCATCGTCGCGCCACCAGAATTCGCTCGCGCGCCCGGCGTCGTGCCAGCGTGCGAGCTCATCGAGGAATCCCTGCCACGCCGTATTCACGCCGCTACGCCCCGGGCCAGTTGTGCGATCGATTCCGCGGCGTGCTGCGCGCCATCGAGATTGATGCTGCGCGGCGGCGCCGGCGGCTTGTGCATCGCTCGTTCGATCGCGGCTGCGAGCGTGTGCGGCGCGAGCGCCCTTTCTTCCACCAGTTCCAGCAGGCCGCGCTCGGCGAAGCAGCGCGCACGCAGGCTTTGTTCCGTTTCGTGCCCGCCGGCGAAGGGCACCACCACGGCGCGCGCACCAGCACGGATGGTTTCCATCAGCGTGTTGTAACCCGCCTGGCTGATGGAGAGCTCGCAGTTGCCGAGCAGCGTGGTGAAATCCGGCCGCGAACGTTCCAATTCGATGCCGCCTGCCTCAGCCGCCAGGCCTGCCAGAGCGCGAAAATCCGCATCGGGAAGGTTGTTGCCGGCAAGTACGCGCCAACGCCGCGCGCGCAGGGCCGTGAGCGGTTTGGCCCGCAACGCCGCCGCCAGCAGCGCCGCGCCCACGGCCCCGCCTCCTGCGGAGACGATGACTTCACCCTTGCCGGCATCGCCCGCTGCGACTGGCGCGGCCTCGACGACGTATCCCGTGTACTCGATCCGCTTCGCAATGCGGCTCGCGCCGGGAAAAGTCCGTTCGAAAGCAATGACGCCAGGATCGCCGTGCACGTACACGCGATCGAAGTAGCGCTCCACCCATGCGATCGTCTCCTCCTCGCGCGCAGCGCTTTTCTGCGCGCCAAGGATGTCGCGCACCGAGCAGGCGATCGCAGGGCGACGCGCTGCAACGCTGGCGGCCTCGAGCAGCGGCAACAGCTCGAAGCGCATCTGCCGGCGGCCGAACGGAAACAGCTCGAGCACCAGCACTTGCGCATCGGCGGCGCGCCAGGCCGCGAGCAACGCGGCCCGGCGCAAGCCCTGCCACTGTTCGTCGATGGGCCGGCCCTCGCCGTCCACGAGCCTTTTGAAACTGAGGTCCTGGGCGCTCGCCGGCGGCAGTTGTACCACGCGCACGCCGCGCGAATCGCCTTCCGGCGCGAGTCCCGCGACCGGCGCGCCGCCGCTTGCCAGCGTGACCTCGAGCCCCGTGGCGGCCATTGCGCGCGCAAGCGTCACCGCGCGCTTCAGGTGGCCGATCCCGAGCAGGTGCTGGACGTAGAAGAATGCGCGTTGCTTGCTCAAGCGCTCGTCGTGCTGAATCTGGCCAGCAGGCCCCCAAGCCGCGCCGCGGCCGTATCAATGCTGCGCTCGCCGGCGGTAAAGGCTAGCGCCGCGGCGCTCATCTGCCTGCGTTTGGCTTCGTCAACGAGCAGCTCGCGCACCAGACCGGCGAGCGCGCGCTCGTCGCCGGCGGGCGCGAGCAGACCGCCGCGGCCGTGCTCCACCACGTCGGGCACGCCACGCGTGGCGCAGGAAATCACCGGCACTCCGGCGGCCTGCGCTTCCAGCATCGCCATGCCATAGGCCTCGTTCACCGCGGGCCAGACGCAAAGATCGGCCGCGGCGTAGAGCGCCGCGACCTGGTCGAGCGGCAGCGCCCCCAGAAACGTTACGCGGCCCGGTATCGCGGCGCCGAGCGCCGCTTCGACTTCGGCGCGCGCGCGGCCATCGCCCGCCACCAGCAGCCGCCAGGGCAGATCCCGCACCTGTCCCAGCGTGCGTGCGAGCGCGGCAAAAGAGGCGAGCTTGTCGCCTGGACGCATCATCGCCGCAACCGCAAGCCAGGGCTGCGAGCTCTCCAGCCCGTGTGCCCGCGCGAGCTCCTCGCGGCATGCCTCACGGCGCGCCGCAGCAGCGCGAAAAGGCACCGCATCGAGGAACGGCGGCAATGAGACGATGCGCGCGGGCGAGGCGGCCAGCTCGCGCAAGCCATCCTGGTCGTCGCGCGTCGGGCACAGGAGCAGATCGGCGGCGCGAATTGCCTCCATCGTGCCGCGGTGGCCGACGTCCCAGGCGCCGCCGGCGCGCTTCGCGGCATGCGAGGCTTCGGCGACGACGTAGGGAATTCCCAGCGCCGCGCTCGCCCCGGGTCCCAGCCAGTCTGGCGCCTTGTAATACGCGTGATAGGTGAACCAAAGGTCGGGCCGCGCTGCGGGCGCAGCTTTGCCCCACTGCTCGGCAAGCCGGCGGCCGAGCGCCATGCCCTGCTCGCGCAACGCGCTCTGGCGCCGCGCGTCGCCGCCGGCGTCGTAGCTGCGGAAGGTGGCGGCGAGTTCGACGCGGTGTCCGGCGCGCCCGAGCGCGTCCATCAGCAAACCCGCGATGCGCCGGTCGCCGGAGGGCGTGCCATGCGTCGGTGACTTCAGGGGCGCGTAGAAAGCGATGCGCATGGGGAGAATTCTAGAGGCCGAATTTGTGCGCGAGGCGCGCAATGTTCGCATCCAGGCCGAAGTGCTTCGCCACGCGCTGGCGCCCCGCTTCCCCGAGCGTGCCGCGCCGCGCGGGATCGGCGATCAGCTCGGCGAGCGCAAGCGCAATCTCGCCGGGCGACTCGGGCGCGACCAGCAGCCCGGTGTGGCCGTCCTCCAGCAGTTCGGGAATCCCGGAAACCCTGGTCGCAACGCAGGCGAGGCCCTGGCTTTGCGCTTCGGCGAGCACGTTGGGCAGGCCGTCGCGGTCGCCATCGCGCGCCACGCGCGAGGCGAGCGCAAACAGGTCCGCGGCGCGGTATGCGGCCAGCAGTTCGGTCTGCGTGCACGCGCCGCGCCACTGGATACGCGCGCCGATGCCGAGCGAGCGGGCATGCCGCTCGAGCCTGTCCTTGAGCGGTCCGCCGCCGGCGTGCACCAGCCGCCAATGCAGATGCGCTGGCAGTCGCGCCAGCGCTTCGAGCAGGATGTCGGTGCCTTTCTTCTCCACCAGGCGAGCGACCGAGAGGATGACGACCGGGTCCGCGGGGTCGCTGCCGTTTCGCTTTGCCCCGCTCTTCTCGAGGGAGGAAAAGCGGGACAAATCCAGGCCGTGATAGACCAGCTCCACCCGGTCCGCAGGAGCAAGCGCTGCGAGGTGCGCGTGGTTCGCCGCCGTGCAGGTGACGAGCCATTCGCAGGACGCGAGCTTTTCGCGTTTCTCCCACTCCGGCGTGGTCCAGATGTCCTTGGCATGCGCCGAGCCGGTCCAGCCGAGCCCGCTGAGCAGCGCCGCGTAGCGCGTGACCGAAGCCGGGGTATGCAGGAAATGGGCATGCAGGCGCGTCACGTCGCGCGGCAACTCGCTGGCAAGCACCAGCGCCTGGCCGAAACGGCGGATGCGGTTGGGCGTTGGATCGCGCAGGAAGTCCCGCAGCCAGAGGCTGCGGGCCGCGAGGTAGTTTGATTTCTTGCGCTGTGCCCACCAGGAACGAAAAACGCGTAGCGGTTCCTGGTAAAGATACTCCGGCAGATAGAGCAGAGCTGCGCGGATTTCCTCGTGCACCGGATGGCGGCGCGCATCGGTGGGATGGCGCAGCGAGACGATCAGGATCTGCAGGCCGCGGCGCTCCAGCGCGGCGATTTCCTGCGCGATGAAGGTCTCGGAGAGCCGCGGATAGCCCTTCAGGACAAAGGCAACGCGGCCCAATCAGGTCAGGCGCTGCGCGGCAGCGCTTCGGGCGCCTCGAGCTCGGCCACCGCATCGACCCACGGCGCCACCAGGCGGCTGACGTTGTCGAGGCCTTCGAGCAGCCCTGGCACCACGATCTCGGAGGGCCGGTTCTGGCTCGGCAGGCGGCGCAGGGCCGCCGCCATCACCGCCGGATCGTAGCGGCCGTCGGCGGCGAGCATGGATATCAGGCCCAGCTTCGCCGCGCGCGAGATGCGGATGTACTGCTCCATGCGCGGTTCGGTGCGCGGCACGATCAGCGAGCGCTTGTCCATCGAGAGCACTTCGCAGAAGGTGTTGTAGCCGCCCATCGCCACCACGCCGGCGGCGCGCGCCACCAGCGATTCGAGATGGCTGTGGAAGGTGATCGCATCGACGCGCTTCAGGCGTGCGGCGCGGTCCATGAATTCCGCCTGGCGCTCGGGCTGCATGAAGGGCCCCAGCACCAGCAGCGCCGGATAGGGCAGCAGCGGGTCGTGTTCGTAGGCGCGCAGCACCCACTCGATCAGCGCCTCGCCGTCGCCGCCGCCGCCGGTGGTGACCAGCAGGTAGGGCCGGTTGGTTATTTCCGGCAGGCGCGGCGGCGCGCCGTGCGTCGCCACCTCGCGGTGCAGGTAGCCGGTGTAGACCATCTTCTGGCGCACCGCTATCGGCAGCGACACGCCTTCGAGCGGATCGCAGATCTGCGGCAAGCCGTAGACCCAGATCTCGTCGTAGAGCTCGCGCAGGGCCGGCAGCACGTTCTTCCTTCGCCACTCCGACTCCAGCAGGCGCGGCTCATCGAGCACATCGCGCAGGCCGAGGACCAGCCGCGTGCCGCGCGGCTTGAGCAGCTCGAGCGTCTCGAGCACCTCGCCGCGCAGGCCCATCGGCTCCTTGTCGACGATGAACAGGTCCGGCTCGAACATTTCCGCGGTGTGGCGGATGATCGAACCGCGCAGCTTCAGTGTCTGCTCGATATCGATGTGCAGGTTGAGCGAGGTGTACTCGCCGCTGCGCAGCTTGATGACCCCCGGAATGCGCACGAAATCGACCCGCGCCCTGAAATCGAACGAGCCGATGATCGGCGAGCCCGACAGGATCAGCACCGACACCTGTTTGAATTTCTCCACCAGCGAATGCGCGATGGTGCGGCAGCGGCGCAGGTGCCCCAGCCCCATCGTGTCGTGGCTGTAAATCAGGATGCGCCGGTCAGCGCGCCTTGGATCCATGCTCGTCCCCCCGATTCCCGGCCGCTGCGCTCTTCTGCCCCGGGCGGTCTCGCCGGAAAGCGGGCATTCTATACCGTGGACCGCAAGCCGGCCCTGCCCGTCGGGTTGCGGCGACGGCGCCGCATGCCCTTGACGCGCCCGCTCGGGCGGGACTAGATTGACTCCAGCCTGGCGCGGATAGCGCGCAAGGCGAGGCGCAGGATTCTCTCCATCACAGGAAAGGGTTCAGATAAGTACATCTGTCCGTGCTGATCTGGTGGTTGGTCAAGAAGTAGCGCTCCCGTCCGGCAAAGCCCGCGCTCGCGCGGGCTTTTTATTTGCCGCGCTGAGCGCAACGCTCTGCCTGGGCGGCTGCATCTCGCTGCCGCAGAGCGAAGCGCTGCGCGCAGATCGGCCGGCGGGCCTGCCGCCGCGCGTCGAACTGACGCAGGTACCGTTCCACCAGCAGGACGATTTCCTCTGCGGGCCGGCGTCGCTCGCGATGGCGTTCAACGCCGCCGGCGTCGCGGCGGCGAATGTCGAGTCCGTCACGCCGATGGTGTACCTGCCCGGGCGGCAGGGCAGCCTGCAGGCCGAGATGCTCGGCGCCACGCGCCGGGTGGGCCTGGTCGCATACCCGCTCGCGCCGCGGCTCGAAGACCTGCTGCGCGAACTCGCCGCGGGCACGCCCGTGGTGGTGCTGCTCAACCTGTCGCTCAGGCTGATGCCGGTCTGGCATTACGCCGTGATCGTCGGCTACGACCTCGACAAGCGCGCAGTCATCGTGCGCTCGGGGAAAAAGGCGCGCGACGAATGGAGCTTCGCGTTTCTCGAATTCTTCTGGCGCGACAGCGACTACTGGTCGATGCTCGCGCTCGCGCCGGGGCGCCTTCCCGCCAGCGCCCAGGAAACCGATTTCGCGGGCGCGGCGGCGGCGCTGGAGCAAGCCGGCCGCCGCCTCGAGGCGCGCGAATCCTACCGCGCGCTGCTCGCGCGCTGGCCCGGGAACCTGATCGGCCTGATCGGACTGGGCAACGTCGAGTACCACCTGAAGGACATGGCTGCGGCCGAACGCGCCTTGCGCGGCGCAAGCGAAGCGCACCCGCAGTCGGCGATCGCGTTCAATAACCTCGCCCACGTGCTCGGCGTGCTTGGCCGGCTGCCCGAAGCCGAGAGCGCGGCGCGCACCGCGGTCGCGCTCGAGGGCCCCACGCTGCCTGAAGCACGCAAGACGCTCGAAGCCATCCTCGCGCAGCGCAAACAGCCCTGATCCAGCGCTGCTTAAGCCAGCTCCTCCAGCCGCCGCTTTGCGGCGGCGCGCACCGCATCCCTCAGCTCCGGATGCGCGTCCATGAAACTCTCGAAATCGTCCTTGTGCAGCACCAGCAGCTTGCAGTGTGACTGCGCGGTGATCGTCGCGGTGCGCGCGCGCTCGGCGATGAGCGCGATCTCGCCGAAGAAGTCGCCCGCAGCGAGCCGGCCTTTGGGCGCCGTTGTCTCCTGGTCCACCTCGACCTCGCCCGAGACGATGAAATACATCGAATCGGCCTGATCGCCCTTGCGCATCAGGCGCTCACCGCGCTCGGCGCGCCGCGCGCGCAGCACGCCGGCCACCGCGGCAATGCGCGCCGCATCGAGGGTGCGGAACAACGGCACCTTGGCCACCAGGTTCCAGGTGTCGACGAACTCGCGCCGCCGCACCGCCTCGATGAACGCCGAGGCGATGATGCCCACCGGGATCGCGAACATGCACAGGCCCATCACTGCGGTGAGTCCGCCCGCCACCTTCCCCCAGGGGGTGACCGGCGTGACGTCGCCGTAGCCTACCGTGGTCAGGGTCACGATCCCCCACCACATCGCCTCAGGGATGCTGCCCAGCTTGTCTGGCTGCGCCTCGCGCTCGAAGTAGTAGACCAGGCTCGACTGGAACACGAGCAGCACCAGCATGAGCACCACCGCACTCCACAGCACTCGCCGCTCGCTGTAGACCGCCTCGACCATGAACTGGAACGCCGCCGTATGGCGCAGCAGCTTGAAAATCGGCACGATATCGAGCCAGTCGAGATTGAACCCGAGGCGCGGTGCAAGCGCGAACGGGATCGCGGCCACCAGGTCCACCAGCCCGGGCAGCGAAAAAACGTAGCGCAGCCGCTCGCGCGCGGCGCCACTGGCGCCGGGATTCTCCGGCGCGATCCAGATCCGCAGCAGATACTCGGCAGCGAAACCCAGCGTCGTGATCAGCAGCACGACATCGAACAGCTGGCTATGCGCGCGCCCGAATTGCGGCACGGATTTCAGGATCGCCGTGGTGACGCTGATGACGATCAGGACGACCAATCCGGTCCGCACAGCGAGTCCGCCCGCTCCGCCCTCTTCGCGGGTGAGCAGATGGTGCGCCTTCGCGCGCATGGAATCTGCCTGCCGTGCTTCGCTCATCGCGGCGCCTCTTCCTTGTCAGCCTGAACCTTCGGCGCGGACTCGGCGTTACCCGCGCGTTTCGCCGGCCAGGTCCACCAGACGATTAGAATCAGCAGCGCAAGCGCCACGCCCATTTCGAGATAGATGACCCACATCGTCCGCGCCTTCGCCGTTGGCCTGACCGCGATTCTAGTCCTCGCGGGCTGCGGCAGCCTGCCGCCGCCGGCCTGCCCCGCCTGTCCGGCGCCAGCGCCAGCGCGCGCCCTCGACGCAAAGTACCAGCACACGCCTTACGCCGCGATCCCCGGCTGGGCGGATGCGCCGCTCGTGCCGGGTCTGCGCGCCTTCGCCTCCGGCTGCGGACGGATCACCGGCGGCAGCGCACTGCGGCGCGCCTGCGATGCCGCGCACGCACTGAGCGCGGCCGACGAGACCGCGGCGCGCGCTTTCGTCGAGGCAAGCTTCGAGGCCTGGGCGCTCACCAATGCCGACGGCAGCAGCGAGGGCATGGTGACCGGCTACTACGAGCCCGTGCTCGCCGGCAGCCGTACGCGCAGCGAGCGCTTCCGCTATCCGGTCTACGGCGTACCCGCAGACCTGGTGGCCGTGGACCTGGAAGGCGTGGTGCCGGAGGTGAAGGGGCTGCGCCTGCGCGGACGTCTTGAAAGTGCGCGCCTGGTGCCGTACTGGACCCGAGGCGAGATTGACGCCACAGGCCAGTTCAACGCCCCTGTGCTGGCATGGGTCGAGGATCCGGTGGAACTCTTTTTCCTGCACATCCAGGGCTCGGGGCAGATCGAGCTGGGCACCGGTCCCCGCCTGCGCCTGGGCTACGGCGAGCACAACGGCCATCCCTACGTCTCGCTCGGGCGCCACCTGGTGCAACGCGGCGAGCTCGCCCTGGAGCAGACCTCGATGCACGGAATCAAGGCCTGGGCCGCCGCCAACCCGGGCAAGCTGCGCGCGGCGCTCGATGCCAATCCGAGCTACGTCTTTTTCCGCGCAGCGGCCCAGGGCAACGGTCCGTTCGGCACGCTTGGCGCACCGCTTACCGCCGGCTACAGCCTCGCGGTCGATGCGCGCGCGGTGCCGCTCGGCGCGCCCGTTTTCCTCGCCACGACGATGCCGCTGTCCACGCAACCGCTGCGCCGCCTGATGGCGGCGCAGGACACCGGTGGCGCGATCCGCGGCGCGGTGCGCGCGGATTTTTACTGGGGAACCGGAGCCGAGGCCGGTGCGCTTGCCGGGCGCATGCGCCAGCAGGGCCGCATGTGGATCCTGTGGCCGCGTGGGGAACCATTGCCCCGCCCGTAAACCCTTACTTCTTCGGCAGCCGCGCGACCTCGTCCAGCTTGGCGCGCAACTGCGCGAGCGCAAGCCCGCCCTCGATGCGCTCGCCGTTGCCGAAGAACAGCGTGGGCGTGCTCTTGACACGCAGCGAGCGGCCGAGCTCAAGCACCTTGTCCACCGGATTGGCGCAGGTTGGCGGGGCTGCGGGAATTCTGGGCTGGTCGAGCGCGGCCAGCTCGAACCAGGCCTTGACGCGGTCCTTGGAGCACCAGACCGCGCGCGAGTGATCGGCGGCGGCGGGCCGGATCACCGGAAACATGTAGACATACACGCTGATGTCGTCGAGTTGCATCAGCAGCTGTTCGAACCTGCGGCAATACGGGCAGTACGGGTCGGTGAACATCGCCAGCACGCGCTTGCCGTTGCCGCGCTGGATCTTGAGCGCGAGTTCGAGCGGCAGCGCGCTGAATTCAATCGCCGTGAGCTTGCGAATCCGCTCCTCGGTGAGATTGCGGTCGGCCTTGATATCGATCAGCTCGCCCATGAAGAGGTAATTGCCCTGCGCATCCGAATAGATGATTTGCGGGCCTTCATCGGACGTGAACCGGACCTCGAATATTCCGGGCAGCGGCGTCGCCTGTATGCCCTCGACCTTGACCCCGCCCAGCTTGGCCTCGACCGCCTGGCGGATGCGCGCTTCGTTGGCGAGCGCCGGCAGCGAGAAAAAAACCATGGCAAGGGCAAGAAAAAAAATCCGCAGCATTCGCTTCATCCCATCGCGTGACGCATCAGCAGGTTCTTTAGGACCGGTATGCGGTCGGCGAAGTTCAATCCCGCATTGCGCAACCGCGCCACGCCGCTGCCGCCGGCCTCGAAGAGGCGGAACAGGCCGTGCACCGTGGTACGCATGGCGAGTATATCCTCGGCGCGCCCTCTCTCGTAGCGCCGCAACAGCCGCAGCTCGCCCGCGTCGCGGCCCGGCTCGCGCCCGCGCAGAACCTCGGCCAGCACGCGCGCATCCTGCAGGCCGAGATTGGCGCCCTGCCCGGCCAGAGGGTGGATCACGTGCGCCGCGTCCCCTGCCAGCGCAACGCGCGGCGCCACCAGCCTGGCCGCGGTCAATTGCTGCAACGGAAAAGCGCGCTGCGGCGTCACCAGCGCAAGCTCGCCGACGGCCGCGCCGGAAACAAGCGTGACTTCGCCCGCCAGCGCCGCAGGCGCCAGTGCGAGCAGGCGCGCCGCCTCGGCATCGGGGACGGACCAGACCATCGACACATGATCCCCAGGCAGCGGCAGGAGCGCGAGCACCGCGCCCTGCCTGCGTGCGCCCTGGAACCATTGATAGGCGACATTGCGATGCGGCCGGCCGCAGGCGAAATTGGCCACCACCGCGCGCTGACCATAGGAGCGCTCCGCCGCCGTGATGCCCGCTTGCGCGCGCACCAGCGAGCGTGCGCCGTCGGCACCGACCACCAGCTGGGCCGCCAGATCGCGACCGTCCTTGAGCCGCAGGCTCGCGCGCTGCGCGCCAAGCTCCAGCGCTTCGAGCGAGGCAGCGGAAAACAGCTTCAAGCCGCCCTGGTCCTGCAGCCCGTTCCATAACGCTTCCCGCAGCAGCCCGTCTTCCACGATCCAGGCCAGTTCACTGCAGCCCGTGCGATAAGCGTCGAACTCGAGCAGCGATTCGCCGTCGTCACCGTAAACACGCATGGCGTGCACCGGCGTCCTGCGCGCCGGCGCAATCGCGTTCCAGACGCCGAGCTGGGCGAGGAACGCAGCGTTTCCAGGGCTAATGGCGTACACGCGCGAATCGAATCCCGCCGGTGCCGGCGCTGGCGCGGGCTGCTCCGGCGCGATCAGGGCCACGCGCGCGCCGCGCAGGCCGCGCGCCAGCGCAGCGCCGACCAGTGCGCCGCCGGCAATCGCCACATCGAACACGTTATCGGCACTCAAGGGTGCAATTTCTCCAGGCCGGTGCTTCTTCAACCCTTTGACTTGACGCCTTTTTTAGGCGAAAATTCGCACTCTTCACCGGGGCGAATTAGCTCAGCTGGTTAGAGCAGCGGAATCATAATCCGTTTGTCCGGGGTTCGAGTCCCTGATTCGCCACCATTTCCTTTTCGGTACACTGGCCCAATGCTTCGCAGCCTGCTTGCCATCGCCAGTTTTGTCCTCGCCGCTTCGGCCGCGCAGGCGCAGTTCCGCACCATTCCGGCGGAAGCCAAGCGCGCCACGCTGAGCCACGTCCAGGGCATGAGCGTCGAGATCGACGGCAAGCGAACGCAGCTCGCGGCCGGTGCGCAGATCCGCGATGAGCGCAACCTGATCGTGGTCCCCACCGCAGTGCCCCGCGGCGTGCGCGTCAAGTACCTGACCGACGCACAGGGCCAGGTGGCTCGCGTCTGGATCCTGTCGGCGCCGGAAGAAGCGCAGCCGGATTCGAAAAAGTAGGGAATGGCGGGAAAAGTCTTCATTCGCACGTTCGGCTGTCAGATGAACGAGTACGACTCGGAGAAAATCTCCGCCGTGCTCGCCCGGGCCGAGGGGCTTACGCCGGCGGCGAACGCGCAGGAAGCCGACCTCATCGTTTTCAACACCTGCTCGGTGCGCGAGAAAGCGCAGGAAAAGGTGTTTTCCGATCTGGGCCGGGTGCAGCATCTCAAGCGCGCCAATCCGAACCTCATGATCGCGGTCGGCGGCTGCGTCGCCAGCCAGGAGGGCGGCGCCATCGTCGAGCGGGCGCCCTATGTCGACGTGGTGTTCGGGCCGCAGACGCTGCATCGCCTGCCGGCATTGCTGGCGCAGAGGCGCGCGAGCGGCCAGCCGCAGGTCGACGTGAGTTTTCCCGAGATCGAGAAATTCGACCACCTGCCGCCGGCGCGCGTCCAGGGATCCAGCGCCTTCGTTTCGATCATGGAAGGCTGCAGCAAGTACTGCAGTTTCTGCGTGGTGCCGTATACGCGCGGCGCGGAGATTTCGCGGCCCTTCGACGACGTGATCGCCGAGATCGCCGGCCTCGCGGCGCAGGGCGTGAAGGAAGTGACGCTGCTCGGGCAGAACGTCAACGCCTGGCGCGGCGAGGTCGAAAGCGCAACCGCCAAAGGCGGTCCTGCACGGGCGGACTTTGCCGAACTTCTCTATTTCGTGGATGAGATTGAGGGAATAGAGCGAATTCGCTACACCACGTCTCACCCGCGCGAGTTCACGCAGCGCCTCATCGACGCGCACGCCGCGTTGCCCGCGCTTGCGCCGCACGTGCACCTGCCGGTCCAGTCGGGCTCGGACCGCGTGCTGGCGGCGATGAAGCGCGGTTACACCTCGCTCGAATACCGCTCCATCGTCCGGCGCCTGCGCAAGGCCAAGCCGGAGATCAGCATTTCCTCCGATTTCATCGTCGGCTTCCCGGGCGAAACCGAGGCCGACTTCGAGGCCACGCTCACGCTCGCGCGCGAGCTGGCGTTCGACGGCTCCTACTCGTTCCTCTACAGCCCGCGGCCGGGAACACCCGCCGCCGAACTGGCCGATCCTGTGCCGCAGGCGCAGAAGCTCGAGCGGCTGCAGCGGCTGCAGGCGCAGCTCGAGGCGCAATCCCGCGCCGTGAGCGAGGCCATGGTGGGGACGGTCCAGCAGGTGCTGGTGGAAGGTCCATCGACGCGGGATGCCGCGGAACTCGCCGCGCGCACCGGCAATAACCGGACCGTCAATTTCCCCGGCGGCAGGGAACTCGCCGGCCGCTTCGCTGCGTTGCGCGTCACCGAAGCGCGGCACCATTCGCTGCGCGGTGAACTGGTCCATGCGCAGTAGGCCGGTTGAAGTCAGGCTCGATCCGGTAGACAACCATCGCCTGGCGCGGCTGTGCGGCGCGCTCGACGCCAACCTGCGCCAGATCGAAACCGCGCTGGACGTGGAGATCGCGCGCAAGGGAGCGCGCTTCTCCGTGCGCGGCGAACAGGCGGCGCGCGCCGCACAGGCGCTCAAGCATTTCTACGGCCTGGCGACGGACGACCTGACCATCGACGACGTGCAGCTGGGCCTGGCCGAAGTGGCCCAGCAGGGCTTTGCGAGGAAGGACGAGCGTACGTCCCTTCTGCAGACGCGCCGGCCGGATCTCCACGGCCGTACGCCGCACCAGGTAAAGTACATCGAGAACATCCTCGCGCACGACATCACCATCGGCATCGGCCCGGCGGGGACCGGCAAGACCTACCTCGCGGTCGCCTGCGCGGTCGACGCGCTGGAACGCGACAAAGTGAAGCGCATCGTGCTGGTGCGCCCTGCGGTGGAGGCGGGCGAGCGCCTGGGCTTCCTGCCCGGAGACCTGGCGCAGAAAGTGGATCCCTACCTGCGGCCGCTGTACGACGCCCTGTACGACCTCGCCGGTTTCGAGCGCACCGCGAAGCTGCTGGAGCGCGGCGCCATCGAACTGGCGCCACTGGCCTACATGCGCGGCCGCACGCTGAACCATTCCTTCGTCATCCTCGACGAAGCGCAGAACACGACGCCCGAGCAGATGAAGATGTTCCTCACCCGCATCGGCTTTGGCGCCAAGGCCGTCGTCAACGGCGACGTGACGCAGATCGATCTCGGCCGTGGACAGAAGAGCGGCCTCATCGAGGCGCGGCGCATCCTCTCCGGCGTGCGCGGCATCGCCTTCAGCGACTTCACCGCCGCCGACGTCGTGCGACATCCGCTGGTGGCGCGAATCATCGATGCCTACGACAACGACGCCGCGCAGGCGCCGCCCGCGAAGTAAGGTCGTCGTCCAGCGCGCGCTCGGCGCGGCACCCACGGCCGCGCTGCTGCGCAAATTCGCGCATGCCGCGCTCTGGCCGGGCGCCCTGGTGACGCTGCGCGTGGTGGGCGCTGCCGAAGGCCGCTTGCTCAACCGCAGCTTTCGCCAGGGCAAGGCCCCCACCAATGTGCTCTCGTTTTCCTACGACCGCCGCCACGGCGATGTCGTGCTGTGCCATCCTGTCATCGCAAAAGAAGCACGAACGCAGGGCAAGACACTGGCCGCGCATTACGCGCATCTCGTGGTGCATGGCGTGCTGCACCTGCGCGGCCACGATCACCTGCGCAGGTCGGATGCGGCGCGCATGGAAAAAACCGAAATCCGCCTCCTGCGCCGACTCGGGTTCGCCGACCCGTACGCCTGAGGCGAGGCGGTAAAATAGCCCTCCCGCCGCAATGACCGATTCCGCCCGTCCCAGCCTGCTCGATCGCCTGTCCGCGCTGGTGCTGCGCGAACCCACCAACCGCGCCAACCTGGTCCTGCTGCTGCGCTCGGCGTTTCAGCGCAACCTGCTCGACGCGGACGCGCTGTCCATCGTCGAGGGCGCGCTCACCGTGTCGGAGATGCAGGTGCGCGACATCATGATTCCGCGCGCGCAGATGGACGTGATCGACATCAACGAGCCGGTGGACCAGTTCATGCCGCAGGTGATCAGTTCGGCGCACTCGCGCTTTCCCGTGTTCGGCCAGAACCGCGACGACGTGATCGGCGTGCTGCTCGCCAAGGACCTGCTGCGACACTATGCGGGCGAAGAACAGTTCAACGTGCGCGAAATGCTGCGGCCTGCGATCTTCGTGCCCGAATCCAAGCGCCTCAACGTGCTGCTGCGCGAATTTCGCGCCAGCCGCAACCACATGGCGATCGTGGTGGACGAGTACGGCGGCGTGGCGGGGCTTGTCACCATCGAGGACGTCCTCGAGCAGATCGTGGGCGACATCGAGGACGAGTACGATTTCGACGAAGCGAGCGACAACATCCTGCCCGAACCGGGCGGACGCTACCGCATCAAGGCGTTGACGCAGATCGCCGACTTCAATGCCGCTTTCGGCACCGAATTCAGCGACGCGGAACACGATACGGTGGGCGGCCTGGTCATCGCGCACCTGGGCCGGTTGCCCAAGCGCGGCGAAGCGCTGGTCATCTCCGGGTACAGGTTCCACGTACTGCGCGCCGACAGCCGCCGCGTGTATACGCTGATCGTGGAGAAACCGAAGGCGTGATAAAAACAGGGACAGACTCCGTTTTCCGCAGCCAAGAGTCAGGAAAACGGGGTCTGTCCCTGTTTTTGGCGTTTTTGGCGTTTGTGGCGGGCGCGGCTGCGGTGCTCGGCTTTTCGCCGGCTGATTTTTTCCCCGCCACGCTTGCAGCGCTGGCGGTACTGGTCCACCTCTGGCTGCGCGCGCCCTCGCCCGGCGCCGCTGCCTGGGTCGGGTTCTGCTTCGGCCTCGGACTCTACGGCGCTGGCGTGTCCTGGGTGTACGTGAGCCTGCACCGTTTCGGCGCCATGCCGATGCCGCTTGCCGCTGCGGCTACGCTCGGCTTTTGCGCCTTCCTTGCGCTTTTCCCCGCGCTGGCAGGCTGGCTCCAGGCGCGCATTGCGCGAGATGCCGAGACACCCGAGGCGCTGCGCGCCGTGCTCGTCATTCCCGCCGCCTGGGTGCTGCTGGAGTGGCCACTCAGCTGGTTCCTGACGGGTTTCCCGTGGCTCGCCGTCGGCTACGTGGCGATCGACGATCCGCTCTCGGGCTACGCGCCGCTGGGCGGCGTGTACGCGGTTTCTCTGGCGCTGGCGGTGACGGCAGGACTCCTGCGGTGCATCGCGTTTTGCAGCGCGCGCCGCACGCGCTGGATCGCCGCGAGCACGCTGGTGCTCGTGCTCGTGTGCGGCTACGCCTTGCGCGCGCGGGAGTGGACGGCGCCCTTTGGCGAGCCGCTGCGCGTCGCGCTCCTGCAGGGCAACGTGCCGCAGGACATGAAGTTCGATCCGGCGCGCTACGCACGCATCCTCGAGACCTATGCACGCCTGGCCGAGGGCAGCAACGCGCGGCTGATCGTGCTGCCCGAGACGGCAGTGCCACGGTTCCTCGACCTGGTCGATCCCGCCTACATCGAGCGGCTCAAGGCGGCCGCCGTGCGCAATCGCGGCGACCTGCTGCTGGGAATTCCGGTGCGCGGCGCCTCAGGCGCCTATCTCAACTCCGTCATCAGCCTGGGCGTCTCGCCCTCGTCCAGGTACGACAAGGTGCACCTTGTACCTTTCGGCGAGTTCGTGCCGCCCGCATTCGGCTGGATCGTGCGCGCGCTCTCCATCCCGCTGGCGGATTTCGCGCGCGGTGCCACCGACCAGCGGCCGATGGCGATCGCCGGCCAGCGCGTGGCCGTGAACGTCTGCTACGAGGATGTGTACGGCGCCGAGATCATCCGCCAGCTGCCCGAAGCCACGCTGCTGGTAAACGTGTCGAACGTCGCCTGGTTCGGCGACTCGCTCGCACCGGCGCAGCACCTGCAGATCGCCCGCATGCGCGCACTGGAGACGGGCCGCGTCTATCTCACCGCAGCCAATACCGGTATCACCGCCGCGATCTGGCCCGACGGTTCGGTGCGCCAGCAGGCGAAGCAGTTCGTGCAGGGACAGGTCGACATGGAAGTGCGCGGCTACAGCGGCGCGACGCCCTACGTGCGCTTCGGCGACTGGCCGGCGGTCCTGCTCGCCGTGCTGGCGCTCGTGTTCGTCGCGCTGCGCAGGCGCAGCCGTTAAAATTCAGCGGCGCATGCTCAATTTCCAGCAACTCATCCTCAATCTCAACGATTACTGGGACAAGCGCGGCTGCGTACTGCTGCAGCCTTACGACATGGAAATGGGCGCGGGAACCTTCCACACCGCGACTTTCCTGCGCGCCATCGGACCGGAACCCTGGAAAGCAGCCTACGTGCAGCCCTCGCGCCGTCCCAAGGACGGCCGCTACGGCGACAACCCCAACCGGCTGCAGCACTACTACCAGTACCAGGTGGTGCTGAAGCCTTCGCCGCCGGATATCCAGGATTTGTATTTGGGTTCATTGACGAACCTGGGCATAGACCCCAAAGAGCACGACATACGTTTTGTCGAGGACGACTGGGAATCGCCCACGCTGGGTGCCTGGGGCCTGGGCTGGGAAGTCTGGCTCGACGGCATGGAAGTCACCCAATTCACGTATTTCCAGCAAGTCGGCGGGCTCGACTGCAAGCCCGTGCTGGGCGAGATCACCTACGGCCTGGAACGTGTCGCGATGTACCTGCAGCGCAAGGACAGCATCTTCGACCTGGAATGGACGCCCGGGGTCAGCTATCGGGACGTCTACCACCAGAACGAAGTCGAGCAGTCGCGCTACAACTTCGAACTCTCGAACGTCGAATTCCTCTTTGATTCATTCAAGAACCATGAACAAGAGGCCAAAAGACTGATCGCGGCGCAATGCGTGCTGCCCGCCTACGAAATGGTCCTGAAGGCATCGCACGGCTTCAATCTGCTCGATGCGCGCGGCGCGATTTCCGTCACCGAGCGCGCCGCCTACATCGGTCGCGTCCGCGCCCTCGCCCGCGCCGTCTCCCAGGCCTACTACGAATCGCGCGAGCGGATGGGCTTCCCCATGGTGAAGCCGTGACCAAAGCGACGTTGCTGATCGAACTGCTGACCGAGGAATTGCCCCCAAAAGCATTAAGTCGTCTCGGTGGCGCGTTTTCGGAGGGAGTTCTGCTCGGCTTGGGAGACGCTGGCCTCGTCGATGGAGCGGCTAGGGCCACATTTTTCGCTACCCCTCGCCGCCTGGCCGTCCTGATTACGAATGTCGCAGCCGCCGCAAGCGATCGCGTTAACGAAGTTTCCGGCCCTTCTACGAGCGCGCCGGCAGCCGCAATTGCGGGATTTGCGAAGAAACATAATGTAGAAGTAGCGACGCTAGAACAGCGCGACACACCGAAGGGAATGGTTGTGTTCGCAAAAGCAACAACTAAGGGCGTCAACCTCGATGCCGTCCTCGCCGGGCTTGTTGGCGATGCGCTGAAAAGACTTCCCGTCCCTAAGATCATGCGCTGGGGCGCGGGCGCGGCTCAGTTCGTGCGCCCGGCGCACAGCCTGGTGATGCTGCACGGTAAGCACGTCGTTCCCGGAGCCGTGCTCGGCCTGCAGTCGGGCAACAAGACGCGCGGCCACCGTTTCATGGGCAAGGCCGAGATCACTCTCGCGAGTGCGGACGAGTACGAGAAGAAACTGCTCGATGAAGGCAAGGTAATGGTCGATTTCGGCAAGCGCAGGGCGGAGATCGACAAGCAGTTGCAGTCAGAAGCGAAAAAATACGATGCCAGCCTCGGCGCGTACCAGCTGTTGCTGGATGAAGTCACGGCGCTGGTGGAGCACCCGAGCGTCTATGTCGGCGAATTCGACAAGGCGTTCCTCGAAGTGCCGCAGGAGTGCCTGATCCTGACGATGCGGCAGAACCAGAAATACTTCCCGCTGTTCGACGCCGCGGGCAAGCTCACCGGGAAGTTCCTCATCGTGTCGAACATGCAGGTCGCCGACCCGCGCCACATCATCGGCGGCAACCAGCGCGTGGTGCGGCCGCGGCTGGAGGACGCGCGTTTCTTCTACGACCAGGACCGCAAGCAGAGCCTGGAGGCGCGCGTGGCGCTCCTCTCGAAGGTCGTCTATCACAACAAACTCGGCAGCCAGCTTGATCAGGTCGATCGAATTGAAGTTCTGGCGACGCTAATTTCGATTCAATTGAAAGCCGAAAAATCTCATGCCGCAAGAGCCGCGCGACTGTGCAAGGCGGACCTGCTGAGCGGTATGGTGGGCGAATTCCCGGAGTTGCAGGGCGTCATGGGGCGCTACTACGCACTGCACGACAAGGAGCCGGCGGCTGTCGCGGACGCAATCGAAGCGCATTACCGCCCGCGCTTCGCCGGCGATCGCCTCCCGGAGGGACCGATCGCCTGCGCGCTCGCGCTGGCGGACAAGCTCGACGCCATCGCGGGCCTCTTCAGCATCGGCCAGCAACCCAGCGGCGACAAGGACCCCTTCGGCCTGCGCCGCGCCGCGCTCGGCGTGGTGCGCATCCTGGTGGAGAACCGGCTGCATTTGTCGCTGGCCGAGCTGGCGAAGGCGGCATTCGAACCCTTCCAAAGCAAGGCCGTGCCGGAACTCATACAGTTCGTGTACGACCGTTTCGCCGGCTACCTCAAGGAACAGGGCTTTTCCACGCTGCAGATTGATTCCGTTCTGAGCTTGCATCCCACCGGTCTGAGCGTGGTGCTGCAGCAATTGGAGGCCGTGAAGGCATTTCAGGCACTGCCGGAAGCGGAAAGCCTTGCGGCCGCGAACAAACGGATCGTGAATATCCTCAAGCAGGCCGAAGCAAAGGGCGAGACCTTCAAGGCTGGTGATCTCAAGGAGCCGGCAGAGCTTGCATTGCATGCAGCAATCAACAAGACCAATGCAGCCGCAAAGTCCCTCTACGAGAAAGGCGACTACAGCGGCTATTTGAAGAGCTTTGCCGTCCTCAAGGCGCCGGTCGACACGTTCTTCGAAAAGGTCATGGTGATGGCCGAGGACAAGACGCTGCGTAGCAGCCGCCTAGCGCTATTGCGCGACCTGCGCGAATCCATGAATCGCGTCGCCGACCTCTCGAAGCTCGCGACATGAAGCTGGACGAAGGATCACTCGCGTGAAGCTCGTGATACTCGATCGCGACGGCACCATCAACCAGGACAGCGACCAGTACATCAAGTCGCCGGCCGAGTGGCGGCCGATCCCGGGCAGCCTGGAGGGCATCGCGCGCCTGACGCAGGGCGGCTGGCGCATCGTCGTGGCGACCAACCAGTCGGGCATCGCACGCGGCCTGTTCGACATGACGACGCTGAACGCGATCCACGGCGAGATGCACCGCGCCATCGGCCAGGCCGGCGGCCGCATCGACGCGATCTTCTTCTGCCCGCACGCCGCGGACTCGAACTGCGAGTGCCGCAAGCCCAAGCCCGGCCTCTTGCGCGAGATCGGCTCGCGCTTCAACGTCGAACTGCAGGGCGTGCCGATGATCGGCGATGCGCTGCGCGACCTCGAGGCGGCCGCCGCGGTGGGCGCGCAGCCTTACCTCGTTCTCACCGGCAAGGGCCGGCAGACGCGCGAGGCGGGCGGTCTGCCCAAGGGCACCGAGGTCTTCGCCAATCTTGCCGCGATCGCGGCGCGCCTTGCGCCGTGACGGCCCAGTCATGACCGCGCCTTTATGACCTTCCTGCGCTCAGCCCTCTTCTGGCTCGCGCTGCTGATCGTCACCCCGCCCTACGCCCTCCTCGCGATTGCGAGCGCGCCGCTGCCGCGCCTCGCGCGCTACCGCGTCATTTCGGGCTGGTCGCTGCTGGTGCTGCATGCCTTGCGGCTCCTGTGCGGCGTGCGCTGGAGCGTCGAAGGGCGGGAGCACCTGCCACGCGAGCCGGCCGTGATCCTGTCCAAGCACCAGTCGGCCTGGGAAACCCTCGCCTTCCAGGAAATCTTCCCGCCCCAGGTGCACGTGCTGAAGCGCGAGTTGCTCTGGATCCCGTTCTTCGGCTGGGGCCTCGCGCTGATGAGCCCGATTGCGATCAATCGCGGGCGCGGCCTGGCGGCCCTGCGCCAGATGGCGCGCCGCGGCAAGCAGCGCCTGGAACAGGGCTTCTGGGTGGTGGTATTTCCCGAGGGCACGCGCGTGCGCCCCGGCAGGACGCGCAAGTACCAGCTCGGGGGTGCCTGGCTCGCGGCGCACGCCGGTGCAGCGGTGGTGCCGGTGGCGCACAATGCGGGTCGGCTCTGGCCGCGCAACTCCTTCCTCAAGTATGCGGGCGAGGTGAAGGTGCGCATCGGGCCGCCGATCGAGAGCGCGGGGCGGGACCCGGAGACGATCAACGCGATTGCCGAACAGTGGATCGAGACGCAGCAAAAGATCCTGGACAGCTAGCGGCGTCAGGACAGCTGGCGCTGAAAGCGCAGGAACAGCTGACGCTGTTTGACGAGCCGCCCCCGGCCGACGCCGGGCCGACGCGCCATGCCCTGCTGGAGGGGCGCGCGGTCGAATTCCGCTTCGAGCGCCGGCCCCGGCGCACCATCGGCATCAAGGTAAGCGAACACGGTCTCGCGGTCGCCGCCCCGCTGCGGGCGCCCTGGCGCGAGATCGAGGGTTTCCTGCACGAGAAGGCGCGCTGGATCCTCGACAAGCTCGACCAGCGCGCGGCGGCGGGCAAGGCGCAGACGATCTTCGGCGAAAGCGGCGAGACGCTGCCCCTCTTCGGGCGCGACATCGTGCTGGTCGTGGCGCAATCCAGGCGCGCCGTGAACCTCGTCGGCACGCAGCTGCACATCGGCCTGCCCGAGCCGCACCGCCGGGGCGCGGTGCGCGCGCTGCTGCTGCATTGGCTGAAATCGCGCGCGCTGGAAGCGCTGGCGCCGCGCGTGGCGCACTACGCGTCGCGCGTCAGCCTGCCGCCGCCCCCGCTCGGGCTCTCCAGCGCCCGCACCCAGTGGGGCGTGTGCATGTCGAGCGGCCGCATCCGCCTGTCCTGGCGCCTGGTACACCTTGACCCGGAACTGGCAGACTACGTCGTCGCCCACGAAGTCGCGCATCTTGTCGAGCTAAACCATTCGGAACGCTTCTGGGCGCTGGTCGAATGGCTGTATCCTCACTGGCGCGAAGCGCGCGAGCGCATCGAAGCACTCGCCGCAACCATTCCGAGAATATGAGGTAAGCACGCATGAGAATCCTGCACACCATGCTCCGGGTCGGCAACCTCGAGCGCTCCATCAAGTTCTATACCGAGGTGCTCGGCATGAAGCTGCTGCGCACCACCGACCGGCCCGAGCAGAAATATTCGCTCGCCTTCGTTGGCTACGAAGGCGAAGACAAGAGCGCGGTGCTGGAACTGACCTACAACTACGGCGTCGACAAGTACGACCTCGGCGCCGGCTTCGGCCACATCGCGCTGGAGTTTGCCGATGTCGCGAAGGCCTGCGCCACGGTGAAGGCGAAAGGCGGCACGGTCACCCGCGAGGCCGGGCCGGTAAAGGGCGGCACGACCGTAATCGCGTTCGTCGCCGACCCCGACGGCTACAAGATCGAATTCATCGAGCGCAAGTAGGTCGTTATTCCCTTCCCGATGCTAACCACTTAGGTTAGTTGACAATGGCAGAACTCTTAAGACTCGGCCGTTACGAATTGCGCGGCGTGCTCGGCAAGGGCGCGATGGGCGTCGTCTACGAGGGATTCGACCCAAGCCTGAACCGCCCGGTGGCGGTGAAGACGATTCTCAAGAGCATTGTGCTCGACGAAGAGACCGAGCGCGCGTATTCCGCCAGATTTGCGCGGGAAGCCAGGGCGGTCGCCAGGCTCAACCACCCGCACATCGTCCAGGTGTACGACTTCGGTGAGCAGGAGGACATTGCTTACCTGGTGATGGAGTTCATCGAAGGGCGCGAACTGCGTGCACTATTCGAGGCGAGGGAACGCTTTGAGCCTGCGGAGGCCGTGCGCATCATGAACGAGCTCCTCGATGCGCTCGAATTTGCGCATGAAGCGGGGGTGATCCACCGCGATGTGAAGCCCGCGAACGTGATGCTCGATGCGCAGCGGCGCGTGAAGCTCGCGGACTTCGGCGTGGCGCGCCTGCAGGACGGCAACGACCGCTCCAAGGGCGGCACTATGGTGGGTACGGCCGCATTCATGGCCCCGGAGCAGATCACTGGGGGAAGGGCGGACCGGCGCACCGATGTCTTTTCGGCGGGAATCGTGTTGTACCAGTTGCTCACCGACGAGCAGCCGTTCAAGGGCGAGGGAGCGTGGACGGTAGCCAAGCAGGTCATGCAGGATGAGCCGGCGCGGCCCTCGACCAAGGCAACGCGCGTATCGCCGGCATTCGACCAGATCATCAACCGCGCCCTGGCGAAGAAACCTGACCAGCGCTACGCCAGTGCCAGGGAATTTGCGGCTGCTCTTCAAGGAGCTTTGAGTGGCGAGCGGATGGCTGACGGCCAGTCGGGAGGCGGCCTGCAGGCGAGCGATACTGAACTCGAATTCTGGCGAGCGATCCGGAACAGTTCCGATCCGGTCGAATTTGAGACTTACCTGAAGGCATTTCCCGCAGGGGTCTATGCTGATCTCGCGCGGGTGAAGGCTGCCAAACTGCCGCGCATCGCCGCGGGTGCGCAGAACCTGCAGGTCGTGCCCGCTGCGCCAATCCCGGCACGCGATACTGGGGAGTTGAAGAAGCTCGCCGCAGAAACGGCGCGACTGGAAGCGGAGCTCGCGCAGCGCGAGGCGGCGCATAGAAAGCGCTCGGAAGAGTCCGAAACGAGGCGGATTGCGGAAGAGCAGTCACACGCCGAGGGCGAGGCGAGGCGCGAAACCGAAGCGAAAGCGCGCGCCGCGTCCGAGGAGAAAGCCCGCCTCGCGACGATCGAGAAGGCACAACAGGAAGCCCGGGCGGAAGTGGCACAGCGTGAAACTGAAATTCGCCAGCTCGAAGCGGAATTCCGCCGTCGGGAGGCCGAGGCGGCCGCCAGTGCAGCCGCGGCAGTGAAGGCCGACGCTGAAGCCAGGGCCAAACGTGAAGCTGAAGAACGCGCGCGGCGGGAAGCCGACGCAAGGACGCGTGTCGACGCCGAGACGAAGGCCAGGAAACAGGCCGAGGAACTGGCCCGGCGCCTCGCCGACATCAAGCAGCGTGAAGCCGATCTCAAGCGCGTCGCCGCGCAAGCCCCGCGCACGAAGCAGCCGGTACTTCAACTTGCTATCGGTTTTGCATTTGTCGCCGGCGCGCTGATCGGGGCCTGGTACTGGACGACTTCAAGCGACGAAGCGCGCCTCGCCCAATTGACCACCGCGCTCGAAGCAGCCACAAAGGCCACTCAGGATCTGAACCTTGCCCGCGAGCGCCAGCAGGAATTGCGCAAACGAGTCGAGTTGGCGCAACTGGCCGAAGACGAAGCGCGCGCGAAAGGAGACCAGGCGAAGCTGAAAGAGTTGCAGGAGCAAACGAAGCGAGCGGAGGCAGAGACGCAGAAGCAGAACGAACTGGTCAGGCAGCGCGAGGCCGAGGCAAAGAAGGCGGGCGATGCGGCCAAGATCGCGGATGCGCAGAGACAGGGCGAGGCCTCGAAAGCTGCGGCAGAGAAAGCTGCGCAGGAGAAGGCGGCGCAAGCCAAAGCAGCGGAACTTGCAGCAACGGAAAAGGCCGCGGCAGACAAAGCGACGGAAGAGAAAGCGGCGGCAGCAAAGGCAGCAGCAAAAAAGGCGGCGGAGAAAGCCGCAACGCCACTGCGCGTGGGATTGGCAGGCCGCTACACATTTCGCCTCATGGTCGGTTCTGGAATTCACCTTGGGTGCTCGAGTATCGATGTCCAGGAGGAGATCGAGATACTGGCGGGCGGCGCACAAGGCATTTCCGGCAACGGATTCTCGAATCTGAGAATCCAAAGCGCGCCCGACGGTTCCGTTGCGGCGACGGTTCACGGAATTTGGGCGCGGGCCGCCACCATTGAAGTCAAGCTTACCGGGCGCGCCACGGACACGGGATACGCGGGCACCTACGAAGGGAAATTAATGCAAGCGACCTGCACCGGACAATGGTCGTTGGTTCGCAATTGAAGCAAAGAGGCGGAGAGCGCCGCCGCGCCTGCGAAGGCATTGCCGGTGAGCGTCGCGGCCGTTGCGCCCGCGGGTGTACTCCCGGGGCGCTATGCGTTTCGCCTCATGGTGAGCTCCGGAAAGGGTGCGCATTGTGAGCGCAATGGTTTCGAGGAAGACATTGATATCCAGGCGGGCGCCTTGCAAGGAGTTTCCGGCAGGCAATTTACCGACCTTCAGTTCCAGAGTGTGCAGGACGGCTCAATCGCGGCAACGTTGTGGGATGGATCAAATCCGGATGGTAGCGGCAACGTCAAGCTCGCCGGGCGCGCCACTACCACGGGCTACGCCGGTACCTACGCAGCACGATACGGATCTGTCGAGCCAGCCATATGCACGGGGCAATGGACGCTGGCGCGCAAGGGGAACTGATTCACTGTGCTTCGACGAAGTTCCGCAACAGCGAGACCAGCAGGCGCCGCGCGCTGTCAATTCGGGCGGGTGGATACTTTACGCTGCGAGTGCCCGGTTGGGGTCGAATGCAGCTTTCCGGCTAGGAGCCGGATGCAGACAACTGCCGCGCAATCCGAACGAAATCCAGTGGTGCCAGATTGTCCGGCCTGAACAACTGCGTTTTACCTTACCGCCTCGGCTTTTGCCGCGCGGGACGCGTTTGCGTGCTCTCGACGCGCGTGACGCGCCGGTCGAGCTCCAGCATCCATTCGCCGAGTCGTTCGACCCGATCCGCCGTGTCGCTGACTTTCGCTTTCAGGAGCGCAACTCCCGCCAATCGTTCGAGAAGCTCCGTGATCAGGCTCATGCAGTCCCCTTGTGCCGTCTGATCCGGGCGACAGGCTGCCTGCCGCGTTCGGCAAGAACAGCGTCAAGCTTTTTGTTGGTCCGATCCAGGCGCTCAACCATCTCCTCGATGTCCCGCTCGGCCTGCCGCGTGGCTGCATCGAGCAAGGCAAGCTCGCTGCTATCCACGCCCGAAAGATGAGTGTCAATTGCGCTGCGTACCTCGTTCGCCACGCTGGTACCGCGGGTCTCGGCTTGCTTGCGCAATTGCCTTTTTTGCGAATCGGTTACGTAAATCATCATGTTCTGCATCGCAGTCGCCATTCTGTATCCTCCAAGGACATATATAGTACCTATATACCACCCTGCGTTTCAGTCCGGCGCGCAATGCGCACGTAGTCGGGGGGAGAAAGGTTCTCCGGCCTGAGTTTCGGGTCGATGCCAAGCTCTGCGTAATCACGCGCTTCAAGGGGTAGCGCGTTACGCAGCGTTTTGCGCCGGGCGCTGAAGGCGTCGCGCACGATCTTCTCCAGCACCGCTTCGTCGCACTGCATTTTTTCCTGCAACGGAACCAGCCGCACGATGGCGGAATCCACTTTCGGCGGCGGGCGGAAGGCGCCGGGGGCGACGTTGAAGAGTTTCTGCATCCGGAAGCGCGTCTGCAGCATCACCGACAGCCGGCCGTAGTCGGGCGTGGAATGCCTGGCCACCATGCGCTCGACCACCTCCTTCTGCAGCATGAAGTGCATGTCGCGCACGCGATCCGCGTAGCGCGCGAGGTGGAACAGGATCGGCGTCGAGATGTTGTAGGGCAGATTGCCGACGATGCGCAGGCCGGGCGAAAGGGCGGAAAAATCGAAATCGAGAACGTCCGCCGTCACGATCGAAAGTTTCCTGGAGGAAAAATCGCGCGCCAGATTCGCCGCCAGGTCACGATCAATCTCTATCGCCGTAAGATGCTCGATCCGCTCGAGCAGCGGACCCGTCAGCGCACCTTCGCCAGGACCAATCTCGACAACGACGTCGCCGGTCTCAGGCGCAACCGCCTCGACGATGCGCTTCAGGACTCCGGGGTCGTGCAGGAAATGCTGGCCAAAACGCTTACGCGTTTTCAATTTATCCTTTTGCGCGGCCTCACCTGTCTTCGAGGCGCATTTCGACGTAGGTACGGTCGCGCAGCTGGCGCAGCCACTCCTGGTAGGCCTCGTCCGACTTGCGTTCCTTCAGTGCCAGGCGGGCCTGCATGCGCCGGCGGTCCTGCGTCAGCGCTGTGGCGCGGCGCTCCATGACCTGGACCAGGTGCCAGCCGAAGGGCGATTTGAACGGCTGGCTCGTTTCGCCGGGCTTGAGCGCGGTCATGGCGCGCTCGAAATCGGGCACCGTGTCTCCCGGCAGGATCCAGTCGAGGTCGCCGCCCCGCGAAGCGCTGCCGTCGGCCGAATGCAGGCGCGCCAGTTCGGCGAAATCGGCGCCGCCGGTGACGATGCGCTCGCGCAAGTCGGAAAGCCTGCGGCGCGCATCTGCTTCAGAGGTAACTTCGCTGGTGCGGATAAGAATGTGCCGCGCGCGGGTTTGCTCGACCGGAGCGCCGTCCTCCGTGCCGCGCCGCTCCACCAGCTTGATGACATGGAAGCCGCCCGGACTGCGCAATACCGCACTGGTCTGGCCAGGGCGCAGGTTCTTCAGCGCACCGGTAAAAATCTCCGGCAGGCGGTCCTCGGCGCGCCAGCCCATGCTGCCGCCCTGCAGCGCATCCGGCGCGTCCGAGTAGCTCGCCGCGACCTTGGCGAAATCCGCGCCCGCAGCCGATTCGGCGCGCGCCTTCTCGGCCTTCTGGCGCGCCTGTTCGATCTGTTCCGGGCTGGCCTGTTCGGGCAGGCGCACCAGCACGTGCACCAGGTTGTATTCGCTGCGCGCGCCGCTGCTCGCCTTGGAATCCTCCAGGAACTGCTCGATCTCGCTGTCGCTCACCTCGATGCGCTCGTCCACCTCGCGCTCGCGCAGGCGCTGAATCTGGATCTCTTGGCGCACCTCATCGCGAAATTTGTCGAAGGGTACGTCGTCCTTCTCCAGGGCCTGGCGAAACGCCGAGAGGGACATCTTGCTGTTCTCGGCGATGCGCTCGAGGGCGCGCTCGAGCTGGCTCTCCTCCACCCGGATGCCGTTGTCGGATGCGAGCTGGAGCTGCGCCTTGTGGATGATCAAGCGCTCGAGGATCTGCCGCTCCAGCAAGCCGCGATCGGGCAACGGGGTGCCCTGGCGTTGCAACTGCCGCTCTTTGAGTTCGCGTTGCGCGGTCAGTTCCGATGCGGTTACCACCTCGCGGCCGACCACCGCGACGATGCGATCCACCAGCACGATGCGCGGCGCCTGGCGCGGCACGCGCGGCGCCGGAACCTGGCCCTGCGTCTGGGTCTGGCTTGGCGCCGGCGCCTTTGCCTGCGCCTGCGCAAAGCCGGCGATGCAAGCTGCCAGGGCGGCGAACAGAATTCTCATCGCGCGGACCGCCTAGAACGTCTGCTCGAACGGCAGGCGCGGCTGCAAGCTCGGCGGCACCAGCGAAGCCTGGCCGGGGTTGGTGACCGCGTATCCCGGAACGCTGCGCCTGAGCATGCTGACGATTTCGTTCGACCCAAGGCCGCCAAAGCCGTTGAATTCCAGCTGGAAGAATATCCCCGTCGAGGTCGTCTGGGCGGCGGCCTGGAGGCGCTGAAATGCGCCGCGAAACACCCAGCAGCCCGCGTTGTACTCGATCCCGGCGATACCCTCCAGCATGCGCGACTCGCTCACCGAGTAGTTCCAGCGGCCGATGGCATACCAGCCGGTTGCGATCGGCCACTGACCGGTGAGATCGACCTGCTTGAGGTTGGTTTCACGGTTGAAGCGGTAGCTGGCATTGACCACCTTGGCGATTTCCGGGGCGTAGCGCGCCGAGACGCTGTAGCGTTCCGCGCGCGACCGGTCCGGGTTGTATTGGACCGCGCTGTCGAAACTTAAGTTCGGCCCCAGACGGCCGCCGACCGCGGCCAGCAGGTCGGACTGGTTGCGCGTGCGCAGCACTGAGGCGCTCGTAAGCCCGACCTTCTCGTCCGCAAGATAGTAGCGCTGGCCGATGGTGGCGCGCAGCAGCTCCTCGCCGTTGGGCATCAGCAGGCGCGAGCTTGCCGCCAGCGTCAGCTGGTTGGCGTCGCCGAACCGGTCGCCCCCGGCGAAACGGTTCTCGGTGAAGATCTGCGCATAGTTGAAATCCGTCAGCGCCGTGTCAAACAACGGTATCTGGCTCTGGTTCCGGTTCGGCGCGTACACGTAGAACGCGCGCGGGTCTAGCGTCTGTGTCATCGACTGGCCGAACCAGTTCACGCCGCGATCGAAAATCAGTCCGCCGTCCACGCTCATCCAGGGCACGGCAACGCTGTGCTTGTCCGCCTGGTTCGGCGCGAGATGGGTCAGATGGTAGTCGGCATGGCGCAAGCCGAGCTTCGGGGTCACGAAGTAACCGGGCGCGAGGAACGGCGCCGCAAGCGTCGGGTTGAACGAAAGACGCGTCCCCTGGACCAGAGTCGGGTGCGAAAAGCGCACGTAATCGCCCGGTATCGAAACATCGAACCGCTCGGCGATGTCGTTCTTCGTCGCGCCAAAGTTGATCTGCGGCAGGCGCGCATAGGGCGGCGTGATCGGCGCCAGCGGATCCTGCAGGGTCTGCCAGCGCTGCACCAGGGTATTCACGTAATAGGGAACACCGGCAACGCCGCCGCTGTAATTCAGGGCAGCCGTTTGTTGCAGAATGCCGGTCGAAACCTGGTTTACGCGAGAGGTAAGGTCGACGAAATAGCGGCTGTCGGAAACTTTGTTGAAATCGACGCTGCCGGTTAGCTGCGGCGTGATCCGATGCTGGTGCGCCAGGGAAAAGGCGCTACGCGAGGCATCCAGCACCCGGTCGTGCGGCACCAGTTCATAGCGCAGGCCGCCGGTGTAGGTTCTGTCCATGTAGCGAAATTCGGTCTTCACCTGAGGGCCGCGCTTGGCCATGAAAGAAGGCGTGACCGTGAGATCGCGCTCCGGCGCGATGTTCCAGTAGTACGGCACAGACAACTCGGCGCCGCGGCGCGTATTTTGCCCGTAATGCGGCGTCAGAAAACCGGACTTTCGCTGCTTGTCGAGCGAAAACGAGCCGTAAGGCAGGGGCAGCAGCGTGGTGTCGAAGAACCTGAAGCGGCCGTCGCGCACGGTGGCCACGCTCCTTTCATTGTCGATCTCGAGTTCGCCCGCCTCGAAGCGCCAGTCCTCCTTGCCCGGTTCGCAGGAAGTGAAACTGCCTTTTACCAGCCGGTAGAGGTCCTTGCCGAGGAATTCGAGCCGCTCGGCCGAGCCGCGCATCGTCGTCGTCTCGCCCTGCAGGATGAAATTCGAGCCTTCGAACACGCCGGTGTCGTCCCGCGTGTTGTAGCGCAGGCGCGGGCCGAAGAAGCGGTCCGCGCCGCGTTGCAGGCGCACGCCGCCATCGGCCTCGATGCGGCCGAACTCCTGGTTGAAGCGCAGGAATTCGCTGTACACGGTGAGATCCTCGCGCTGGAACTCGACGCGGCCGCGCGCGGTCACCTCCAGCTCGGAGACGCCCTCGATGCTCTGCGCATCGATGGTCGTCGGCCCCTTCGGCTTGGGCACCACCGCGGGTGCCGGTGCGCTCACCTGCGCCCAGGCGAACTGGGTGCCGGGCAAGAGGAACATCAGCGCGGCGAAGAGCGCCGGAAGGTGCTGCATCAAGAGAGTCAATCGGGCGCGTTTTACGAGAGTGGAAAGTGTCATAATTCCGCGCAATTCGCAATGGATTTCAGGCTCGCCGCGCTCCAACGGTGGCTCGGCGCACACTTCCGGGGCCCCGCTTTCACGCTTGCCCCGGCATCGGAGGACGCGAGCTTCCGTCGCTATTGGCGCGTGAGTTTCGCCGATGGCCGCAGTTTCATCGCCATGGATGCGCCGCCGGAGAAAGAAAATTGCGGCCCGTTCATCGCCGTTGCCGGGTTGTTCGCCGCTGCCGGCGTGCACGTGCCCCGGATCCACGCACAGAACCTTGCCGAAGGCTTCCTGCTGCTGGAGGACCTCGGCAATACCACCTACCTCGAATTCCTCCGTGCGCACGACCCCGAGGCCGCCTACGCAGCCGCGACCGAGGCGCTGATCCGCATCCAGCTCGCGAGCCGGCCCGGGGTACTGCCTGATTACGACCGCGCGCTCCTCGAGCGCGAACTGCGCCTGTTTCCGGACTGGTATCTGGCGCGCGAGCTGCGCCGCGAACTGTCCTCGAAGGATAGCCTTGCCCTGGAGGGCGCGTTCGAAGCGCTGCTTGCCAACAACCTCGCCCAACCGCAGGTTTTCGTGCACCGGGATTACCACAGCCGCAACCTGATGGTGTGCGAGCCGCTGCCGGGGATCCTGGATTTCCAGGACGCCGTCTATGGCCCGATCAGCTACGACCTGGTGTCGCTGTTTCGCGATGCCTATGTGCGCTGGGAAGAGGCGCGGGTACTCGACTGGGTCGTGCGCTACTGGGAAAAGGCGCGCCAGGCCGGCCTGCCGGTGCGCGCGGATTTTGCCCAGTTCTACCGCGATTTCGAGTGGATGGGCGCGCAGCGCCAGCTCAAGGTCGTCGGGATTTTTTCGCGCCTCTGCCACCGCGACGGCAAGCAGCGCTATCTGGCCGACATTCCCCGCGTGCTCGAGTATCTTCACGCCACCTGCCGGCGCTACAGCGAACTCGCGCCGCTTGCGCGCCTGCTCGATACGCTCGCCCCGGCATGAAAGTCATGATCCTCGCGGCCGGGCGCGGCGAGCGGCTGCGGCCCTTCACCGACACGACGCCCAAGCCCCTGGTCGAGGTCGCGGGCCAGACGCTGCTGGGCCGGCACCTGCAACGCCTGGCGCACGCCGGTTTTGCGCGCGCCGTGATCAACGTCTCGCACCTGGCGGAAAAAATCACTGCGCGTTTCGGCGACGGCAGCGGCGCCGGCATGCCCATCGACTGGTCGCACGAAGCCGCGCCGCTGGAAACCGCAGGCGGCATCGCCCAGGCGCGCGCGCTGCTGGGCGTCGCGCCTTTCCTCCTTGTCAATGCCGACATCTGGTGCGACTACGATTTCTCGCGCTTGCGCGGGTTCGACCTGGGCAGGCACCTGTCGCACCTCGTCCTCGTGCCGAACCCTCCGCAGCATGCGGCGGGCGATTTCTCGCTCGGCAACGGCGTCGTCGGCAACGGGCCCGCGCCGCGCTACACTTACGCCGGCATCGCGGTGATTTCACCGCTCCTCGTCGCCGGCATCGCCGCCGGCCAGAAGGCCGAGCTCGCGCCACTGTGGCGCGCGGCAGCAGAGCGCGCCGAGGTCACGGGTGAACTGTATGAGGGGCACTGGAGCGACGTCGGTACCCCGGAACGCCTGTCGGGGCTCGAAGCAAGGCTGAAGCAATCATGAAAATGAACGAACTCGATCCCGCACTCCACGGCGCGCGCCGCGCCCGCCTCGCGCAGGCGATGCAAGCCGGCGTGGCGGTCATCGCCACCGCTCCGCAGCGCATCCGCAACCGCGACACGCACTTCCCGTACCGGTTCGACAGCCATTTCTATTACCTCACCGGCTTCCCCGAACCCGAGGCAGTGCTGGTGATCGTCGCCGGCGCGCAGCCCAGGAGCCTGCTGTTCTGCCGCGAGAAAAACGAGGAGCGCGAGACCTGGGACGGCTTTCGCTTCGGGCCCAAAGGGGCGCAGGAGCGTTTCGGTTTCGACGCATGCCATCCGATCGCCGAACTCGATGCGAAGCTCACCGCGCTGCTCGGCGACCAGCCTGCGCTGTATTACCCGGTTGGCGCGGATGCCACGTGGGACGCGCGCGCGATGGGCTGGCTGAACGCGGTACGCGCCAACGCACGGGCCGGCGTAGCGGCGCCCGAGCGCGTGCAGGACGTGCGTGCGCTGGTCGACGAGATGCGGCTGGTGAAGGATGCGCACGAGCTGGGCATCATGCGCAAGGCCGCGTCCATCTCGGCCGGGGCGCACCGCCGCGCGATACGCGCCGCGCGTCCGGGAGGCTACGAGTTCGAGCTCGAAGCCGAGCTGCTGCACGAGTTCCGGCGCAACGGCGCCCAGTTCCCCGCCTACTGGCCGATCGTCGCCGGCGGCGCCAACACCTGCGTGCTGCACTATGCGTCCAACGACGCGGCGCTGAACGCCGGCGACCTGGTGCTGATCGACGCGGGCTGCGAGCTCGGCGGCTACGCCTCCGACATCACGCGCACCTTCCCGGTGAGCGAGCGCTTCAGCGCGGCGCAGCGCGCCGTCTACGAGGTCGTGCTTGCCGCGCAGGCTGCGGCCATCGAGAAAGTCCGGGCCGGCAATGGGTGGAACGAACCGCATGACGCCGCGGTGCGCGTGCTGGCGCAGGGCATGCTCGATCTCAAGCTCCTCTCCGGCAGTCTGGACGAAGTGCTGGAAAAGGAAACCTACAAGCGCTTCTACATGCACCGCACCGGCCACTGGCTGGGCCTGGACGTGCATGACGCCGGCGACTACAAGCGCGCCGGCAAATGGCGCTCGCTGGCGCCGGGCATGGTACTCACCGTGGAACCCGGCCTCTACATCCGCGCCGCGGACGACGTCCCGGCGCCGCTGCGGGGCATCGGCGTGCGCATCGAAGACGACGCACTGGTCACCGAGAACGGCTGCGAATTGATCACGGCCGAAGCACCCAAGAGCATCGCCGACATCGAGGCCCTGAAGAGGGATGCAAAGCACGATGCTGGCTGAGGTCTCTGTCCGCGGAGCCGGACCGGTGGGTTGCGTGCTCGCGCTTCTGCTCCACGCGGCGGGCAGGAAAGTTTGCCTGGTGGAAAAAAAACCGGCCGCCGCAAAGACCCCTTTCCGTCCCATTGCCCTGTCGCACGCCAGCCGCCTGATCCTCGAGCGCGCCGGCGCCTGGCACGGCCTGGAAACTACCCCGATCGACAGGATTCACATCTCGCAGCAAGGCGCGTTCGGCCGCAGCTGCCTGAGTGCGGCCGACGCCGGTGTGCCGGTGCTCGGGTACGTGGTGGCGTACGAAGCCCTGCTGCGCGCGCTGCTGGACCACGTCAGGGAAAAGCGCATTCCGCTGGAGGCCGGAGCCGGTGGCGCGTCGCTCGTCGTCCACGCCGAAGGTTCCGCCAGCGGCGCCGAAGACAGGGACTACGGGCAGGAGGCGATCGTGGCTCTGGTCTCGACCCGGCCCACTGCCACCGACACCGCATGGGAACGCTTTACGCCGCAAGGACCGCTCGCGCTGCTGCCGCTCGCCGGGCGCTATTGCCTTGTCTGGGGTATGCACCCCGAACGGGCACGGGTTTTGTGCGATGCGCCCGAGGCCGAGTTCCTGCAGGCGCTTGCAGGCGCATTCGGCGCTCGTGCAGGCGCATTCATCGCCGTCGCCGAGCGGGCTCGCGCGCCCCTCGCGTTGCGCGTGCGGCCTTCGCGCGTCGGCGAGCGCGAAGCCTACATCGGCAACGCGGCGCAAAGCCTGCACCCGGTCGCCGGCCAGGGTCTCAATCTCGGCCTGCGCGACGCATGGGATCTGGCTCAGGTCTTGCGTGAGGCGCAAGACCCGGGCGAGGCGCGCGTGCTGCAGCGCTATGCCGCTGCGCGCCGCCCGGATGCGATGACGACCGTGCGCGTCACCGATTTCCTCGCGCGCGGCTTTCTCGGCGCGAATCCCCTGGCCGGACTGGTGCGAGGATTTGGATTAACCGCGTTGGACATTTGCCTGCCGGCAAAACGTTTTTTTGCACGCCGCATGATCTACGGAACCTCCGCGCTGCCTTGACGTTGGCGTGGCGGTCGGCAAAGCACGGATAGTGTTTGCAAAACGCAACACTGCCGATGTTTTTCCGCAGCGGAACGCGCTAGAATCCGTTCCCCTCGCATGACCGCCAAACACCCGTAGATATGCAGCTCGGCGCGCAGGATTTACGAATGCGCATTGGCGCGCATGTGTTGCGCAATGGCCTGTTCGCCGCACCTATGGCGGGCGTTACCGACCGGCCGTTCCGCACGCTGTGCCGGCGCTTCGGCGCCGGCCTGGCGATCTCCGAAATGGTCTCGTCGCGTCCCGAGCTGCGCGGCAGCCGCAAATCGCGCCTGCGCCTGGCGCATGAAGGTGAACTGCGCGGCTCAGCCGGCCCTATTTCGGTGCAGATCGTCGGCGCCGATCCTGCTCAGATGGCGGAGGCCGCCCGCGTCAACGCCGGCGAGGGCGCGCAGATCATCGACATCAACATGGGTTGCCCGGCGAAGAAGGTCTGCAATGTCGCGGCCGGTTCGGCGCTCCTGTCCAATGAAGCCCTGGTGGCGCGCATCCTGCAGGCGGTCGTCGCGGCGGTCGACGTACCTGTGACTTTGAAGATCCGCACCGGCCCCGATCCCGAGCATCGCAATGCGCTGCGCATCGCGCGCATCGCCGAAAGCGCGGGCGTACGCCTGCTCGCGGTCCACGGCCGCACCCGCGCTTGCGGCTTTCGCGGCCAGGCCGAGTTCGACACCGTGGCCGAGGTCAAGGCCGGCGTGCGCATCCCGGTCATCGCCAACGGCGACATCGATACGCCGGAGGAAGCCCGCCGCGTCCTGGACTACACCGGCGCCGACGGCGTCATGATCGGCCGCGCGGCGCACGGCCGGCCCTGGATTTTCCGCGAGTTCGCCTGCTTCCTGAGCGAAGGCAGGAAGCTTCCGCCGCCTCCGGCAGCCGAAATGCGCTCGGTCGCGCTCGAGCACCTCGAGGGCATCTACGCGCTGTATGGCGAGGAGTTCGGCGTGCGCATCGCGCGCAAGCACATCGGCTGGTACACGCGCAAACTCCCGGGCGGCGAGGCTTTTCGCCGGGACGCAGTCCAGATCCTGTCCGCGGCGGCGCAACTCACCGCCGTGGCCCGCTTCTATGACGGATTGGTCCAAATCGACGCTCGCGTCGATCCGGCATGAGTCGCAACACCGAACTCGCCGACGCGGTGAAGCGCTCCCTGGAGCGCTACTTTCGCGACATGGACGGCGAGCAGCCGACCGCGATCTACGGCATGGTGCTGAAAAACATCGAGCGGCCGCTGATCGAGACGGTGCTGGGCAAGGCCGCGGGCAACCAGAGCGCGGCGGCGGCAATGCTCGGCATCGACCGCAATACCCTGCGCAAGAAAATTCAGCAGCTGCGGATCAAGGCATGAAGGTAACGCAGGGAAAACCCTGAGGTGAAGGTCGCACGGGCGCTCATCAGCGTCTCGGACAAGTCGGGCGTCGTCGAGTTCGCCCGCGCCCTCGCCGCCCTTGGGGTGCAGATCCTATCCACCGGCGGCACCGCCAGGCTGCTGGAAAAGGCAGGCCTCCGCGTCACGGAAGTATCGGCGCATACCGGCTTTCCGGAAATGCTCGACGGCCGCGTCAAGACGCTGCACCCCGCGATCCACGGCGGCATCCTCGCCAGGCGCGACAGCCGCGAGCACCTGGCGGCGATCGAGAAGGCCGGCATCGCGCCGATCGACCTCATCGCGGTCAATCTCTACCCGTTCGAGGCCACTGTCGCCGACCCCGACTGCACGCTGGACAACGCAATCGAGAACATTGACATCGGCGGCCCCGCGATGGTCCGCTCGGCGGCGAAAAACTGGAAGGGAGTGGCGGTCCTCACCGACCCGTCGCAGTACCCCGGCGTGCTGGAGGAGCTCCAGCGCGACGGCGGTCTGAGCGACGCGACGCGCTTCGCGTTCGCAGTGGCGGCATTCAATCGCATCAGCAGCTACGACGCGGCGATCAGCGACTACCTGTCCTCGCTGGGCGCGGACGGCGCGCGCAGCGAGTTCCCGGCGCAGAGCAACGGCCGCTTCGTCAAGCTGCAGGAGCTGCGCTACGGCGAGAACCCGCACCAGCGGGCGGCGTTCTACCGCGACGAGGGACCCGCGCCCGGCTCGCTGGTCACGGCCAAGCAGCGCCAGGGCAAGGAACTCTCCTACAACAACATCGCCGACGCTGACGCCGCCTGGGAATGCGTCAAGAGCTTCGAGACGCCGGCCTGCGTCATCGTCAAGCACGCCAACCCCTGCGGCGCGGCGCTCGGCGCGAACGCAGCCGAGGCCTACGCCAAGGCCTTCAAGACCGACCCGACCTCGGCCTTCGGCGGCATCATCGCCTTCAACGTCACGGTGGATGGCGAAGCCGCGCGCCGCGTCGCGGCGCAGTTCGTCGAGGTGCTGGTGGCGCCCGCCTACAGCAAGGAAGCGCGCGAGGCGCTCGCGGAGAAGTCCAACGTGCGCGTGCTGGAGATCTCCCTCGACCGGGTCAAACGCGACGGCCTTTCGGCGTGGGAGCAGGGCCGCAACCTGCACGACGCGAAGCGCGTCGGCTCTGGCCTGCTGCTCCAGACTGCGGACAACCGCGAGGTATCGCGCAGGGAGCTGAAGACCGTGACGAAGAAGAAACCCGCCGAGCGGCAGCTGGATGACCTGCTGTTTGCCTGGCGCGTCGCCAAGTACGTGAAATCGAACGCCATCGTCTTTTGCCGCGACGGCGCCACGCTGGGCGTCGGCGCGGGGCAGATGAGCCGCGTGGACAGCGCGCGCATCGCGGTCATCAAGGCAGCCAACGCCGGCCTGCAGCTGGCGGACTCGGTGGTCGCCTCCGATGCCTTCTTCCCGTTTCGCGACGGCCTCGATGCGGTCATCGACGCGGGTGCCAGCGCCGTGATCCAGCCCGGCGGCAGCCAGCGCGACGCCGAAGTCATCGCCGCCGCTGATGAGCGCGGCATCGCGATGGTGTTCACCGGCGTGCGGCATTTCCGCCACTGACATGAAGCTCCTCGTCATCGGGTCGGGAGGTCGCGAGCACGCGATGGCGTGGAAGCTGGCGCAAAGCCCGAAAGTGCAGAAAGTGTTCGTCGCGCCCGGCAACGGCGGCACCGCGACCGAGAATGGCCTGGAGAATGTCGCGCTGACCGGCATTGCCGAGTTGGTGGCGTTCGCGAGGAAGGAACAGATCTACCTCACCGTCGTCGGGCCGGAAGCGCCGCTCGCTGCGGGCATCGTCGACGCCTTCCAGAACGCGGGACAGAAAATCTTCGGCCCGCTGCGCGCCGCGGCGCAGCTCGAAGCCTCGAAGGATTTCGCCAAGCGCTTCATGCTGCGCCACGGCCTGCCGACGGCAAAGCACGCGACCTTCACCAGCGCCGCGCAAGCCCGTGCCTACGTCGAGCAGCAGGGTGCGCCGATCGTGATCAAGGCCGACGGCCTCGCCGCCGGCAAGGGCGTGGTGGTTGCCACGAGCATTGCGGAGGCAAACGCCGCGATCGACCAGATGCTGGTGGACAACCGGCTCGGCGACGCGGGCGCGCGCGTCGTAATCGAGGAGTTCCTCGACGGCGAGGAAGCGAGCTTCATCGTCATGGCGGACGGCGCGCATGCGCTGCCGCTCGCCACCAGCCAGGACCACAAACGCCTGCGCGACGGCGACCAGGGGCCGAACACCGGCGGCATGGGCGCCTACTCGCCTGCGCCGGTGGTGACGCCGCAACTGCACGCTCGCGTGATGCGCGACATCATTCAGCCGGCGATTGCCGGCATGGCGAAGGACGGCACGCCCTACAGCGGCTTCCTCTACGCCGGCCTCATGATCGACAAGGCCGGCAACGCAAAGGTCCTGGAGTTCAACTGCCGCCTCGGCGACCCCGAGACGCAACCGATCATGCTGCGGCTGAAAACGGATCTGCTCGCGCTGGTCGAGCACGCGCTGGCCGGCACGTTGGACCTCGCCTCCGCCGACTGGGACCGCCGCCCTGCGCTGGGCGTGGTGCTCGCCGCCGCCGGCTATCCCGACGAACCCCGCAAGGGCGATGAGATCACGGTACTGCCGAAAGCCAACGATGACTGCCGCGTGTTCCACGCCGGGACGAGACTCGAGGGCAAGCGCCTCGTCACCAACGGCGGCCGGGTGCTCTGCGTCACGGCGCTCGGCGGCTCGCTCAAGATGGCGCGCGCGCGCGCTTACGAGACCGCCGCTGCCATCCGTTTCGACGGCATGCAGCTGAGAGAAGATGTCGGTCACCGTGCCCTGAAGGGTTAACGTGGACACTCGCCCGGTCCGCGACTACTTCACCGCACTGCAGGCGCGCATCGTCGCCTCGCTCGAATCTCTGGACGGCAGCGCGTTCACGACCGATCACTGGCAGCGCAGCGAAGGCGGTGGTGGCGCCACCTGCTACATCGAGGAGGGCAAGCTCTTCGAGCGCGGCGGGGTTTCCTTCTCCCATGTCTCGGGCAGAAGCCTGCCGCCGTCGGCATCGGCATCGCGGCCGCAGCTCGCCGGGCGCAGCTTCGAGGCAATGGGCGTCTCGCTGGTGCTGCAT
The DNA here is from genome assembly GCA_005240145.1 of Nitrosomonadales bacterium. Taxonomy (GTDB): domain Bacteria; phylum Pseudomonadota; class Gammaproteobacteria; order Burkholderiales; family SG8-39; genus RBG-16-66-20. Next base: position 34,798 of record SBAS01000088.1, on the reverse strand, counting down.
CCGCGCAACCCGCATTGCCCGACGGTGCACCTCAACGTGCGCTTTTTCAGCGCCAGCAAGCCGGGCGAACCTCCGGTGTGGTGGTTCGGCGGCGGCATGGACCTGACGCCCTATTACGGCTACGCGGAGGACGCGAAGCATTTCCACAGCACCTGCCGGCGTGCGCTGGAACCTTTCGGTGCGGAACGGCATGCACATTACAAAAAATGGTGCGACGAGTACTTCTTCCTCAAGCACCGCAACGAAGCGCGCGGCATCGGCGGCATCTTCTTCGACGACCTGGCGGAACCGGATTTCCCCACCGCATTCGCGCTCACGCGCTCGGTCGGCGACCATTTCATCACCGCCTACAGTCCGATCCTCGAGCGGCGCCGCGGCCTGCCCTGGAATGCCGCCGAACGCGCTTTCCAGTGCTACCGGCGCGGGCGCTACGTGGAATTCAACCTGGTCTACGACCGGGGCACGCTGTTCGGCCTGCAATCGGGCGGCCGCACCGAATCCATCCTCATGTCCCTGCCGCCGGAGGTCACCTGGCGCTACGGCTGGACGCCCACGCCGGGCTCCCCCGAAGCCAAGCTCTACTCAGATTTTCTCAAACCGAGGGATTGGGTTTAGAAAGAATTGCCCTCCGGCTCGGATCGCTCCTAAGCAGCCTGCGCGTGCAACTTGATTCCCAGCGCTTCCACCACCTTGAGAATGGTGTCGAAGTCGGGACTGCGCTCTCCAGATAGCGCCTTGTAAAGGCTTTCGCGCGACAGCCCGGAGTCACGAGCTACCTGCGCCATGCCTTTGGCGCGCGCGATATCGCCCAGCGCCTTGGCAATGAATGGTGCATTGCCGTCGGCCTCCTCCAGGCAGGCTTCCAGATACGTCGCCATCTCCTCCGGTGTGCGAAGGTGTTCAGCGATGTCGTAGCGAGTAGTCTTGGTTTTACCCATCACGCTCTCCTAAAGATTGCGCGCCAGACGCAAGGCCGCGAGCCGCTCGATCCTGACCTGAACACGTGCTCGCGCGCGGATATCCCGCAATCCATCGAGCCACCGGACGAACGTCTCCGTCTTGCGGACTTGAAGCATACGACAATGTATCCTGGTGGCTACACATTGTCAATGCGCGCGCCTTCGTTGACGAGGCGAGCAAGAACAGCAAAAATCCAAAACACAACCAGTCATGGCAGTTCTCCGGCGCGGCGAAAGTGCTTTTGCGCCTCGGCGGCGCGACCTTCGCGCTCGGCCAGCCGGGCAAGTTCCAGGTGCGCGATGCGCGAGGCGCCGAACGTGAGGCTGGCTTCGAGATAGTTCTGTGCCTTGCCCCAGAGTTCCGCCGCCACGCACAGGCGGCCGAGCGTGGCGAGCAGCTGCGGGTCTTCGGCATGCTCGCGCAGCCAGCGCTCGCCGCGCTCGATGCGCGCGCGTGCTTCATCCCGCCGTTTCACCGCTTCGAGCTTCTCCACCTCGCCATACAGGGCGACCAGCGCGGCCGTCCATTCCACGCCGAGGCTGCGTTCGATGAGCTCGCGCGCGAGCGCCGCCTCGCCCAGCGCCGCGGCGCGGCGCGCCGCCGCGACCGCGACACGCGAATGCGCCAGGTCCGCGGAGGGAATTTTGCGCAGGCGCGCCTCGAGCGAGACGCGGTCGCCGGCGTCGCGCGCCAGCAACTCGATATAGGCCTGCACCCGGTGCTCCTCCACGATCGCCGGCGGCAGCGCGCCGCGCTTGGCGAGCAGCGCGGCAATGCGCAGCACCTCCTCCCAGTTCTGTGCGCCGCGCTCGGCGCGCAGCTGCATGCGCGCGGTGGCGATATTCCGCGGGCCCCTGCCGTGCATGCTGCGCAAGGCATCTCGCGCACCGACGAAATCGCGCTCCTCCAGCGCCAGTTCCGCTTGCGTCAGCAGGCGCGCGGCGCGCAGCGATTCGCCCGCACCTTCGGCCCGTTGCAGCCACTCGTCGCGCCGCCCGTGCTCGCGCATCTCGTGCGCGGCGCGCGCCGCGATCAGGGCGGCTACGCCGGGCGCGGCACCCGCCTCCCAGGCCAGCCCGGCTTCCTTTTCGGCGCGCGCGAAACGCCCCTCGAAATAGCATTGCAGCGCCGAAGCGAGGGCGCCCTGCGCCTGCTCACGCTTGCGCCGTTTGCGGAACGCGCGCACCTGCGCCGGCAACGCGAGCGTATTGCCGGCCAGGCGCACCGTTACATAGGCGAGGGCGAACGCGGCCACCAGGGCGAGGACCGTCAGCAGCAGCGAGATCTCTACCCGCCAGGGCGGGTAGACGAGCACGATGTAGCCTTCACCGACGCGGCCCGTGATCGCGAGCGCGACCGCCGCGGCGAATACCGCAACCAGCCAGAAAAGCCAGCGCATCAGCCGCCTCTCAAGACCCGACTCGCTCGCGGCGCGACTTGAAGCCGCGCACCGCCTCGAGGCTGTCGACGATCGTCGGCGGCTCGAAGCTGATCGAGGCCGAGGAGAGCTGGCGCAACTGCGTCAGCGCGCCCTGGGAGGCCTTGGCGCGCGCGTCGAAATAGCGCTGTATCCAGCGCTGCGCGACGCGCAGGTCCTCGCGATAGCCCGCTTCGTCGCGCGTGAGCAGCGCGAGGCGGGCGTTGAGCAGCCGCAGCTTGAGGTTTTCGCGCACGAAGTACGCCTGGTCCGGCGGCAGCAGCGCCGGCTCGGGCGCTTCGAGCCTGCGCACCACGACCAGCTGGCGCAGCTCCTTCCAGACTTCGGTGCCCAGGCGCGCGAAGAAACCTTCTTCCGCCGGCGGCGTGGCTGGGGCCTTCCTGGCGGCCGCGGGTCGCTCGGTGCGCTCGTCGAACGCCAGCGGCATCGCGTCCACCGAGGCGATCAGGCGGTCGATGGTGAGCGACAGGCCCGGCACGTCGAGCACCGGCAGCGATTTCAGGCGGTCAATGTCGCGCGTCAGCGCGCGCCGCACGGGCAGGAATTGCGGCCGGTCGGCGCGCGACAGGCGGCTCTCGGCCAGCTGCAGCGCGAGCAGCGCCGCGCGCACGTTGCCCGAGAGCTGCAGCTGCTGCTGCGCGATCGCCAGCACCTGCTCGATCTCCGCCAGCTGCCATTCGTCGCGGTTGCGCGCCAGTTCCTGGTACAGCGCCTCGAGCGCGGCCTGCTGGCTCTGCGATTCGGCCACTTTCGCTTCGAGCGCGCCCAGCTTGGCTACCGCCTCGCGCAGTCCTTCCTGCGTCTGCCTGCCGAGCGCGCGGGCCTCGCGACTTTCGATTTCGATGTCGCGCAGGCGCTTGGCGAGCTCTTCCTGGGTCGCGCCGATGCGGCCACGGGTGTCGAACCAGAGCGCCGCGACGATCCCCGCCAGTACCACCAGCGCGACGGCAAATACGCGCAGCCGGCCGCGCGGGCCGGAGTTCGCAACCAGAGGCTGGGTCGGGGGAGAGTCCATGCGCTCAGTTGTAGCTTGCGCCGCCGAAGTATGCAACCAGCGCCGCCATCATCTGCGCGTCCCCGGGACCCGCGACGCGCACCTGACCGAGTCCGCAGCGCGCAGCTTCGCCGGCGACGCGGGGGTGCGGCACGAAAAGCGCCGTGCCGGCGAGCCGTTGCGGCGCATCGCCACCCAGCATCTCCAGCAGGTTGGCGAGTCCTTCAGCAGAAGAAACCAGAATCGCGTCCACTTTGCCCTGCGCCCAGGCCGCCTCGAGCAGCGCGCGGCCAGCCTCCGGCATCACGCGCTGGTAGCAGGCCGCGTGCTCGACCACGGCACCACGCGCGGCAAGCGTCTCGCCCAGGTATTTGCGCCCGCCCTCGCCGCGGAAGATCGCGATGCGCCGACCCGCGATGCTGGCAAATTCGGGCAGCGCGAGCAGCGCCTCGCTGTCGGCTTGCGCCTCGGGTGCGATGACATCGGTGAGGCCGTGCGCCGCCAGTTCCTCGCGGCTGCCGGCGCCAACGGTGGCCACATGCAACCGCGCGGGCCAGGGCCTGCCGGCACGGCGCGCACCGATCAGCGCGAAAGCCTTGCGCACCGCGTTCCTGCTGACGAAGATGGCGCAGTCGAACGATTCCAGGCGGTCGGCGACCGCATGGAAAGGAGTCGGGTCCGCCAACTCGCGGATCTCGATCGCCGGCAATTCGAGCGGCTCGCCGCCGGATTCACGAATCAGCGCCGCAAGCCCTGCACCCTGTCCTGCGGGCCGTGTCACCACGATCCGTCTGCCGGCGAGCGGTAGGGAGGATTTCACGGCGGGTTCATGGCACCAAAGCCGCCAGAATCTCCGCGGCGCCGCGCTCGCGCAACAACGCCGCCACGCGCAGGCCGAGTGCTTGCGCATCCCGCGGCTCGGCCTCTGCCTCGGCGCGTGCGCTACGCCGGCCGTCCGGCGAAGCGACCAGCGCGCGCAAGTGCATTTTTCCGCCTGCAATCTGCGCATAGGCGCCCAGCGGGATGGTGCAGCTGCCGCCCAGCGCCAGGTTCACCTGGCGCTCGGCGCGCACGCAGGCGCTCGTATCGGCATCCTCGAGGCGCTGAAGCAGCTCCAGCAGCTCTGCACGCCCTGCCCGGCACTCGACGCCCAGCGCCCCCTGCCCCGCCGCGGGCAGGCACTCCTCGATCGAAAGCGTGCTGCGGATGCGCGCGGCGAGCCCGAGCCGCTTCAATCCCGCGGCGGCAAGCACGATCGCCGCGTATTCGCCGCGATCCAGCTTGGCAACGCGCGTCTCGACATTGCCGCGCAAGGACCGGATCTCGAGCGCAGGATGACGCGCAGCGATCTGCGCCTGGCGGCGCAGGCTCGAGGTACCGACCACCGCGCCCTTGGGCAGGGCGGCCGGATTCGCGTGCGTCAGCGAAACAAAGGCGTCGCGCGGGTCTTCGCGCGGGAGGATCGCTGCCAGCAAGAATCCCGGCGGCAGCGCTGCCGGCACGTCCTTCATCGAGTGCACCGCGATATCGGCGCGGCCCTCTGCGATCGCCGTTTCCAGCTCCTTGACGAACAAGCCCTTGCCGCCCACCTTGGCCAGCGACACGTCAACCAGTTCGTCGCCGCGGGTGGACAAGGGGACCAGCTCGATGCGCAGTCCCGGGCGCAACGCCTCGAGCTGCGCTTTGACGTGCTCCGCCTGCCAGAGGGCGAGACGGCTGCGGCGCGTCGCGATGCGCAGAGCGTGGATCATCCGGGGTTTTCGGGCAACACGCTCTTCACGGCTGGCCACTGCCGCCGGCTCACCGGCAGGCGCTCGGCGACGCCCTCCAGCACCGCCTCCCAGTGCGGCTCCTCCTCGCTGCCCCCGGCGACGCGCTCGAAGCCCCGGATGGCCGCGCGCGCGACGAGGCAGTTGCGATGCACGCGCACGAATCGCTCGCTGAACTCGCGCTCGATGGACACCAGCGGTTCCTCGATCAGGTGCTCGCCCGCCCTGGTGCGCAAGGTCACGTATTTCAGTTCCGCCTTGAGGAACAGGACTTCGTTTACCGGTACCAGGACGATGCGATTTCTCTCGGCGACCGAAAAGAACTCGCGCGCGCCCTCGGCGATGCGCTCGAGCCGCTCGCGCGGAGCAGGTCCCGTGGCAAGCGCTTTTTTCAGCGCCGCTGCGAGCCGTTCTGCGCGCACCGGCTTCATGAGGTAGTCGAGCGCATTCAGTTCGAAGGCTTCGACCGTGTGCCGGTCGTGGGCGTGTCGAAAATTACCGCCGGCGCATGCTCCAGAGCGCACAAGTGGCGCGCCAGCTCGATGCCGCCGATGCCCGGCATCTGGATGTCGAGCAGCAGCACCTGCGCCGCGCTGCCCGGCAGGCGCTCGATCACTTCCAGCCCGCTGGCCGACTCGCCCACCACCGTGGTGGCGAGTTCGCCGCGGATGTCGGACAGCAGTTCCTTCAACCTGGCGCGCGCGGGCGCTTCGTCGTCGGCGATGTAGACGCGCAATTCGCCGCTCATGTGCGAGTCCGCCGAGCGCTCATGTGCGAGTCCTGTACGGAATATCGATCTGCACGCGATAGCGTCCTCCCGCGACGCTGGATTCGAGCCTGGCCTCGTCATCGAAAAACAGCATCAGGCGCTCGCGGATGTTGTCAAGGGCCATGTGGTTGCCGGCGCGCGCTCCGCTCACGGGCGCCTGCCAGGGATTCTCGATCAATACGAGCACGCGGTTATCGCGCCGCTCGATGCGCACCAGCACGTCGCCAATACCGGTGCCGGGCTCGACGCCGTGGTAAATCGCATTCTCCAGCAGCGGCTGCAGCACCAGTGCCGGCAGCATCGAGTCCACCGGCGCATGGTCCAGGTCCCAGGACATGCGCAGCCGCTCTCCCAGCCGCAGCTGCTCGATCGCGGCATAGCGCTCGATGAGGGCGATTTCGTCGGTCAGGCGCACCAGGTTGCGGCCATCCGACATGAGGGCGCGAAACAGCTCGGCGAGGTCCTCCAGCGTGCGCTCGGCGCGCCGCGGGTCGTGCCGGATCAGCGCCAGCACCGCGTTCAGGCTGTTGAACAGAAAATGCGGCCGGATGCGCGCCTGCAGCGCCTGCAGGCGCGCTTCGGCAAGCGCGGGAGAGTGCGACTTGGTGTGCAGCCTGAGATAGGCGAGCACCATCGCCGCGGCGGCGGCAGCCAGCACCAGCGTGCGCACGAGTCCGGCCGGCGCGAATTCGCCGAGCACGATCTGCGTCGCGCTTGCGCAGGCGAGCACCACCGCGATCACCAGCGCGCAACCGTTCCAGTAGCCGACGCGCAGCAGCCAGGGCGCGCTCGCGTAAAGCACGGTAAGGCTGGCGAGCAGCGCGGGCTCGAACAGCGCCGCCTTCATCACGAACGTGGTCAGCGTATTGCTCCAGTCCGGCTCGGTGAGCAGCGCCGCGATCACGGCGAGCAGATTGACGGCGACCAGCGCGCGCGCCGTGACGCCGAGATTGCGGAAATCCGGCAGCGATTCCGGAGTGGAGTTTTGCCTTATACTGGGCATTGTTAGCGAGCGGTCTTCATCCGCATTCTATTTATCGAATTTTATTCCTGCATCTTAATCCGACATGGCTGCAGCGGCGTCGAAGCGGAAAAAGAAGGCGAAAACCTGGTCCGGGCGATTTGCCGAACCGGTGGACGCGCTCGTGCAGCGCTTTACGGCCTCGGTTTCGTTCGACCACCGGCTCGCGCTGCACGACATCGCGGGCTCGCTCGCGCATGCGCGCATGCTCGCCGCCTGCGGCGTCATCGGCCGGCGCGATCTCAGCGCGATTGAACGCGGGCTGGCGAAGGTGCAGGCGGAAATCCGCGCCGGCAAGTTTGCCTGGGCGATCGAGAACGAGGACGTGCACACCAGCATCGAGCGGCGGCTGACCGAAATCGCCGGCAGCGCGGGCAAGCGCCTGCACACCGCGCGCTCGCGCAACGACCAGGTGGCGACGGACGTGCGACTTTGGCTGCGCGACGAAATTGACGCCATCGTGAAAAAGCTCTCCGCGCTCGAAGGCGCCCTGCTCGCGCAGGCGGCGCGCCACGCCGCGCTCGTGATGCCCGGATTCACGCACCTGCAGGTCGCGCAACCCGTGACCTTCGGCCATCACCTGCTCGCCTACGTGGCGATGTTCGAGCGCGACCGCGCGCGCCTGGCCGATTGCCGCAAGCGGGTGAACGTGCTGCCGCTGGGCGCGGCCGCCCTCGCCGGGACGAGCTTTCCGATCGACCGCGCGCGGGTCGCGCGCGAACTGGGCTTCGACGCTGTCGCGGAAAATTCCCTCGATGCAGTGTCGGACCGGGACTTCGCCATCGAATTCACCGCCTGCGCCGCGCTCGCCATGATGCACCTGTCGCGCTTCGCCGAGGAAATCATCCTCTGGATGAGCGCGCCGTTCGGTTTCGTCAGAATTCCGGACCGCTTCTGCACCGGCAGCTCGATCATGCCGCAGAAGAAGAACCCGGATGTGCCCGAGCTGGTGCGCGGCAAGAGCGGCCGCGTGTTCGGCCACCTGCTGGCGCTGCTGGTGCTCATGAAGGGCCAGCCGCTGGCGTACAACAAGGACAACCAGGAGGACAAGGAGCCGCTGTTCGACACCGTGGACACGCTCAAGGACTCGCTGGATGCGTTCGCCGCGCTGGCCGCCGGGCTTCAGCCGCAGGCGAAGGCGATGCGCGCGGCGGCTTTGCAGGGCCATGCGACCGCCACCGACCTCGCCGACTACCTGGTGCGCAAGGGCGTGCCCTTCCGCGACGCGCACGAGGCGGTGGCGCGCGCCGTGCGCGCGGCCGAGGCCGCAGGCTGCGACATTGCCAGGCTGCCGCTCAAGACGCTGAAACGCTTTTCCTTCGCCATCGGCGCCGACGTCTTCAAGTCCCTCACGCTCGAAGGATCGGTCGCGAGCCGCGACCACGTCGGCGGCACCGCTCCGGCGCAGGTGAGGGCCGCCATCGCACGCGCGCGATCCAGATCGAAGAGGGCGCGCGCGCGCAAGCGCTGAGGCGACGCCTCTGAACGAGCCGCTCACGCTGCAGCAGATCGGGAAGTACCCGGTCGAGCGCCACCTCGGCTCCGGGGCGACCTCCGAGGTCTACCTGTGCAGCGACACCTTCGCCAAGCGCAGTGTGGCGGTAAAGATCGTCTCGACATCGCTCTTCAACGACCCGGATCGCGGCAAGCTCTACCGCAAGCTCTTCGTCACCGAGGCCTCGCTCGCCGGCAAGCTGCAGCACCCGCACATCTGCCAGATCTACGACGCGGTGTCGGACGAGGCGCTGCATTACATCGTGATGGAATTCATCGACGGCGGCACGCTGGAGAGATTCTGCGTGCCGGAGGCCCTGCTGCCGATCGACCAGGTGGTGGAGATCGTCTTCAAGTGCACCCGCGCCCTGGAATTCGCGCACAAGATGGGCATCACGCACCGCGACATCAAGCCCGCCAACATCCTCTATGCCGGAGGCACCGACGTCAAAATTTCCGACTTTGGCGCCGCGCTCATCGCCACCGGTGACTCGACGCAGATTTCGGCCATCGGCTCGCCCGCCTACATGTCGCCGCAGCAGGTGAAGGAGCATCCGCTCGATCACCGCACCGACATCTACTCCATGGGCGTGGTCATGTACCACCTGCTCGCCGGCAGGCTGCCCTTCCAGGCCTCGAACAACTTCAGCCTGATCTACCAGATCACCGGCACCGAGCCGCCGCCGCCCTCGGCGCACCGGCCCGAAATTCCGCGCGTGATCGACGACATCGTGCGCCGCGCGATGGCGCGGGACCTGGAACGCCGCTACGCCGAATGGGAGGAATTCTCCGTCGACCTGGCCGCAGTGTTCCGGGGCGATGCGGCCGCCGGCTCAAGGGCGCACGAACGGGAGTTCGCCGACTCCGACAAATTCGAGACGCTGCGCGCGCTGCCCTTCTTCGAGAATTTCTCCGACGCCGAGATCTGGGAGGTGGCGCACATTTCCGTCTGGCGCCAGGCGCGCAGCGGCGAAGTGATCATGAAGGAAGGCGAGCGGGGCGACTACTTCTGCATCATCGCCGACGGCCAGGTCAAGGTCACCAAACGCAACAAGCTCCTGAACGTGCTGCGCGCCGGCGAATGCTTCGGCGAAATGGCTTACCTGCAGAAGGGCGCGCAGGTGCGCGGCGCTGACGTCACCGTGATGAGCGATTGCAAGATCATTTCGGTGCCCACCGGAAAGCTCGAGCAGGCATCGGATGCCTGCCGCCACAAGTTCGACCGCGCCTTCATGGAAATCCTGGTCGAGCGCCTGTCGATGGCCAACATCCGCCTCTCGGGGGTTTAGCCCCATCACGATCGGCCGCGCGGCGCCGCATGGCTCTGTCTGGCCAGTCTGGCCAGACACGTGTAGACTCGCCCGCTAATCCAAGGAGACCGACATGCGCCTCAATATCCTTGAAGCAAAGAACCGCTTGTCCGAGCTGGTGCGCGCGGCGCGTGCCGGCACGGAGGTCGTGATTGCGAAGAACGGGCGGCCCATGGTGCGGCTGGTCCCCATCGCCGCATCCGGCGGGCTCAGGAAATTCGGCTCCCTGAAGACAGCTCGCCGCAACGTCGACAGGGCGTTCACGCCCGCCGTCGAGCGCGAAACCGCGCGGCTTTTCCGCGGCCGCGCGTGACGCTGCTGCTCGATACGCAGGTGGCGCTCTGGTGGCTCGTCGGCAGCCGCAGGCTGGGCGGGACGGCGCGAAAACTGCTCGCCGAATCGGCCTGCGTATTGTCCGCGGCCAGCGTCTGGGAAGTCGCCATCAAGCACCGCCTCGGCAAACTACCCGTCGATCCTGCGCTGTTTCGCGACCGCATGATCGCCGCAGGCGCCGAGATGCTGACGGTATCCGATGCGCATGCCATCGAAACCGCCGCATTGCCGCGGCATCACGACGACCCCTTCGACCGGATGCTGATCGCGCAGGCACGTGTGGAAAGATTGCGTGCCGTTTCCGCGGACAAGGCCTGGCGGGATTACGAACTCGATCTCGCGGTCATCTGACATGTCCTTCCACACTATCAAAACTGTCCGGGAATTCGAGGGAAGCCCAGTAGCGGCGAGGCGCTATAATTCTCTGCTATGGGAAGCGCACTCAAACTTGACGCGGAAACGCTGCACGCGCTGGAAAAGGTCGCGCGGCGCGCGGGCAAGACGCCCGAGTCTCTCGCGCGGACGGCCGTGCGCGAGTTCGTCGAGGACTACTGGGACATGCTGGAAGTGAAGCGCCGGGCGCGTTCGCGCGGCAAGACGATTCCCTGGTCCGAGGTCAAGAAGCAGCTTGGCCTGGTCCGTTGAGTTCCATTCGGCGGCGCGGGACGAGCTTGCCGCGCTCGACCGACCAGTCCAGAAGCGCATTCAGCGATTCATCGACGAGAGGCTTGTCCGCTCTGCCGATCCGCGCCAGCTCGGACGGGCGCTGACCGGGGCGTGGGCGGGGTTCTGGAAGTACCGGGTGGGCGATTGGCGAATGATTGCCCAGGTGCGCGACGACCGGCTCATCATCTACATCGTCCGCGTCGGCCACCGCCGCGAGGTCTACAAGTAGGGCAATGTGCCGAAAATGTGTCACAGGTAAACGGATAGAAGGAAAGTCTATCCGCCCCTGGCCGCACAGCGTGCCACGAAATGCCCATGCACCCGCTCCCCAGCCCCGGTTTGACGGCGCGCAATGCCGCTTATGTCGCTTCGCAAGCCGCTATTGGTAAAAACTGCTGGCCAAGACCTACTCGATCGCCGGCGCGATGCCTGCGCACTATACATCCACCGCGCAGGATCTCGCGCGCGGCAAGGCAACCGAGATCGATCACCTGAATGGCTACGTCGTCCGCCCAGGCGAAACGCTCGGCGTGCCTACCCCGGCCAATCGCGCGCTCTACGCGCTCGTCAAACTGATCGAAGCCAAGCAGCGCGGATAGGTCAGCCTTAACCTATCCCAATACCCTGGGCGAGCGCCGCTGCTCCTGCGCCCAAACTTGCAAGAACGGAAATCGCGCCAGCAAGGCGGCTGATCACCGCCCGGGCCCGACCATGCCCCCAACCCTGACGCCGCGCCAGCCAGTCCAGACCCGCACACAGAGCGAGAAAACAGGTGATGAAAATCAGCTGACCGATTTCAACACCGAGATTGAACACGATGATCGCTAGCCAGGGCACCTCTCTTCCGGCCATAAGTTCGAGCAGGTTGTTGGCGAATCCCCCGCCATGCAACAGGCCGAAAACACCGATCGCAATCGCCGGTGGCAGCAGCGGCGAGCGGCGTAGCGCTTCGACGCCGACGAAGAGCAGACTTACCAGGATGCCGGCCTCGAAGAAGATCGCCGGGGCGGAGAGGGCGCCGGAGGCAAGCAGCAACAGCGAGATGCAGTGCGCGGCGGTAAACAAGGTGATGCGAACAAGCACTTCTCCCAGCCCCGCGCACAGGCAGATGATGCAGGCGACAAACAGCAGATGATCCCAGCCCGCAAGCGCGTGTTCCATGCCAAATCGCAGCAGGGCCTTGAGGTAAGAGCCAGCCGACTTTGGCTGGCTCAGGCCTAGCGTCTGCGGCACGCCCGAGTTGTCGATGATTCTTGCGCTGGCACCGGCAACCGCCAATAGCTGGCGCGATTGCGCATCGAGCCCCGCAAACAGGGTATTGCGGTAGGCAAGCTCACCGCTTCCCGCAGGACAGACGACTTGATAGACGAGTTCTGCCTGCTCCCTTTCCAGGCGCGCATACCTGTTTTCCTTGATGCACGCGACACCAGTGCTGTCTTCCATGCGGATGCGAACGGCAACATACGCCTCAAGTTCGCCTACGTTCCTGGAGGCTAGCGTGGGTGCCACAGCGAGCGCGTCGTCGCGGTGCAGTTTGATCGTTAGTCGATAAGAACTCCCCAATGGTTCGATCGATACCGCCGACAGCTTGCTCTGGTGCGCAAACGCTGGTAGCGGCGACAGGCAGAAGATGAGGAACAGCAGAAATGCCGAGCGACCGGGCAATGCGGCGCAATGCCTCTGCGCGGAGGAACCAGGGTTCCCCGGTAGCCCCCTCCTAGCGCTTGTGTTCGAGCGCGTCGACATAAATCCTTGCTGCCGGCAGATAGAGCGACTGCGGATAAGTCGCACCCAGCGCGGCGAACGCCTCCTGCGCAAGCCGCATCTCCTGCGCAAGGGCACCGGATTCGAGCGGTCGCAGCGCGAAACGCGCATGCAGGGCAGCCTTGAGAAACAGAGCCTCCTCCCATTCGTCGGCTGCTAACCCTTGAGGCCCGATACGGCGTACCCGTCCGGCGAACTCGATTGCCAAACCGGGTGGCAGTTGAGCGAGTAATGGATCGGGAGTGAACCTGGGGTAAAACTCCAGCCGCAGACAGTGAAAAGCCGCGCGGTTGCGCGTCACAGGGTCGGTAGCCGCAGCCTCGGCGCGACGCAGCTCGTCCGAACGGGGTGCGAGCAGTGCACCTGACGAGGACCGGTTAAACGCGATCCCTTTGCGCTCCAGTTCCTGGCGCAGCACCTGCAAGGCAAGATCGCGCACTGCAGCGTGGCGCCCGATCTCATCGTTGAGAGCCATGCGCAGTCGCTCGATCTCCAGACCCAGAGCAAGCAGCGCGCGCGCGCCATCCTCACCCCGCGCGACCTGACTGCGCTCGATATACCCGGCAACGGTGGAGAGCCAACGATCTCTCGCCTGCGCATCCAGCCACTCATGAGCCAGCGCCGGTCCAGCAAGGGCGCAGGCGACCAGCAAGGCAAGCGCCCTACTGAGTCGGTATTTCGCGGCCATCGTGATACGCGGCGGCCCCGGCATGCATGGCGAGAGGCGGGGGAAGCGCGGGCCGAGCGCTGCGTTCGGCGAGCGCGGCAGAGATCCGGTAGGCGTGTTCAGCGGGGAGCGTTTCGCTAGTACAGAGCAGATGCCTGCTACGGCGCGCGAGCACCCGCAGCGATACGCTCCCGCTCTGGACCAGGTTGAGCGCAAAATCCTGCGAGAACACCGCGAGCATGGTCTGACCCGACATCAGCAGTTCGGCCACCCGCCCCGCATCGGGCGAGCGCCCGTTCATGGCGTTCGCTTCAGGCACCCGGGCGTTCAGCTCTGCGACCAGTGCTTCTCCCAGACGATCCCCCTCGAGATCGTCGCGCGAAGTCTGGATGATGAGAAAACGGCGCCTGAACACGCCCCACTGGCGATACGGGGAGTGCGCCAGCGTAGGGCAAATCCAGCCCGCAACAAGGACCGCAAGAAAGCCACGACGATTCATGCGAGGAATGAAAAGGGGGCGCTGAGCGCCCCCTCTGACCTGCCGTTCGAACCGCTATTTCTTGTCAAAGATTTCCAGCGGCAGGATGGCCGACACCGCGTAGTTGGGCAGATCCACCAGATTGCCAATACGCAGATCCACTGCCACGCTGGTGACCACGTAGGCCTGCTCCGGGGTAAGCCCCTTGTTCGCCACCAGCCAGTCGATCATCTCGATCAAGGCGTTTCTCGCCGCGAGCGTAAGGTCCTCGGAGAGGTTCGTGAGCGGCGCGATTTTCTTGTTGTCCAGATAGGTCATATATGGAGGGATCTCACCCGCTTTTTTCAACGGGTAGCCGACGGTGGCATAGAAACGGTCGGGCTCGAGTTTCTTGAGCTGGCTGCCGCCCTCGAAATGCGGGCCGTTCTTCATCATCGCCGCCATTCCCTTGCGGATCTGTGTGCGCACCGTCACCTTGGCACCCATTTCGATCGCCGTGCCCGCGACTTCGCCGTCGCCTTGCGCGTAATGCACATCGCCGACGAACAGGCCGCAACCATCGATGTAGCAGGGCAAGAACAGGGTCGTGCCCACGACCATCTGCTTGATGTCCATATTGCCGCCGTTCTCGCGCGGCGGAATCGAGCGCAGGCACTCGGCCTTGTGCGAACCGTTCGCTCCGCAGACCGCGGCCGGAATGGCGGCCTTGGGCTCAGGTGGCAGCGCGATGCCGCCCGCGGCGCCAAGCTCGGTTTCGCGTTTGACCCAGTCCTTGACTTCCTGCGGCCCAGGCATGGTTCCCACCGTTCCCATGAACCCATTGAACGGCACGCGCACGCCGGGGATCTGGTCGGAAACCGCTTCCATGCGGTTCAGCTTCCAGTTGGCGATAAAGGGATTGGGGAACTTGTCGCGCAGGAACCCGAATCCCGGCACGACCGTCGTGTAACCGTACTCATCGGGTTCAATGTCGATCAACGTGATGGCAAGCGCGTCGCCGCGCTTCGCGCCTTCGATATGCACCGGACCGGTGAGCGGATGCACGCGGTTGAGATCGACGCCCAACACATCCTTGGGCTGGGATTTGATGTTGAGGTCCGAGTCGAGCGCATCGCGCGTCTCGAAACGGAGCATCTGCCCGGGCTTCGCCTTCATCACCGCCTTGATTTCCGGGTGATAGCGGTTCATGCAGTTGGGATCGTCGGCGCAGTACGTCCCCTTCTTCTTCACCACCACCGTCGATTGGGTTTTGACGCTGCTGGTATCGGCGAGAGCCGGTAGCGCAATGGCCCAGCACAGCAAGGAACTGGCTAAAACAAACCCGCTACGATTGTTCATGTCCCCTCCCCGTTTATTAACCTCTGCGCCCCGAACCAGGGCGGCAGGACCTGTTACTGCAGATTCTGCCCTGCGATCAGTTCTTTTGGCAAGCGCCAGTCTTTTCCAAACCTGGGCCTGGCGCAGGCTCAGTGCTGCTCGGCCAGGATGCCGAAGCCGGGCAGCGGGTCGCGCAAACCCAGCCGCCGCAAGGCCAGAAAAATAGGAAAGTCTGTCCGCCCCTGGCTGCACAGCGTACCACGAATCGATGCACTGCGCGCGGCGAATTCAGGCGATGTCAGGGACGGGGTGGTAGGCCAGGATTTGCTCTGACGCATCGAGCGGATCCGGGGCGGGCGGCCCGGGGCGACGACCTGCCCCGGCTTGCGGTACCCACAGACCCCGCGGGTGAGGATCTTTCGGATGACCGCCTTGTCGTCGATGAGCGCGATCACGCGCATGCGCGCCGCTTCTCAATCTAGGCCTGCTGCTTTACCCCTTCGAGCAGCTTTTGCAGTTCGCCCGACTGGTACATCTCCTTCACGATGTCCGAGCCGCCGACGAACTCGCCCTTGACGTAGAGCTGCGGGATGGTCGGCCAGTTGGCGTATTCCTTGATGCCCTGGCGGATGTCGGGGTTCTCCAGCACGTTGACGCTGAAAAAACTCGTCACGCCACAGGCATTGAGCGCCTGCACTGCGAGCTGGGAGAAGCCGCATTGCGGAAACTGCGGCGTGCCCTTCATGTAGAGCACCACGGGGTTGCCGGTGACCTGCTGCTTGATCTTGTCTTGAGTGTCCATGGGAGTCATTTTAGCTTTCCACCCGAGACGCGGGCAATGCCTGCAAGGTCGGGCCAGGTGGTGATGGCTTCGAGCCCGGCGGCTTCGATCAGGGCCCGCACCGCTTTTTCCTGACCAAACCCATGCTCCAGGAGCAGCCAGGCGCCGGGACGCAGGTATGCCCCTACTGACGACGTGATTTCCCGGATGGCGTCCAACCCGTCCGGCCCGGATACCAACGCCCCTTGCGGCTCAAAGCGCAGGCCCGGGAGGTGCGGATCGCCGTTCGCGACATAGGGGGGATTGGAGACGACAAGATCGAAGCGCTCGCCCGCTACAGGCTCGAACCAGCGGCCGTGACGGAAATCGATCTGCAAATTCAGCTTGGTGGCATTGCGTTTCGCGGTGAGGAGCGACGACAGGTCCGATTCAACTGCAACTACCCTGGTTGCGGGCAATTTGTACTTCACCGCGATGCCGATAGCGCCCGAACCGGTGCCCAGATCGAGCAGCGATGCGGGTTTGCGCTCCAGGGCAAGGTCCACCAGCAGTTCCGTCTCGGGCCGCGGAATGAGGACAGAGGGGTTGACCCAAAGATTCAGACCGTAAAACTCCTTGCGGCCGAGGAGGTAGGCGACGGGCACGCCTTCCCGTCTCTTCTTCGTCAGTTCCAGGAAGGCGTTTTCGACTTCGAACGGAATCTCCTGCTCGGGAGAAGCCGCCAGGCTTGCCTGCGAAAAGCCGGCAACCTCGGCGAGCAGCAATCTTGCCTCGCGCGCGTCGATCCCCGAGGCCGCGATCGCCTGGGAGACGGTCATGTGCCGGCGAGCTGTGCGAGCTGCTCGGCCTGGTGCTCCGCGGCGAGCGCGTTGACGATGTCGTCGAGTTCGCCGTCCATGATGCGCTCGATCTTGTACAGGGTCAGGTTGATGCGATGGTCGGTGACGCGGCCCTGGGGAAAGTTGTAGGTGCGCACGCGCTCGGAGCGGTCGCCCGAGCCGATCAGCGACTTGCGCGTCGAGGCGGTCTTGGCGGCGAGTTCCTTCTCCTGCTTGTCCTTGATGCGCGCGGCGAGCACCGAAAGGGCGCGCTCGCGGTTCTTGTGCTGCGAGCGCGAGTCCTGGCACTCCACCACGATGCCGGTCGGCAGGTGCGTGACGCGGATCGCCGAGTCGGTCTTGTTGACGTGCTGTCCGCCGGCACCCGAAGCGCGAAAGGTATCGATGCGCAGCTCGGCGGGGTTCAATACCACCTCGCCGACCGCATCGGCTTCCGGGAACACCGCCACGGTGCAGGCGGACGTGTGGATCCGGCCTTGCGTCTCGGTCTCGGGCACGCGTTGCACGCGGTGGCCGCCCGATTCGAATTTGAGCCGGGAATAGGCGCCTGCGCCCACCACCCGCACGATCACTTCCTTGTAGCCGCCCAGTTCTGACGGGCTCTCCGAAATCAGCTCGACCTGCCAGCGCTGGCGCTCGGCGTAGCGCGTATACATGCGAAACAGGTCGCCGGCGAAAAGACCCGACTCGTCGCCGCCGGTGCCGGCGCGCACTTCCAGGAACAGATTGCGCTCGTCGTTCGGGTCGCGCGGCAGCAGTGCCGCCTGCACCTCGCCTTCGAGCTTGTGCATCTTCGCCTGCGCCGTCTTGATCTCGTCCTCGGCGAAGGCCTTCATCGCCGGATCGGCAGCCATGCCCGCCGCGTCCGCGGCGTCGCGCTCGGCCTGCTGGTACTGCTCGTGGAGGCCGACGACGCGGCTCAGTTCCGCATGCTCGCGCGACAGCTTGCGGAATTCGTCCATGTCACGCGCCGCGTTCTCGGCCGAGAGCAGCCGGTTCAGCTCCTCCAGCCGCTTGACGAGGCTGTCGAGCTTCTTGCGCAGCGAGGGTTTCAAGGCCTGAGACGGAAGAGGCGCGCGAGCGTCTCGGCGAGCGTGCGCCGTTCTTCGCCGGTGGCTTCGTTCATCGCCTGCGTCGGCGCGTGCATGAGCTTGTTGGTAAGCCCCTGCGACAGCGCCTCGAGCACCTGCTTCGGGTCGTCGCCCCTGGCGAGGAGCCGCAACGCGCGCTCGACTTCGTAGCGGCGTGCATCCTCCGCCTGATCGCGCAAAGCGCGGATCAGCGGCACCGTCTGCCGCACCTGCATCCAGTGCATGAACTGGCCGACCTGCGTGTCGATGATGGCCTCGGCCTGCTCCACGGCCGAGCGGCGTGCATCGAGATTGCCCTGCACGATGCCCTTCAGGTCGTCGATGGTGTAGAGGAACACGTCGTCGATCTCCCCCACCTCCGGTTCTATGTCGCGCGGTACCGCCAGATCCACCATGAACATCGGCTGGCGGCGCCGTGCCTTCAAGGCGCGCTCGACCATGCCCTTGCCCAGGATCGGCAGCGAGCTCGCGGTGGAGGAGATCACGATGTCGTGCTCGTGCAACTGGGCGGCGAGCTCGCGCAGCTCGATCGCGCACGCGTTGAAGCGCCGCGCCAGCGTCTCGGCCCGCTCCAGCGTCCGGTTGGCGACCGTGATGCGCGCCGGGCCCTGCGCCGCGAAGTGCGTGGCGCACAGCTCGATCATCTCGCCGGCGCCGATGAACAGCACTTTCTGGTCCTTGAGCGAGGCAAAGATGCGCGCCGCGAGCTTGACGGAAGCCGCGGCCATGGACACGCTGTGGGCGCCGAGCTGCGTGGTGCTGCGCACTTCCTTGGCGACCGCGAAGGAGCGCTGGAACAGCTTGTTGAGCACCGCTCCGAGCGTGCCGGCGGACTCCGCCGAGCGCACCGCCTCCTTCATCTGGCCCAGGATCTCCGGTTCGCCCAGCACCATCGAATCCAGGCCCGAGGCGACACGGAAAGCGTGCCGCACCGCCTGTTCGCGCGGCAGCGCGTACAGGCATGGCGCCAGCTCGTGCGGGTCGACGCTGTGGTATTTCGCCAGCCACGCAGCGACCGCCGCGCGCTTTTCGTCCTGCCAGTCACCCGACAAATACAGCTCGGTGCGGTTGCAGGTCGAGAGGATCGCCGCTTCGGGCGCGAGCAGGCGCTTGGCTTCGCCGAGCGCCTCGCTCAGGCGCTCGACCTGGAATACGACCTTCTCGCGCATCATCAATGGCGCGGTGTGGTGGTTGAGCCCGAGAGCGAAGATGGTCATGCGGTGAATTGTGCAAGCGCTTGTTTCGTTGCCATTTTACCTCCTCCGCGGCAGCGCCGAAGCGAGATCGTGGTTTAGAATCGGCGCATGGACACCCTCGCCCGCATCAAGGACCTCGCGACCAAGGAGCTCTCGCTCGAGCCGGGCAAGATCGACCCCAACGCGCCGCTGGCAGACGTCGGGGTCGACTCGCTTTCTTTCATCGAGTTCATGTTCAAGGTCGAGGACGAATTCGGCGTCAAGGTCTCGGACGAGGATTTACGCAAGATCAAGTGCCTCGCCGACCTGGAGCGGCACATTGCCGCCTCGCTGCCGGCCGCCGGCAAGGCCTGAGCTGCAGTGCCGGTGCGCCGCGTCGCGGTCACCGGCCTGGGCGTTGTCTCGGCGCTTGGCAATAACCTCGCCGATTTCCACCGTGCACTCGCTGAGGGGCGCTCGGGCGTGCGCCTGCTGCCCGAGGACGTCACGCTCGGATCCGGCGTCCAGGTAGGCGCCCTCGCCGCCTGGGACCCTGCCGCGCATTTCAAGGGACCCGAAGCCGCCGCGCTCGATCGTGTCTCGCAATTCGCGCTGACAGCTGCGGGCGAGGCGCTTGCTGCCAGCGGGCTGGTCGGCGCGCAACCGGCCGCGGCGGAGCGCGATCGCATCGGCGTTTGCTGGGGCACCGGCATGGGCGGCGCGCAGACCCTCGATGGCGCCTACCAATCCGTCTACGGCAGGAGCGATTTCCGCCTGCGGCCGCTCTCGGTGGTGATGGCGATGAACAACGCCGCGGGTTCGAATGTCGCGATGAAATGGGGCCTGCGCGGCCCGTTCGCCAATTTCTCCACCGCCTGCTCGTCCTCCGCGATGGCGATCGGCGAAGCGATGCACGCGATTCGCGCCGGACGCGCCGACGCAATGGTCGCCGGCGGCGCCGAGGCGCTGCTCACCCCGGGCATGCTCGCGGCATGGCAGGCGCTGCGCACGCTCTCGCCCAGGGACGCTAACGATGCCGCCGCCAGCTGCAAGCCCTTCGACCTGCGCCGCGGCGGCCTGGTGCTCGGCGAGGGCGCGGCGGCGCTGGTGCTGGAGGAGGAAGGGCATGCGCGCGCGCGCGGCGCCACCATCCACGCCTTCATCACCGGCTACGGCAACACCTGCGACGCGACCCACATGTCCAAACCCGACCGCGACGGCCAGGTGCGCGCGATGGCCCAGGCGCTCGCCGGATCAGGCCTTGCGCCCGACGCAATCGGTTACATCAATGCCCACGGCACCGCCACCATCGTCGGCGACGTGGTCGAGTGCGAGGCAATCAAGGCTGTGTTCGGCGACGCGGCGCTGCGCATCCCGGTGAGCTCGACCAAATCCATGCACGGCCACCTGCTCGGCGGCGCCGGGGCCATCGAAATGCTGGCCGCTCTCATGCCGTTCACCGAGGGTGTCATTCCGCCCACCGCGAACCTCGAGCAGCCCGATCCGGCCTGCGCCGTGCGCCATGTGCCGCTCAAGGCCGAGCGCGGCGAAATTCCGCGCGCCGTGATGTCGAATTCCTTTGCTTTTGGTGGCTCTAACGTGGTGCTGATCGCCCAGCGCGCTTAGCGCGCTCCTTGCTTGCGCCTGACCGGGGCTTCATCCGCCGGTTCGATCGCGCCGGTGCGCTCCACGATCATCCGGTAGTGCTCGACCCGCCGGTGCTTGGCGAAGTCGAACGTCGTCTCGCGGTACGAGCGGCCCAGGTCGAGGTCGCAACGCGCGACGATCAGCTCGTCGTCGTTGCTGCTGCAGCGGGCCACGATCTCCCCGGTCGGGGCAATGATCGCGCTGCCGCCGATCATGTCGACGCCCTCCTCGACGCCGGCCTTGGCCACGCCGATGACCCAGGTCGAATTCTGGTAGGCGCCCGATTGCATGCACAGCTCGTTGTGGAACTGCCCCAGCCGGTCGTGGTCCGGCGCCGCCGGGTGATGCACGGGCGTGTTGTAGCCGCAGAAAACCATCTCCACGCCCTGCAAGCCGAGCACGCGGTAAGCCTCGGGCCAGCGCCAGTCGTTGCAGATCATCATGCCGGCGACACCGCCGTAGGCGCGCCAGGCGCCAAAACCCAGGTCGCCGACTTCGAAATAGCGCTTCTCCAGGTTCTGGAACGGCGTCTCGGGCCGGTGCTCGGCATGGCCCGGCAGGTGGATTTTGCGGTATTTGCCGATGATCGCGCCGTCGCTGCCGACCAGAACGGCGCTGTTGAAGCGGCGTTTGCGGCCCGCTGACTGATCGAGTTCGCAATACCCAAGGTGAAAGCCGATACCGAGGCGGCGCGCCTCATCGAAAAGCGGCAGGGTGTCCGCGCCCGGCATCTCGCGCTCGAACCAGGCATCGACCTCGGCCTCGTCCTCGGTCCACCAATGCGGGAAGAAAGCCGTCAGCGCCGCTTCCGGGTAGGCCACCACATCGGCGCCCATGGACCTGGCCTCGCGCATCAACGCGATGAGGCGCTTGACCACGCTCGCACGGTTCTCGGCGCGCCGGATCGGACCCAACTGTGCAGCGGCGATGGTGACGGTACGGCTCATAAGTCAGCGACTCATGCTTTGGCTTCCGATGCTGGAGCTTGCCACACCATCGCTCCACCAGGCGCCGCTCAACACCAGGCCGCGCGCGACCAGGCGGCGCTCGCCGACGATGTGCTCGCCGCGCACGTCGCGATACTCCGTCGGCGTGGTGACGACTTCGAAGATGCTGGCGTCTCCCGTCGCGCCGGGCTTGAGCGTGCCCATGCCGGTGCGGCGGATTGCGCGCGCCGCGTTGACGGTGGCGCAGGCGACGACTTCGGGCAAGGTCATGCCGAGCGCCATGAACTTGCCCAGGGTGTGCAGCAGATCGAAGGCCGGGCCCTTGATCGAGATCACATGCACGTCCGAGGAAATCACATCGGGCTTGAAACCCGCCGCCAGCATCGCGCGGCCGGTGGCGAAGCCGAAGGAGCCCGCGCCGTGACCGATGTCGAAAATCACGCCGCGCTCGCGCGCCGCCGTGATTTCCGGCCGCACGCCGCCCTGGGGATCCGCGGGCGCATTGGGAAACGGCCGGAAGCAATGCGTCAGGATGTCGCCCGGCCGCAGGCGCGCCATCACTGTTCTCGCCACCGAAGAGATCACCACCGAAGAGCGCGAGCGCGCCTGCCGCGGCCATGCCCCAGGGGCCAAACCCGGCGCCAGCGCCAAGCGCCTCGATGGAGGCCGCGCCGAACGCCTCTCCACCGAACGCGGCAGCGCCGGACAACTCTGCTGCGGTCGCGCCTCCACCGAACCCCAGAAAGCTCCTGCCGCTTGAAATCAGGTTGCCGACACCGCCGACGCCACCACCGCTCCCGCTGCCGAGCCCCAGCGACCCAAGCCCGCTCTGGACTAGGCCTGTGATCCCCTGCGCCACCGGCCGCAGGATCGGCGAGAGCACCGCCGTGCGAAAGAGATCCTGCAGGTAATCCAGACCCGACTTGCCGCCGCGCATGATCGAATCGGTGAGCGCGCGTTCGATGTCCTGCGACGTGCGATCGAAACTGGACTGCCACTCCTTGGCCGCCTTCTCCGAGGCATCCTTGGCCGCTTCGCGCGCCACCTTGCCGTCGATCGCTGCACCAATGCGGACCTTCTCCGCCTCAGCCACCGAGTAAATGCTGTGGGTGAGCTTGCCGTAGGTCTCGATCTGCTCCGCATCCACTTGAGCTGCTGCCCTCGCAGCATCCAGGTCGATCCTGCGGACCGCTGTCGCCTTTTCGCGCTCCGCCGTGGACATGTGGAGCAGCAGGGTCTCGAACTCGATATCGGCGTGCTGCTGGGCGAGCGTCGAGTGGAAGCCGCTAATCAGTGCGTCCTGTTGCTCCTGCTTTGAGATCTGCCTTTCAATTTGGTCGGTCAGCGCCTTCGCGGCCTCGGCCTGTCGCTTCGAGATCTCTTTCGCGAATCCCTGCTGCTCCACCAACTTGGTGACCGCCTCGGTGTATTGCTCCACGTTCAGTTTGCCGTGGATGTATCCCTGCTGCAGCAGATTCCAGTCCGAGAGAAAATCCTTGCTCACGCCGGCCTGCTCGTTCATCAGGTCCTGCAAGGTCTTCGCGCGCTTTGCCTTTTCCACGTCCTCCAGGAATTTCTTCGCCGCGGCCTTCGCCGCCGCGGCCGCCGCCTGGTCCACGGCCGGCACCGCCGCTCGCGGTTTATCCACCGCCTGGGTGAGCCGATTCCTTTCCTTTTCGAGATCGTCAATGGTCACGCGGATGCGCGCCAGCGCCGCCTCGCCGAGCTTGACGTCAGGAATCAGAAAGCCGAAGAAACTGGACGACGCCCCTTCAGGGTTCAACGTGCCGGCTTGCAGCTGCTTGCGCGCCACGCCGAGCTGCTCATCGACAGCGCCGAGCCGGGCCCGCGCTTTTTGCGCATCCGCCATGCCGAGCAGATGCGCCATTGCCCCGCCCATCCCGACCCAGACCGTCAGCAGCAAGCCTCCTTCCTTCGCCGCTTCCCGCATCGCTTCAGCGATGGTATTCATTCCTGGCAGAAGGCCCCCCACCGCCTTGGTCGTCGCGCTGCCCAAGGTCGTGTTGAGTTCGGTCATTTGATCGTTGAACTTATCGGCCTCCTCCGTCATTTCCTTCGTCACGCCAGAAAGTTGCGTGCCGCGCTTCACCATTTCGCCGATGTTCTTGCTGCCTTCAGCGAGCAGGGGCGCCGCGCTCGCCCAAGATTTTCCGAGCGCCGCCGCCATGACCGCGGCACGTTGCTGCGGGTCCTGGATGGCGACGAAAATATCGGAGAGCTGTTTGAACGCTTCGAGCGGATCTTTCGCAGAGACGCCGAGCGCCTTGAACTTCTCCGCGTCTTTGCCCATATTCACGCTGAGCTTGCTGATTGCCTGCGCGATGCCGTCCAGGTCCCCGCCGGATTGCTTTGCAGCCAGCTTCAACCCGGCCAGTTGCTCGACGGTAATGCTCGTGGCTTTGCTCAGATCGTTAAGATGATCCGCAGCGTCGATCGTGCCTTTGATCAGGTTCGTGAAATAGCCGACGGAGAGCCCCACTCCGAGCGCGCCGAGCGCCGTCTTGGCGACGTTTGTCGCGCGCGTGATCTCGTTCATGGAGCTGGCGATAACACCCTTCGCCTGCGCCATGTCCTGCTGCAATCTCGCGACCCCTACAGAGATGTCCACCACCAAGGTGCCCGCGCGCATCTATTTCTCCTTAGCGTTGTATTGCGGCATTGATCACAAGCGAGCGCTCCGTCCGCTCGAGCTGCGGCTCATGTGCCAGCGCGACTAGTGAGGCGGCAGCTCTGCGCGTACGCGACCACATCCGCATAGTCGTAGCGCACCGCACGCCCGATCTTGAGATAGGCGATCTTTTTTTCTCGGACTCGATCATGCTGGAGGAAGGCGACAGAGACGCCGAGGAAAGTGGCAACCTCTTTTTCATTCCAGAGGCGAGCCGTTTCTACTTCCTGCGATTGATGCTGCTGCATAGCATTCAGTCCAAGTGCAAATAGAACCTGAACACTACAGACAACCACTACATATTTGAAAGGGGGTTTGTCAAGGATTCAGCCTAGGTTTGTCAGCGCATCCGCTACCGGTATTCAGGCAATGCAGCAACGCTCAGATCCGCACGGGACCAGGTCGCGCGCCCCCCAGCTGGAATGGGCGCAGCAGCGCGATATGAATCACCGCACGCTGGAAGCGCTCAGGGCCGTTGACGTACTCCACCTCAGCATGCGAGCGCCCGCACATGCGCACCACGCGCGCCTCCGCATTCGAGGGCGTTACGACGTAGCTCTGTGGCACAAGAGGCGCAAGGCGTGGTGTCTCTGCTGGCGGCAATGCCGCAGGCAGCGAAAATAAAAACGGCGGCCGGCCATTCGCGCCGTCGCGTTCCCCGTCGGTGCGCACCAGGCGCTTGGCATTCAGCAGGCGGCTGGCCACCAACAACGCGTTAGCCCTCGACCAGCCCAGCGCCTCCGCGATCGCGCCGGCATGCATCGGCGCCGGCACGCGCGCGAGCAACGCGAGGAGCTTGTCGTCCGCGGTGCGCGTCCGGGGCATCAGTGAATCACCAGGCGGCCGTTTTCAGCGCGATCGGCACGCGTTCGGTCGATCCACGGGGTCCCTTGTTCTTGCCACCCCCCCCTATCGAATAATGCGGTTATGTGCAGCGAAAGGGACGCTCGGTCTAGGTCCGAAGAGCCTAGAGATTTCACCCCCTTACCCCCCCCTTCGCACGTTGCGCACTCCGCGGGCTTGACGCCTGCTGTGGAGTAGTCGGACGATGCTGCAGGGGCCAGCATGAACTTCTTCACCCGCCAGGCAGGCGCGTATCGCAACACGCTCAAGCAGAGTTGCAGCTCGCTCCTCGGTCTCGTCTCCGGCCTGTTGGCCGACAGCGTTCTCAGCGACGAAGAGATCCGCTTCCTTTCCGGCTGGCTCGATCAGCACAGCGTCATCGCCACCGCGTGGCCAGGCGACGTGCTCCACGCGCGCATCAAGGCAGCGCTCGCGGACGGCCGAATCACTGAAGAGGAGCGTGCGCACCTGGTCCACACCGTGGAGCAGATCGCCGGGGGCTCGCTCGAACAACTCACCGAAGGCCGGCACGTCAACCAGCTCGCGTTCGATGATGTGGACGCCATCACATTTACCGGCTCGGTGTTCTGCCTCACAGGCGATTTCGTGTTCGGTCCACGGCCGCGGTGCATCGCCGAGATCGCGACACGCGGCGGCGTGATCAGCAATGGCGTGACCAAAAAGCTGCGCTACCTCGTGATAGGCAGCCTCGGCAGCGAGGAATGGAAGCACGGCTCCTATGGCACCAAGATCGAGAAGGCGATCGAGTACAGGCGCGCGGGCGTGCCTCTCGCCATCGTCCGGGAGGATCAGTGGACGCACGCGCTCAGCACGCGGTGAGCGCTCGAATTTTCGTGGGGACACCGGGGACAACGGCAGAAGCACGCGCAACCCATTGAGGCAGCGCAAGGAAGCCGTCCCCACGCAGACCGGGGACAGCGTTGGGGACGCCGGGGACACCGCGTCTCAGGTTGTGCCACACGTCCCGCCTCTGCCTTTTCTTGGCGCAACGGAAGGCGAAAACCGCGCGAACACTTCTCCACTACGCCGCCGCGCGCGCGGCGGGCGCTACAGCAGGCCGTCATCGAAAATTCCCGGTTTGATCCTGTAGCACCGCGCAAGGCCGATAGCGGGCAACCGTTCCTTGCGATCCGCGCGGCCACCCTCGCCGGTCATCAGGTGCCCACGCGCGGCCAGAACGCGGCTAACCAGCCGCGGATCGAATCCCTTGCACACCTCGCGCCGGAACGGTTCGGTCAGGATGTAGTACTCGGCTGTCGCACTCTCCGCAGCGGTCTCGGAGATCTTGTCGCCGAACTGCATGTAGTGGTCCTGGTGCGAATCGATGCCGTCCCCGTTTGCGTTAAGGAGTTTGCGCAGCCCCCAGCGATTCGGCGAATTGGGACGATGATCGTCCGCTGCCCGATGCCACCATGGGAAATTCGCCTCGCCGCGCTCGCTCAGCACCGAGGCCACCTGGCGCACGATCGCGATTTCCTCGCCATCGCCAGTGCCGCCGCGCTGCTCGCACCAGGCGTCGAAGAGGGCGCGCGCAGCGCGTGCCGCTTCGCCTTCCGGCCAGCCCGTGAGTCCCCAGCGCGTGGCCAGCTCGCCGGCCGCACCGACAACCGCGAATCGCGCGGCAACCCGGCGCACCTGGCCGGATGCGTCGCCATGCGTCACCCACGCACGGCGCAGCAGCTCCACGCCCTCGCGCAGCTTGCGGGCGGCGCCCTCCCGATCGCCGGCAAGCTGCTCCACAAAAGCGGCGCCCGCGCCGCCGTAGTGCCGGCGCACCGCACGGCCGGCGCGCTCCGCGAAGGCAGCACCGCCCGCCTCGCCATGCAAGGTCTCGAAGATGCCGAGCCCCTTTCCAGCGTCAGACGGTAAATCAACGAATCGAACTTCATGCCCGGCGCGGGCGGTTTTCTTGGTCTCGGCGAGCAGATCCGCGAGGCCGGTTTCGCCGCTCGACAGGAAGAGCACGCGCCAGGCGGAGCGCGGGCGCAGCGCAGCCCCACGGTTCATGCGCCCCTTTGCCTGCCCGTTGGCGAGCATGTAGGCCGCGTCGCCGATCTCCTTCGGATCGAGCTGGGCCAGCTCATCGAGCACAAGCAACGCGTCGCAGAAGTGCTCTGCCATCTTCTCCAGGGCGTTTGCCGTGTTGCGCCAGGTCTGCAGGTAGTCAGGGCCGCCGTAGACCGAGCCTGCCATACGCAGCGCCGTGGTCTTGCCCGCCGAACTGGCGCCGCGCAGGTGAAAGCCTCCACCCTCCAGGCCGGCGAGCGCAAGGCACGGCCCCGCGAAAGCAGCGGACACCGCGAACGTCAGGCGCGCATTCCCGACGCAAAGCGCCGCAACCTCGGCGCGCCAGCCGTCGAGCGTGCCGTGGGACCGGAACGGATTGCGGATGCGCTCTTCGGCTTGGAAAATGGTCCGCTCCTCCTCTGGCCCGAAGGTGCGATCCGGCCACACATACACTCCACCGGAATGCCAGCCGACGCGCTCCACACATCGGGCGAACGTCTGCACCTGGCGAGGCTGGATATAAGCGGAAAGCATGTTGCGGGCCGCGGCGCCGGTGCCGATTCGCAAACCCATGTCGAGCAGCGAGGCCCTGAACTCGGCGCCCTCACCGCCGAACATGCGGGCGGGCATCGCCCAGCGCTTCTCGCGCCCGCGCTGGTCCGCAAACGCAAGCCAGTAGCCTTTGCCGTCGCCCGCATCGTTCTCGGTCAGTGCCTCCACCGTGAGCGGTGAGCAGATCCACAGCGGGCGCGTTCCGCCGTCCTTGTCGGGCTGCAGATACCAGACGCCACGCGCGGTCACGCTGAATCGATCCTCGCCCGCCTCAGACGCTCCGGCCTCCCCCGAGGGCGCCGGCTGCTGTAACGCCTGCAGCGCGCGCGCTGCGCCGGCCTCCACGGTCTCGCGCACGGCCTCGATCCCGCGCTCGCGGGCCAGGTCGTTGAAGTCAGAACCTTCCTTCAGTCCCTCGGGCAGGATCAGCGCGCCGCGAATGGCGCGCGCGGCTTTTCGTGCGGTCTCCACGCCAGGATTGCGCCCGGACGTGGCTTCGGTCTCCTGGTCATTGTCGCCCGCGGCGATCAACGGCAGAGCGGGATAGAGCGCGCGCAGCGCATGCGCGACCTTCGACAGGTTGTGCGCGCTGAAGGCCACCGCGACAAACAGGCCCGAGGCCTGGTGGAGTGTCGCGCCTGTCGCGTAACCCTCGCACACGATGCCCGCGCGGGCGCTCGTGGGCTCGCCAATCGCATGCCACAGCGCCGACGTGCGCCCGCCCTTCTCGAACAGCTTGCGCCCGCCTGGCGTGATCCGCTGCAGGTTGTAGATCCTGCCGGCGCCGTCGCGCATCGGCACCAGCACGGTCCCATCTTGGGCGAACCGCAGCCCAAATGCCTGAACCTGCTTTCGCTCCAGGTACGCGCATGCGCCCTCAAGGCCCGCCCGTTCCCAGATCTCGCGGGCGCGCGCTGCTGTGGCGGCCTGCGCTTGAGCACGTTCGGTAGCCTCTGCCTCGTCTTGTGCGCGCCGTGCCGCCGCAGCCTGCTCCACGGTCTCACGACTTGCGGGCGCGCTCGTGGAGGGCGCGCCGGGCTGATACCCGCCGGCCTTCGCCATCTCGAAAAGCGTGCCGATCGTGACACCACCGCCGGCCTTCACGCTTTTCCACGTGGACCGGACGGCGCGCGCATCGTAGGTTTTCCCGCCCGCGCTCCACGCATCGAACAGTTCGCGGCCGGCCTCTCCCAGCTCGCTCTTGATCGCCATCGCGACGCGGACCCATTCTTCGCGCGGCAGATCCGGCGGCACATGCGCGAGGGCGGCGCGGATCTCCTCGGCGGAGTGCTGCCGCTGGATCATGCCGAGCGCTCTAGCCATGCAGCGCCAACCTCGTACCGCCTGCCCCTCAACAGTAGGACCAGCTCCGCACTCTCCAGGTCGAGAAACCGCGCCCTCGCGGCAAGCTCGCCGCCATCAGCATTTTTCGGCCTGGTCCACTCCGCACTCGCGTGTACGTCGCCGGCGGCTTCAAGGACATGCAGGCGGGCAGCTGTCGTTTCTTTTTCATCCAGGACCGCCAAGGGCTCCGCCGGCCAGGCGAGCGCCTCCGCGAACGTGGCGCCCTCATCGAATATCACCTCTGACAGGCCCGGCCTGCACAGCGGCAACAGGTAGGCGGCACGCGAACTGCTGCGCCCGTCGTCATCCAGCAGAACCAAGCGGGCGCCGCCCGCCGCCGTATCGGCGCGTACACGCACCGCGTAGGCCCGCAGGACCAGGTGCCGCAGACGGTCCGAATGCGGGCCAGGAGCAAGCTCCAGGACGCCGCGATGCATCCATTCGGGAAACCGGAGCAGAGCGCGCGCTCGCGGGCCAGCGGCCCAAGCGGCCGCAGTGCGCTTGTCCTCGACACTCTCTGGTGTGCGTCTCATAGAAAGCCCTCCAGGCGGGCGCGGTGACGGGCAATCGCCGTTCCGTCATCGAACGGGTGCTCCACACCAAGCAGGGAATTCATGGCTGCGCAGTACTGGCGCGGGCTCCACAGATATTCGCCGCTGTGGAGCGATGCAGGATCAGTCAGCGCCAGGTACAGCAGGCTGGCCAGCTCGCGCCCCGCACTTCGCCCCTCTGGCGTCTTGCCGCCGCTGAGCAGCTCGCGAACCTGCCAGGCGATGAAATTCGCCAGCTCTGCCCGCATTGAGAACCTCGCCTCCGGGCTCGCTTCCAGTTCGATCGCGGCGGCCTTATGCCGCATCGCCGCCCAAAGCGCGAGCATCACGTAGGCGCCCGCCGTCTCCCGCAATGCGCGCTCTGTCAGTGCCGGGCACAGCCCGCCGAACGTGCCGCCGCGCCGCCAGGCGCGCACCGCGGTGGCGTCCAATCGGTAGCGTGGAGCGCGTCCCAGCTCGCGCAGGTAGCCATCAAGTCCGCACCACTGATCCGCCCTCAGTGCCTCCGGGCGCGGCACCGGGTAGAGCGGCCACATCATGCCCGCCCTTCGCGCGCGGCTAGCTTGGCGTCAAGCCACGCCTGCGCTTCGCTTTCCACCCAGGCGACGGCGCGTCGCCCGATCCGCACCGGTCGCGGAAATCCATCATCTTCCATCGCGCGGTAGAGCGCGGAGCGCGAAAAGCCCACGCACTCCTCGACGCCACGAAGCCGGAGCATTCGCCGCGGGCGTTGCCGCCCCGCAGCTTCGCTCGGCGCTTTTGGTTCGTTCATATTGGCCCCCGACATTCCACAAGCGGTCACGAGACCGCGGGGCCATGCTGCCTAGTCGCTAAGTGACCGTGTTCGAATTCCGCCCGGTTTTCGCAGAAACTTTTTCGAGAACATCCGTGCTCAGAAGCCCAAGCGCCCGCGCGTGCTCTCGCACCGTCGTCTTGTGCATCTTCATTTCGCCGCCCACCGATTCGCACACCTGGTCATCGCTCCAGCGAGTGTGAGCTTCCCGGCTTTTCTTGAACAGCTCGCCGACGGTGGCGCGGGTTTTCTTCCCTTTTTCGACCTTTCCCTGTTTGGCTCGATCCACCGATTCCCTGTCCTTCGCGCGCCGTTCAAGATTGGTCTTTTTCAGCGCCGCTTTCTCTGCCAGCACCGCCTCTATTTCCGGCTCCGCCGGCGCGTGCTCGCCCGGCGTAAAGTAATCGTGCGTTTCGGCCGCACGCGCGGGCGCCTCGCTGTCAGCACGCAATGCCCTCATGTTGGCCTCGTGCTGTTGCCACAGCTCCATGTAGTCGCGCTCGGCCGCGTCCAGGTTCTCCGCGTTCTCGGCGGCGCTGGCCAGGGCAAGAGCGGTGCGGGCGGCGCCAAGGTACGTCGCGATGTAAGCGCGCGCCTCGGCCACTTCGCCCGCCAGATCGCGCAGCACGTCGCGGATCCGGTCAAGCCATTGGTCGTTGTCCACAAGTTCAAGAATGTACCCGGTGAGGTGGACATCGCCGCGCACACGGACGTCGTTCGCACCTCGGCGGAGAATTTGGCCCGTATTCGGGAAATCCTTAAACCCACGATTACTGAATTGGCCAATTTGTTCGGCGTGTCACGTCAGGCCGTGTACGACTGGCAGGCTGGAAAGCCGCTCGCGCAAGAGAATGCGGCAAAGCTCGACGACCTCGCCAAAGCCGCCGATGCGCTCGCGGCAACCGGGATAGACGGATCGTCTCAGTTACTTCGCCGCAAGATTGCCGGAAGCAAGTCGTTGCTGGACGTGGTGCGCGGGGGTGGTTCTGCTACCAGTGCTGCACAGGTGCTGGCGCAGACACTTGTCCGTGAAGCGAAGCAACGGGAACGATTGGCATTGCGTCTGGCGGGCAGGGCAAAACCGAATGTGCCGCACGATGATTATGGTGTACCGATGCTCGATGAGCGCTCGTGATCAGGTAGCATGGGCGAATGGTCACGTGAAACTCACTGGCACCAGGGGTCTGTACTCCCTGATGATGCCAGCAAAGCTCTTGAGCTATCTCATCCCGAGTCTCCGGAACACACGTTCGTCGTCGTAATTTCGCACGACTGCGACTTGGCGGCAGACCCGGACAGGGAACCGCTCGTAGAACTTGTGACTGGACGCATCGTTGACGCAATCAAAGCAGACAGCCACGCCAAGTCGGCTCGTCGATTGCAGATCGAGTTCCAAGGGCCACAAGGGTTGATAGCTGTCGAGTTGTCAGCGGCCCACAAATCCTTCGTCCAGAAAGACGACCTTGCACCGTTCGATCCAAGGGCGGACGTTCACCTGGATGCACAGGGCCTATCCATTCTGCAGCGATGGCTCGCGGCGCGATACCGGCGCGCGGCGTTTCCTGACGAATGCGAGCGACGCTTAAAAGAAGCCAAGTTGCCACGCCGAATTGAAAAAGCGCTCAACGCCGCTGGAAAGCATGTGATTGCCGTGTTTTTCGATGTTGATGATGGCAAAGATATCCAGCGCAACGGTCCGGATGACTTTTACCGCCTCGGCATTTATCTCTTGTATGACACAAGCCAGAGTGAGCCAGATGCCGAGGCGGCAGCGCGAAGCGCCGCCGATCAAATTGAGAAAGCCTTCGAGAGTGCATTCCAACGCGAAGACAAATCATGGAGCAACATCCGACTGGAATACTGCGATGTGATGTCAGATCAAGCTATGTCGTATGGCAACTCACTTATGTTCAAACAGTGGCGACTCGAACACATTAGCCTCGATGACGATCCGCAACAGCCTGTACTGGAAGGATAGCTGCGCTACCGGTTCCAGAAATACCGGCGTTGCCGGTCATCTTGTCGCCATGCACGTTCATCGACGTCCTCCGTCTGTCCACCGTCAACGACGGTGCCTGACTTGCTCAGATTGAGCTTCAGTCCCTTAAATATGCGGATTCGATCCTGAAGGCGGAAACCCATTTAGCCCCTCCCTGGCACTGCGACTCGTCACGCACGCTCGATACACGTTTTTGTGTATGGAGAAATTCATGGAGAACAAGCAGTGCGTAACGTGCGGCGAGCCTTTTCAACCCCGCCCCCAAGTCCCCCATCAATCTTACTGCTCCGCGCCTGATTGCCAGCGTGAGCGCCGACGACAGTGGCAGCGCATCAAGCTGCAGGTTGATCCAGACTACCAGGACAACCAATCCCGGGCGCAGCAGGCTTGGAGCCAGCGAAATCCGAACTACTGGCGCGAATACCGCGAGGTCAACCCGCAGTATGTAGAACGCAATCGCGCGTTGCAACACGGACGCAACGTCAAAGCCGTGACCGCTCCAATTGCAAAGATGGACGTGTCAATTCCTCAAACTCCCTTGCCATCAGGGATTTACCATCTCAGTTTGGTTGCAGATGCCGGAATTGCAAAGATGGACGTGTGGACGGTCGAAATCACAGTGCACGCCTGCGAGTGCGTGTCACGCGTCGTAATTGCAAAGAGATGACGTGATCGGCAAATCTGGCCGAAGCGAATACCGTGTCGGCCATATGCGCTCTCTGCAGACCCTGCAACGAATTCCACTTGCGGCGTTCTTATTCGTCATGTGCGAACTTGCCATGAAGAACGCTGCACTATGAATGCAAGTTCCCGAGAGCCGCTTTTTCAGATGAACTGGGGCGAGCGGGACCTATGCAACAAATTGAAGCAGGCGAAGTCGGGGTAGCGTCACCTACCCT
Organism: Nitrosomonadales bacterium; assembly: GCA_005240145.1. Lineage (GTDB taxonomy): Bacteria > Pseudomonadota > Gammaproteobacteria > Burkholderiales > SG8-39 > RBG-16-66-20. Next base: position 1,640 of record SBAS01000088.1, on the reverse strand, counting down.
GCTGCGAGCGGTGGAATATGTTCGGATGTCGACCGAGCACCAGCAGTATTCCACCGAAAATCAATCCGACAAGATCCGCGAGTACGCTGCCCGACGCGGTATCGAGATCGTTCGCACTTATGCCGACGCCGGCAAAAGCGGGCTGCGTATTGACGGCCGCGCGTCTCTGCAGAAGTTGATCAAGGACGTCGAAAGTGGTTCGGTGGACTTTACGATCATCCTGGTCTACGACGTCAGCCGTTGGGGGCGATTCCAGGACGCCGACGAAAGCGCGTACTACGAGTACCGGTGCCGCCGCGCTGGCATTCAGGTGGCCTACTGTGCCGAACAGTTTGAGAATGACGGCTCCCCGGTGTCCACCATCGTCAAGGGCGTGAAACGGGCGATGGCTGGCGAGTACAGCCGGGAGCTATCCGCCAAGGTGTTCGCCGGTCAGTGCCGACTCATCGAACTCGGCTTCCGCCAGGGCGGCCCCGCGGGCTATGGGTTGCGCCGAGTGCTGATTGACCAGAACGGCTCCATCAAAGCAGAACTGACTCGGGGCGAGCACAAAAGCCTGCAGACCGACCGCGTCATTCTGATGCCAGGGCCGGAGGATGAAATTCGTACTGTCAATCAGATGTATCGCTGGTTCATTGACGACGGATTGGTCGAGTCCGAAATCGCCGGACGCTTGAATGGCATGAAGGTGCGCACCGACCTCGATCGTGAGTGGACCCGGGCTACGGTGCACGAGGTGTTGACCAACGAAAAATACATCGGCAACAACATCTACAACCGGATTTCGTTCAAGCTCAAGAAGCTCAGGGTCGAAAACACGCCGGACATGTGGATCAAAAAGGTCGGTGCGTTTGAGTCGATCGTGCCTTCCGATGTGTTCTACACGGCCCAAGGCATCCTCCGGGCCCGGGCACACCGTTATACGAACGAAGAACTTATCGAGCGTCTTCGTACCCTGTATCAAAACCGGGGATTCCTGTCCGGCCTGGTCATCGACGAAACCGAGGGGATGCCATCGACCTCGGTCTACTCCCACCGCTTCGGCAGCTTGGTGCGAGCCTATGAAATGGTGGGATTCACCCCCGACCGCGACTACCGGTATCTGGAAACGAACAAGTTCCTGCGCCGATTTCACCCGGAAATCGTCAACCAGACGGAAAGCCAGATCGCCAGCATCGGCGGGAGCGTTCGGCGCGATCCGGCCACGGATCTGCTGCGGATCAACGACGAATTCAGCATCTCGCTGGTTCTGGCACGTTGCCAGATTCCTGAAAGCGGCCGCAACCACTGGAAGGTCAGATTCGATACCAGCTTGGCACCCGACATTACGGTGGCCGTTCGGCTGGATCAATCCAACCAAGCGGCACTGGACTATTACCTCCTGCCTCGGCTGGATTTCGCGCAGCCGCGCATCAACCTGGCTGAACGCAATCCCGTCGAGTTCGAGAGCTATCGGTTTGACAACCTGGACTACCTGTATGGCATGGCAGAGCGTTCGCGCGTCAGGAGGGCGGCATGACAGAAAATGACCTTGCCCCTGCTTTCCGTATCCCATAGCCGAGGCCATTATGCGGCCCGCTTTTCCTGAGCGGCGAGCCAACGCTTCTCGAACTGCATCGGGCTGACGTAGGCCAGCGTCG